>JAEEWP010000092.1 GCA_016287465.1 Caryophanales bacterium | reverse complement strand
GTGACTGCCTACGAAGATGACGATGAGAAAAGAATCAGGAATGAGGATATTGTCGAATTCGAGAATCCCGACCTAAAACATTCATTGAAAAAGATAGCCAAACTCGTTGATTCCAAGATGGATGAGATAATCGGTTTTATCAACAGCATCCCAACTTCTTTTGGCGATGTCGAAGTCATGACCCCTCTTAGAAAAGAGTACTATCTTAAGACTTTTGCTCTGAGGCTAGAGACTTTTCTCAAAGCTGATTGAAAAAAGTACGTGTGCAAAAAATGCACGCATACAATGCAAGCTGTTCTAAGCAAGGTATTTTTGAAGCTAAATAGCTCGTGTGCAAAAAATGCACATGAGGTTTTCTTTAAAAACAGGGGGGTCTTTTGCAAAATCACTACCAAATCACCCTTATTTTTCGCGTTTTTGAGGGTTTTTTCGAAAATAAAAAGCAAAAAATGCGAATTATTCTTTTTTTCGAAATGTTTTATACTAAGGGAGAATCATTTTTGCAAGAGAACGATGCTTATGAGAAGAAAGACATTCATGACACTCCTTGGTTTGGCACTTATGGTGCAGCTTTCTTCTTGCGAGATTCCTTTGGCGGGAAGCATCTCTAGCGAAAGCGGTGTTTCCTCGCAAGAATCATCCGCAAGCGAGTCTATTTCAGTTGATCCATACACTTCTCCTGTCACCGATATTCCTCATGGCAAACCTACATTAGATAAGCTTAATTTTGTTGAGGATGCTGATGGGGTAGGCGTTGTCGCTAAGCCAGCATCCAGCGATATCTCAGGCGAAGTGGTCCTTCCCACATCATACGGACGCTTCTCTGTCACCGGCATAGCCATTCGCGGTTTTTCGGAATGCAATAACATAACAAGCATCTATATCCCAAAAGGGGTGACAGGGATTGGCATGGAAGGCATATGCAAATGCGAAAACCTTGAGACCGTCTTCATCTCCGAAACGATTGATTCCATCATAACTAGCAATTTCCTTTCTTGCCCTAAATTACGTGTAATCGTAAGCGACAAGAACGAGCATTACTCTTCTTTGAATGGCGCTTTATATGACAAAGCGAAAACCGAGATCCTTTGGTCTCCTATGAACGTTACCTCCATCTCCATTCCAAATACCGTAGAAAGGATTGGGGCCTCCGCCTTTAGAGATTGCCATCTTGAGTCCATTAATATTCCTCTTGGCGTCAAATCAATTGGTTCAGGAGCTTTTTATGGGTGCCTTGACGCTTCATCGATTCATATCTCCGACACGGTTGAAACAATAGGGGAACGGGCTTTTCATGCGTGCAGAAACGTTACCGATATCTATTTTGGGAACCATCTCCAAACAATCGGCAATTACGCTTTCTACTATAACGATTCCCTCAATAGCATCGTCCTCCCTGATAGCCTTGTCACTCTTGGCGAAAGCTGTTTCTCTTATTGCGACAATGTCAGCGCCCTCACCTTAGGGAATGGGCTAGTCACGATCGGCGAATACGCTTTTAGTAGCGCTGGCGTAGCAGGAAGCGTCCTTATCCCTGAGAATGTCGCTTCGATGGGGATTAATGTTTTCCTTTACTGCGAAAACATAACGGCGTTCGAAGTCGATCCAAAGAACGCCCATTATTCTTCTTTCGATGGGATTCTTTATGACAAAGACAAAACCGAGCTCATCAGATGCCCTGAGGCAAAAGGAAGCGTTTCGATTCCTGATACCGTTATCTTTATTGACGAAAAAGCTTTCAGCGGTTGCTCGCTTTTGACGTCGATCGATCTTCCATCTACCGTGACAACGATTTCCGAAGGCGCTTTCCAATATTGCACTTCTTTGGTGAGTATTGAGCTTCCTGAGGTCACTTCGATTTCGAGCTACGCTTTCTATAACTGCGATTCCTTGGCCTCTTTCGAGGTTGGCGATAACGTTGAGAGCATTGGCTATGGTGCTTTCTTGGATTGCTCATCCTTAACAAGCATCGATCTTGGACATGGAGCCACCACAATCGGGGGCGCCTGTTTCAGCGGTTGTTCCAGTTTATCCTCGGTCGAAATCCCGGAAACGGTGACGACGATAGGGGAAATCGCCTTCCAGCTCTGCTCTTCTTTATCCGCCGTCACTTTTGGCACCGGCGTCACTTCCTTTGGTGAAGGTCTCTTCAAGAATTGCGTTAACCTTTCTGATATTGCTTATTTAGGGACAACGGAGGAGTGGAATACCATCGAAAAAGGGAAAGAATGGAACAAGAACGCTCCGGCGACGATGGTGCGTTGCTCTAATGGCGACGTCCTCCTCAATCTTCTTTGAATTTCCTGGCTCTGCCTATAGCCTACACGTTGAGTTATATCTAGCCTCTCTTCAATGGGAGGCTTTTTGAAAAGGCCTGCAAAACCCTTCTCTTTTG
>JAEEWP010000091.1 GCA_016287465.1 Caryophanales bacterium | reverse complement strand
TCACGGTCTCCATGAATCCAATCATGATCGATGGCACTGGCATGTGTGGAGGGTGCCGTCTAACCCTCGTCAAAGAAGATGGCAAGAGAGTCACCAAATTCGCCTGTATCGATGGACCTGACTTCAATGGTTATGAGATCGATTTCGATGAGGCCATGATGAGAAGCCGCCAATACGCCGAATTCGAGAAAAAGAAGAGAGAAGAGACCTGCGCTCTTTATAAGAAAGCGAACTAGTTATGCCTTTTGATCCAAAGAAACACATAATGCCGACTCAGGATCCTGCTATCAGGGCCACCAACTTCAAAGAAGTCGCTTTAGGATACTCTCCAACCATTGCCAAAGATGAGGCTTTAAGATGCCTTAATTGCCCTACCAAACCATGTGTCACGAAGTGCCCTGTCCATATCGATATCCCTGGCTTCATCAAGAAGATCAAGGAAGACGATCTTGAAGGTGCTTATTCCGTTATTGCTGAATCCTCTTCCCTACCAGCCGTCTGTGGACGTGTATGCCCACAGGAAAGACAGTGCGAATCCGCGTGCACATTAGGCATCAAGTTCGAACCTGTCGGAATCGGAAGACTTGAGAGATTCGTTGCCGATTACCATAACGAGAACTCTAAGACCAAAGCTGTTAAGCCAGAGAGCAACGGCCACAAAGTGGCTGTTGTCGGAAGCGGCCCAAGCGGCTTAGCATGCGCTAGCGACTTAGCCAAGCAAGGCTTTGAAGTAACCATTTATGAAGCCCTCCATAAAGCGGGAGGCGTCTTAATCTATGGCATCCCTGAATTCCGTCTTCCTAAGAAGATCGTCGCTAGAGAAATCGAAGGACTTAAGGAATTAGGTGTCGATATTCAGACTAATGTCGTTATCGGAAAGACCATCACAATCGATGAGCTCTTCGAAGAAGGATACGAAGCCATCTTCATTGGCTCAGGGGCTGGACTTCCTAAGTTCATGGGAATCCCAGGAGAGTCTTTGAAGAACGTTTTCAGTGCGAACGAATTCTTAACAAGAATTAACCTTATGGGCGCTTACCTCCCAGAAAGCGATACCCCTATCTTCCATGCGAAGAAAGTCGCGGTTGTCGGAGGAGGCAACGTTGCTATGGATGCTGCTAGGTCTGCAAGAAGGCTTGGTGCTGAAGTATCGATCGTTTATCGCCGTACAGAAAAAGAGCTTCCTGCGAGAGTCGAGGAAGTTGAACACGCCAAAGAAGAAGGAATCAAATTCGAACTCCTTACTAACCCAATTGAGATTCTTGGAAGCGAGGATGGATCGGTCTCCTCTTTGAAGTGCATCAGAATGGAACTTGGAGAGCCTGACGCTTCAGGAAGAAGAAGCCCAGTTCCAGTAAAAGACAGCGAATTTGTAGAGGATTTTGACTGCGTTATCATGGCACTCGGTACCTCTCCAAACCCACTTATCAAGAACACCACCGCTGGCATTGAGACAGAGAAACACGGTTGCCTCATCGTTAACGAAGAGGAAGAGACAACTCGTCAGAACGTCTTCGCTGGAGGCGATGCCGTAACAGGCGCTGCGACAGTCATCCTTGCTATGGGAGCAGGAAAAAAAGCCGCTGCCTCAATAGCGAAGCGACTTTTAGAAAAATAGTTTCTACACCTTGTTGAATTCAAAAAGTGTATTTTTACACCTTTTAAGAAACCTAACGTGTAGTTAAACAAAAAAGCCCTCCGTCATGAGGGCTTTATTTTTAGGTTTTTCTTACGCCTTACCTGAACAAAGTCAACGCAGCTAAGATAAGCAAGACAAGGGTTCCGTCAAATTTGACTTTTCTGTCTTTGATCATCGGGATGACGTAGAAAGTAACGGCAGCGATGAAGACGATGACTTCAATAATGCAGAAAGCTTGGGTCGCAGCACCAGCACCACACAAAAGGATGAAGGCAAATATTAAGTTAAGGGCGAGGCTGCCTAAAGCCGTAAAGAACGCGACAATTCCAAGATCAAACGTAACGGTTGTCGGCTTTTCTGATTCTTCAGATTCAATCTTTTTCTCTTCTTCTTCCATGAATATTTCTCCTCGAGATAGTTTGATTATATGGGCGGACTCCTTCTCTTTACAATGAAAGAATTCTCGTTAGTCTCTCAATGAAAGCGGTTTTATTTGTTCCGTTATTGAGAATGTATCTCAATGACCACATAATTACTTATCATGTTTTACTCTACACGCGACGACAAAAAGTTCATCAGCGCGTCTGAAGCGATGTTACTTGGCATTGCCGATGATGGCGGACTCTATCTCCCAAAGGAGATTCATCACCTAGAGATCGAAGAGTGTCTCAACCTTTCCTACACCGAACTCGCCTACAAAGTCCTTAGGCCATATCTTGATGACTTTACTGACGAAGAAGTCAAAGGGGCTATTGAGAAAGCCTATTCCTCAAAGAACTTCCCAGAGAA
>JAEEWP010000035.1 GCA_016287465.1 Caryophanales bacterium | reverse complement strand
GGGCGTCTTGCCCAACATATTCTTTTAGGTCTTTAGGACGCAAGGTGAGATCGGTTGAACTATCTTCCGACTCCCTTCTTGCGTCTAGAAGACGCTCAGGTTCTCTGTTCTCGCTCTTTTTCATGGTTATTTGAGTTTCTTAAGGGCTTGGCGAAGGACCTCTTCATTAGAGAGTCCAGGCTCATTGATTGAGGCAAGGGCTTCATCGATGGCTTTGACTTTGAAGCCAAGGGCTTTGAGGCCTTCCCTCACTTCGTCGTATTGGTTTGGATTGGCTTTGGAACCACCGCCCATATCGGCAAGCCTGCCTTTGAGGTCAAGGATGATCTGGGCTGCGGCTTTCGGGCCGATGCCAGGTAATTTCTTAAGGAATGTTGTGTTATTCGCAGCAATGGCTTTCATCAAATCGTTAGGATTCGTCGCACCTAAAGCAACGATCGCGGTCTTTGGACCGATGCCTTTGACTTCGATAAGGGATTCGAAAGCCTCTTTCTCGAGTTTGTCTTTGAAACCAACGAGGTAATGGTCGTTTTCATTGAAGACCTCGTGGACGTAAACCGTCGTCTCTTCTTCGTAGGCAAAATCGGATGTACGGGCAACCAAAAGCTCGTAGGCGATTCCGCTAGGCAAAGCGATGGCGACGCTTTCTTTGTCGATGTTCACGACTTTTCCGGTGAATGAGTAATACATGTTCTAGTGATATACCGCGAAATATAGCAAGAAAAGCAGAAAGCAGACGGCGACCGCCACTAAAGCGAGGATCGGAATCAGCAATTTGTTTTCTTTCATCGATTAATTATACAGGAAATTCATGTGACTTGATATATCAAGTCGTGTAATCGAAGACGAAATCCCCAATCTGGACTTTGTCGCCATCTTGGGCACCGACTTCCTGAAGTCTTTCCTCAATGCCGATATTGTCGAGATAACGGATGAGACGGACGATTCCTTCGTCGGTCGTGGTATTGATGAGAGCGGCGTCGCGTTCGACTTTCTCTCCTTTGATGATCCAGCCGTTTTCGCCGCGGAGGATCTGATAATCGGATTTTCCTTCGATCTCACGGGCATCATAGACCTTCATCTTGGTAGCTTCGTTGACGCCTTTGATCGGGAATTCTGGGGTAGATTCGATGAGTTCGATGGCTTTCTTAAGAAGCTTGTCGACACCTTCATGGGTCAAACTCGATAAAGCAATCGATTCGAATCCAAGTTTCTTGTCGAATTCCTTCTTGAGGTCTTCCGCCCCTTCCATATCCATCATGGAAGCGACGACGATCTGTGGGCGCTGCTCAAGGAAAGCGTTATAGGCTTTAAGCTCTTCGTTGATGGCGAGGTAATCCTGATATGGATCCCTTTCGCCGGACATGGAAACAAGATGAATGAGAATCCTCGTTCTTTCGATGTGGCGTAGGAATTGGATTCCTAAACCTTTGCCTTCGTGGGCGCCTTTGATAAGGCCAGGCATATCGGCAAGGACGAAACTCCTGCCGTCTTTGAGATAGCAAACACCAAGGTTTGGGACCAAGGTAGTGAATGGGTAATCTGCGGTTGGGACGTTGGCTTTGCTGACGACATTAAGGAAAGTCGATTTGCCAACGCTTGGGAAACCGATAAGACCGGCATCTGCAAGGAGTTTAAGCTCAAGGATGAGACGTTTCTTTTCTCCTGGGTGTCCGTTCTCGGCGATGCGTGGGATTCTGTGACGGGAAGATTTGAAGCAGGCATTGCCTCTTCCTCCGCGTCCGCCTTCGGCGACAAGGACCTTCTGGCCCTCTTCTTTGATGTCGGCCAAAACACGGCCAGTCGCTTCTTCGGTGACGATGGTGCCGACTGGGACTTCGATTGTGATGTCCTCAGCATTATGGCCATATCTCATCGTCTTCATTCCTTTTTCGCCATCTTGTGCGATGAATGTTCTGGAATGACGGAAATTGTAAAGGTTGTTTAGGTTAGCCTTGCCAAGGAAATAGATAGAGCCACCACGGCCTCCGTTTCCTCCGTCAGGCCCGCCTTTCGCGGTGTTTTTGTCACGAAGAAAAGAGATGCAGCCGTCGCCGCCTTTTCCGCTTCTGACTTCGATTACGCAACGGTCGATAAGCATGTTAGGCCTCTTTTCTCTTTAAGGATTCCTTCTCCTCTTCGGAGAGGATGTAGTTCTTCTTGTTCTTCTTGATGCGCTTCATGTCACCAATAAAATTCATTGATGTCTTAGCGGCTTTCTCGATCGTCGATTTCTCACCATCGTTCCAGTTGCATGGAACTTCCTTGATACTGAATCCGTTGAGATGGCAGAAATAGAGATATTCGACATCGAAGGCAAAGCCATCGATGATCTGATGTTTGGCTAAGGCTTTGGCGAGATCTTTCCTGAAAAGCTTGAAACCGCACTGGGTCTCGGAATATCCAAGGTGGAAACGCATTCTGATAAGGACGCGGCTGACCCAGCTGACGAAGCGTCTCTTAAGGGTCTGTTTGGTCTCGATCTTCGCGCCTTTGCAGCGTCTTGAGGCGATGAATCCATCGTAGTTTTCGATTTCCGGAAGGATTCTTTCCATGATATGGAGGTCGGTCGCGAAATCGGCGTCCATGAACATGATGTAATCGCCATCGGCTTCTAAGAAGCCATGTTTGACATTGTGGCCTTTTCCGAGTTTGTTCTCGTAAGGGAGAAGCTTGACGTGCTCATCGAATTTCTCAATAAGACCTTGGGCAAGGCTGACGTTCTTATCGTCGCTCCCGTCAAGCACAACCAAAAACTCGTAATCAACGCCGAGGCTGTTGAAATACGGGAGTCCGACCTTCTCGATGTTTTCGAAACAGGTCGCTGTCTGGTTTTTGCAAGGGATGACGATGCTGATTTTCATAGCGTGTACTTATTATACGATTTTTTTGTTTTATTGAAACAAAAACGGGCCTTATGGAAAGACCCGTTAAAGTTCAGTGTTAGCCGAATTAGTTGGCGTAGACGGAGACTCTCTTCCCCTTCTTGCCGACGCGTTCGAACTTAACGGTGCCATCGATAAGGGCATAGATGGTATCGTCGCCACCTTTGGCGGTGTTGATGCCAGGATGGATACGGGTGCCTCTTTGTCTATAGATGATGTTGCCAGCAAGGACTTGCTGACCGTCACCGACCTTAGCGCCAAGTCTTCTGCCAGCGGAATCACGGCCGTTCTTGGTGCTCGAAACGCCTTTCTTGGAGGCGAATAACTGGAGATCAATGATGAATTTCATTCTTCCTACTTCCTTTCTAGAGTCACGAACTTCGGATACGAAGCTGCGACGTCTTTAATCTGGGATTCGATCGTTTCTGTAACGATCTGGTCGTGGACGCTTTGCTTGCCTTTGACAAGTAGCGTCACATTGCCTTCCTCTACTTTCGCCTCATAAATCGACGGATCATCGGTATAGGCATTGAGCCCGCCGACGACAATCGCGCTTATGGCGGCGCAGACTAAGTCCTCGCCATAGGGCGCGCTATTCGCGTGTCCTTTGACGGTTAAGGATTTAAGGTCTTTGTCACAATAGACGAATGTAGCTTTTATCATTAGGCGTTGATGGATTTGACAACCAAGCAAGTGAATGGCTGACGATGTCCGTGTTTGCGGCGGACATTGGCCTTGCTCTTGTAACGATAGACGACAAGTTTCTTGCCTAAACCCTGCTTCTCGACTTTGGCAACAACGGAAGCGCCCTTGACGTAAGGATCGCCAACCTTGTTGGTTTCGCCGCCGATGAAGAGGACTTTCTCAAGAGTGACGTCTTTTCCGGCTTCGGCATCAAGTTTCTCGACGAAGATCTTATCGCCGACTTCAACTTTGATTTGCTTGCCACCAGTTTCAACAATGGCGTACATGTTTGTTCCTCCTTATTAGCTTATGACTCGCTCCGTGCGGTTTAATCACAAAGTGATTAATTAGGTACCGTAGAAAGGCGGTTGAGGCCCCTATGGAGGGCGACAACGTGATTATCATACACGCACATATAGGAAAAGTGAAGAATTTTCGTTCAATTGTAAAAAGTTGTTTCTATAGAAAAGCTAAGGTCAAGCGAAGTTCCTGGCATTCCAAGTGAAGGTCCATCCACCAGGGACTTTCGCGCTGCCCTTCGTGGACTTGAGAAGACGATAGACAACCACCGCGATGATGCTAATTGCCAAAACGGCCATGACCGCGGTTAAGGCTACCGCTTCCCCTGGGCAGATTGCCTGCCTCTCGGTAAGCGTGAGTTCTCTTCCGTTCATAAAACCACCTCCTCACTTCTCATATATTGGAGTCGGTTTCATTTTTCAGAAAAAAAGAAAAACGCCCTCGTTTGAGAGCGTTCTTCAATTAGTCTTTTATAACGATGCCAGCTTGTTTTTGAGCGATTCGAGAATTGCTTTGTTTTTCTCAAGTTTGGCTTTCTCAAGATCGACTTTCTCTTTCGGCGCTTTGTTCACGAAGCCTGGGTTGCCAAGCATCTTCTCGCTGCGGGAGATTTCGAACTCAAGGGTCTCTTTCTCTTTGAGGAGTTTCTCCTTGAGGACGGCTGGGTCGACGTCTTCCTCAACCATAAGCTCGTAGCCTGGGTAAAGGAAGCAAGAACCACCAAGGTCCTCTTTCTTGATTTCGTAAGAGGAAGCAAAGGTGAAACGCTTGAGGTATTCGCCGGATCCTGCGAATGGCTCTTCTGGTGAGACGACGAGTCTGACCTTGGCGTTTGGCGCCATGCCGTTCGTGGACTTGTAGTTACGGATATCCTTGATCATGCCTTCCAAAACGGCGACTTTCTCCACCGCTTTCTTGTTGATGAGGCGCCTGTCGTATTCAGGATATGGTTCTTCCATGATGCTCTTCTTGTGACCTGGGAGAGAAAGGTACATCTCCTCAGTGACGAATGGGGTATATGGATAGATCATGAGGATGATGTCCTTCATGACGGTGTAGAGAACGTCTTTGGTGACTTCACTCTCCTTGCCTTTATGGGACAAAGAGATCTTGCTCATCTCAAGGTAAGAGGAGCAGAAATCATCATAGACGAAGTCGTAAAGAATCGATGAGGCCTGACCAAAGTGGTACTTGTCCATCTCGGCTCTGACCTTCTTGATGGTGCGGTTGAGCTTGTCGATGATCGCGGCATCAAGGACGCCCAAAGTCTTCTTGTCGATGGCTCTTGGGGTGTAGTCCTCGCCAAGGACGCCTTCGACATAACGGCAGGCGTTCCAGATCTTGTTGAGGTAGTTCTGAGCGGCACCGACTTTCTCGTCGATGTAACGCATATCCATGCCTGGGGTGCAGTTGTTGGTGATGAAGTATCTAAGAGCATCGACGCCATACTTCTCAATGACATCGATTGGGTCAACGCCATTTCCTAAGGATTTGGACATCTTGCGGCCCTGGGCATCACGGATAAGACCGTGGATTACAACCTCATGGAATGGAGATTTGTCAGTGAAATGTAAAGACTGGAAGACCATGCGGCTGACCCAAAAGAAGATGATGTCATAACCAGTGACTAAGACGCTTGTTGGGAAGTAGCGTTTGAAGTCGGCGGTCTCGGTATCTGGCCAACCTAATGTGGCAAATGGCCAAAGGGCGCTAGAGAACCAGGTATCGAGGACATCCTCGTCCTGCTTCCACTCCTTTGGATCCATCTCATCCTCGGTGACGATGAGCTCTCCAGTCTTGATGTTGGTATAGGCTGGGATTCTATGCCCCCACCAAAGCTGACGGGAGATGCACCAATCCTCGACGGTACTCATCCATCTGGTGAGGACCTTTTCGAAACGTTTTGGGACGAAGTTGACTTTGTCAGAGCCTTTCTGAGTGGCAAGGACCTTCTCAGCGAGAGGCTTCATCTTGACGAACCACTGCTTGGAAAGCATTGGCTCAACGACGCTGTCGCTGCGCTCGGAGTGGCCGACGGAGTGAACGATCTTCTCGATTTTGACAAGATGTCCGTCTTCTTTAATTTTGTCGACGAGGGCTTTGCGGCATTCGTAGCGGCTCATGCCTTTGTATGGGCCGGCGATTTCGTTCATATGCGCGGTCTCATCGATACATTTGATGAACTTGAAACCGTACTTCTTTCCTAAAAGGAAATCGTTAGGGTCATGGGCTGGGGTGCACTTCATGGCGCCGGTACCGAAAGAAATGTCGACATATTCATCGGCCATGAGAGGGATCTGCTCGCCATTGGCTGGGTTGATGACCATCTTGCCGACGAGGTCAGCGTACTTCTTGTCTTTCGGGTTGACGAAGACGGCGGTGTCGCCGAACATCGTCTCAGGTCTTGTGGTCGCGACGATAAGGGATTTATCGGTGCCCACCACATCATATTTGAAATAATAGAACTCGCCTTCGTCGTCCTTGTGGATGACTTCGATGTTGCTCAAAGCGGTTCTGAGCTCAGGGTCCCAGTTGATGATTTTCTCACCCTGGTAGATGAGCCCTTCTTTATATAAGGTAACGAAGACATGGCGGACTGCCGCGCTTAAGCCTTCATCAAGAGTGAATCTTTCTCTCGTGTAATCGACGGATAAGCCCATCTTGGCCCATTGGCTATGGATGGTGTCGGCGTATTCGTGCTTCCATTCCCAGGCTTTCTTGAGGAAACCTTCTCTTCCGAGGTCAAAACGGGAGATGCCCTGGCCTCTTAGTTTTTCCTCGACTTTGGCTTGGGTAGCGATGCCGGCGTGGTCCATTCCTGGAACCCACAAAACGTCGTAGCCGGCTTCTCTTTTATAACGGGCGATGATGTCTTCGATCGTCGTGTCCATCGCGTGTCCGAGATGGAGTTTGCCAGTGACGTTTGGCGGCGGAATAACCATTGAGAAAGGTTGCTTAGAGAGGTCTCTTCCAGCCTGGAAGTAGCCTTCTTCTTTCCATTTCTCGTACTTTCCTTCCTCAACTTTATGAGGGTCGTAATGCTTATCGAGCATAGTTTTGCCTCCGAATAAATAAAAAGTCCCTACGAATAGGGACGCGGTGCGCGGTACCACCCTAGTTCCTTGTCCTACTGGACAAAGCACTCGATCATCCTTAACGCGGATGGACGCGTATCTCTACGGTTCTCCGGATGCGACTCACCTTTCTTCCTAACCGCATTCTCAGCAATAGCGGCTCTCTTTGTAGGAAGTTCAAGGATCCCTCATCCTTCAACGAACGATGAAATTATAAGACCCCTTCCCTAAAAAGGGAATGGGAATTATTCGCTGCGAAGAGCGACGACCGGGTCTTGCTGCGCGGCTTTCGAGGCTGGGATAAGTCCGGCGATGGTCGTAAGAAGCGCGCTTCCGCCAAGAATGATGAGAGCAGCGAGTATCGGCAGGTTCGCGATGGTTCCGATGCCGAAGATCGTGCCAATGATGAGATTAAGCATGAGCTGGAGAAGATAGGTGACAAGAAGTCCGAAGAGTCCTCCACCCATACCGATGATGAAGGTTTCTGCGTTGAAAAGATGCGCGACATCTTTCTTTCTTCCGCCAAGAGAACGGATGACGCCGATTTCTTTGACACGCTCCATGACGGAGACGAATGTGATGATGCCGATCATGACGGTTGAGACGACAAGGGATAAGGCCGTGAAGGCGACAAGGGCGACGGTGACGATGTCCACCACTCCATTGATCATCGAAATGATTATCTCGAGGTTATCGGTGTAATCGACCTTCGAACGGTCAGCAGCTTTAAGGACTTTGCCAGTGCTCAAAGTGATGTCTTTTTGGCTGTTCCAGGAATCAAGGTAATTGGTTGCAAGGAACTTGTTGTTGAAGTCGAGAGGATAGATGTTGATGGTTGTTGGGATTCTGGAACCGCCGACGTTATTGACGGTCAAGGTAGCATTCCTCTTGATGGCGATGCCGGTTCCAGTGCTAGAGCCTGAAGCTGAGGCAAGCATTCCGACGAGGGCGGAGATGTTGTTGGTAGAACCGACGAGGAAGGAGCTCTTGAGCAACGCTTCTTCGAACATGACCTTGACGTCATAACCGATACCATAGACGACATCAGTGTTCATGACGTTGGCGATGGTCGAGGTGAAACCACTGGTTCCGTTCGTGGCGTCATATTCTCTGATGAACTTGGCGATCTTGGAATCGTAGTTGTCCTTGATCATCTTCTCAGCTAGAGCTGGGGTGTAGTAAAGACCGCTGTCAAGGCAGCCATAGGAGACGCTCTCTTTTGGGGTAAGAACGCCAGTGACGGTTAACTTCATTCCGCCTTCATGGTTCATGCCTTCCTGGTCATACCAGTCATAGGTGAATGGCTGATAGACGGAAAGGTCGACTGGGGAATCGGCGTTTGGATCGTAATTAGGATTCTCGTGGAAGATGGTGTCGTTTGGATAGTAATAGTACTCTTTGCCAATCATCGTCTTAACGTCGATGGCTTGCTGCTTTTTCCAAAGCTCTTCGTTGAAATTGACCTTGTCATCGGAGAAATGGTAGATGGCGTTGGCGAACATGTCCTGATCATATAGGCCAAGGAGGGTCAAAACGAATTCTGTGACCTCATTCTGATGGTTGAGGACGATCATGACCTCATTGGCGGCGTGAGGATATCTTCCCTCGACGACGTCGTATTGGCTGAGGACATATTCCTCGTTGTCGATGCACTGGCCGATGGCGTTGCTATATCCGTCAACCATGTTGGCGTAGCTGCTATACTGCCCGCCTCTGCAGCCTTCGAGGATGGTCGTGCAGACGTTGGTGAGACCGGAGATGCTGTATCTGACATTCTCAGTGTCGACGCCTGAGTTCATGACGGCCGCTTGGGTATGGACATAGATGTTGTTCTTGAAGTTGATTCCGTAGTGGAAATCGACCGCGGAGACATAGGAGGAAGGCATGTCCTTAAGGAACTGGATGTAATCCTCGGTGATGTCGTTCGTTGTGAAGGATTCGCCGATGCCCTCTGAGGCTTTGACGAGGCTTTCCATCGCGAATTGGACGTCGATTTTGCCATCTTTCCAGGATTCGCTCACGATTCTCGATTGGGTAAGGCTGTTGGTGCTATCAAGGAGCTTAAGGTAATCAATCGCGTTCTCTTTGACCTGGACTGGGTTGCCAGAAAGAAGGTCATCCTGCATAGAATCGATGTAACCTCTGACACCATAAGAGACGGCAAGGACGGCTGAAACGCCGACGATGCCAATGGATGAGGCAACGATGGTCATGAAGGTACGGCTGAACTTGGCCATGAGGTTACGGCCGGAGAGTTTGATGGCGGTCCACCAAGACATCTTGGCTTTCTCATCGGTCTCAGCGAAGGATGAGGCGTTGTTGAGATATTCTTTGGCTTCCTCTTCAGGGGTATAAGGATTGGTGTCCCCTTCCACTCTGCCATCAAGGAGAGAGACGATACGGGTCGAATATTCCTCGGCGATCTCTTTGTTATGGGTGACCATGATGACGAGTTTGTCTTTCGAGACCTCTTTGATGAGGTTCATGATCTGGACGGAGGTTTCGCTGTCGAGGGCGCCGGTTGGCTCATCGGCGAGAAGGATATCAGGCTCATTGACAAGGGCACGCGCGATGGCGACTCTCTGGCACTGACCGCCGGAAAGCTCGTTCGGCTTCTTGTAATACATATCGGTGAGTCCGACTTTGTCGAGAGCGGCTTTGGCTCTGGCGACGCTTTCCTCTTTCTTGACGCCGGCGATCGTCAAAGCGAGCTCGACGTTCTCGAGGATGTTCTCCTGAGGGATGAGGTTATAGGACTGGAAGATGAAGCCGATTCTGTGGTTACGGTAGATATCCCAGTCATGGCTCTTGTATTTCTTCGTTGAGGTATTGTTGATGAGAAGGTCGCCTGAGGTGTACTTATCAAGTCCGCCGATGATGTTGAGCATCGTGGTCTTGCCGCAACCAGAAGGGCCAAGAATCGAGACGAACTCGTTCTTTCTGAAACATAAAGAAACCCCATTGAGGGCCTTTACCTCAAAACTCGAGGTTTTATAGATTTTCGTGATATTGTCTAGTCTAAGCATGTCTTTTCTCCTTTCTACTCTTTAAGCGCTCTCGCGAATAATGCTCGTAGCTGCTCGGCTTTTAGGCCTTTCCCAGAGAAAAGGACGTTTTCTGCTTTGCGGTCGATGACGAATTTTTTGCAGCGTGCGATATCGGATTGTTTGGCTTGGTCGCTCTTCGTGAAGATGAGATAGAACGGAACGCTCTGGCTTTCGAGATAAGAGAGGAGCTCTAAGTCATCCTTGCCTGGCTCGTGTCTTGAGTCGATGAGCAAGAAGCAAGCGGCCAATTGCGGATTTTCGAAATATGTTTCCATCATCTCGCCGAACGAGAGGTCTTCTTTCGAGCCATAGGTCGTAAAGCCATACCCTGGAGTGTCGACGAGATAGAAGGAATTGTCGATCAGGAAGTAATTGAGAAGCTTCGTCTTTCCAGCTTGTTTAGACGAGAAGGCGAGCTTCTGCCCTGTGAGAAGGTTGATGAGGGTGCTCTTTCCGACGTTTGACTTGCCAAAAACCGCGAGCTCTTTTAGCCCGTTGATCGGTCGCATCTTGTAGTTAGGAACCGAGATGACGTATTTGGCGTTACGGAAATTGATCATCATTACCCTCCAGGGATTCAATTTTACATTATACGAACAAAAAAGAGGAGTAATTTACTCCTCAATTTTTGAAGATTTACTTTTCAGGCTTCAGAAGGGCTACTTCCAAGGCATCATCGACATTTTTCATGTAGACGATCTTGAGTTCCTTCTTGACCTCTTCAGGAAGCTCGCCGACATCCTTCTTGTTCTCGGCTGGGACGATGATGGTCTTGATTCCGCTTCTGAGGGCGGCAAGAGACTTCTCACGGAGTCCGCCGATTGGGAGGGCGTGTCCACGGAGGGTGACTTCACCCGTCATGGCGACATTATTGTCGACAGGCGTATGGGTGAGGCAAGAGACGATGGCGGTCGTGATGGCTACGCCAGCGCTTGGACCATCCTTTGGAACGGCTCCTTCTGGGACGTGGATATGGATGTCTTTCTTCTCGAACATCTCGTTAGGGATGCCATATTTCTCAGCATTGGCCCTGACATAGTCAAGAGCGATTGAGCAGCTTTCCTTCATGACGTCGCCTAATTTGCCAGTGAGGACGAGTCCGCCCTTGCCTGACATATAGTTGACCTCAATTGGGAGGATATCGCCGCCGAATTCGGTATAAGCGAGTCCGGTGACGACGCCGATCTGAGGCTCTTTCTCTTTCTTGGTGTCTTCGAAGATCTCAACGCCGAGGTATTTCTGAGCTTGCTCGCTATCGATGACGATTGGGCGAGGATGCTTCGGGTCTTTGATGAGCTCGACCACCGCTTTTCTGCAGCAAGAGGCGACGAGTCTTTCAAGCTGACGGACGCCGGCTTCGCGGGTGTAGCACTCGATGAGCTCCTTGATGCCTTCTTCGGTGAATTCGATGTCACCTTCCTTAAGGCCATTCATCTCCATCTGCTTCTTCACTAACCAGTGAGCGGCGATCTTGATCTTCTCAAGTTCGGTGTAGGAAGGAACTTCGATGAGTTCAAGACGGTCACGGAGAGGGGCTGGAACGTTCTCAAGGTAGTTAGCGGTCGCGATGAAGAGAACATTCGATAAATCGTAAGGTTCTTCGATGAAGTTATCGTTGAAGGCGAAGTTCTGCTCTGGGTCAAGGACCTCTAAGAGAGCACTGCTTGGATCGCCATGGAGCGAGCTTCCGCCGACCTTATCGATTTCGTCTAAAAGGAAGACTGGGTTGATGACACCGGCCTTGGTCATGCCGTGGATGATTCTTCCTGGCATTGAGCCGACATAGGTACGGCGATGGCCTCTGATTTCCGATTCATCGGAAACGCCACCGAGGGAAGCTTTGAAAAACTTCCTTCCAAGGGCGCGGGCGATCGACTTCGCAAGCGAGGTCTTACCACATCCTGGCGGGCCATAGAAGCAAAGGATCGGGGCTTTGAGATTACCCGTCGCATGTTTGACGGCGAGATACTCAATAATCCTCTTCTTGACCTTGTCGAGTCCGAAGTGATCCTCATCGAGGATCTTCTGGACGTTATCGAGATCATCATTGTCCTCGGTCTTCTCATACCAAGGGGCATTGATGAGGGTGTTGATGTAGTTAAGGATGAGCGAGCTTTCAAGAGAGGCCTCTGGCATCATCTGGAAACGCTTGAGCTCTTTGTTGACCTTGTCTTTGACGTTCTGAGGATATGGGTTCTCCGCCACTTTCTTCTTGATGGCATCGATATCGCTTTCCTCATTGTCGCCTTCGCCAAGTTCATCACGGATGGCTTTCATCTTCTCGCGAAGAATGTATTCCTTCTGTGATCTCTCGGCGCGGTTTCTGACCGTTTCATCGAGCTTTTTGTCGATTTCGCTGACGGTTTGGGCTTCATTGAGAAGCTCAGTGATCTTCAAGAGTCTCTTATTGATTTCAGGCTCTCCAAGGATCTCGATTTTGTCCTCGATGCTGAAATTGAGATAGGCGGCAAGAGTATCGCCGATATTGTTTGGGGTTTCGCCTCTTCCTAAAGCGTTCAAGGCGCTCTTAGGGATATCGCGGGCGATAGCTGGGGTTTGCTCAACCGCTTTGACGATGCGTCTAATGAGCGCGGTCTCTTCGTTTTGGTCGCCTAAAAGATCAGGGATGACCTTGCCTTCGGCTTTCCAAGTGCCGTCATCGAATCTAAGGTTAGTCAAAGCAACGCGCTTCGATCCGATTACGCGGATACGATAAACGCCGTTGGCATTGACGAAATTCACTATGCGGCAAAGGGTGGCGGTCATATAGACATCGTCTTCCCCTGTCACTTCATCTTTCTGGAGTTGGCGCTGCACGCCCACGAAAAGAAGGGAATTGCTATCACGTCTGGCAACGTCGATGGCCTTGACGCTATAAGGTCTTCCGGCCTCAATCGACTCTGTCATATTAGGAAATACCACAAGTCCGCGCGTTACGAGTAAAGGCAGGACTAGTGTGTTGGTGTTTTCTACTTCGTTGTCCATGTTTTTCCTCCTTGTCCTTATTATAAGGATAGTATTAGCACTTTCAATAGCAGAGTGCTAGAAATGTGCTCAGGAAGTATAGAAAAGGGTCTAGTTGTTTCGCTAGACCCCATAAATCTTTGCTTAAGCCTTACTTGCTGGCCTTCTTAGCGGCTGGTTTCTTGGCAGCAGCTTTTGGAGCGGCCTTCTTCTCAGCTTTCTCAGCTGGGGCTTCTTCCTTCTTGGCAGCGGCCTTCTTGGCGCTGGCGCTG
>JAEEWP010000001.1 GCA_016287465.1 Caryophanales bacterium | reverse complement strand
CTTCTTTGACTTCCTCTTCTTTGACTTTGTCACCAAGGGATTCAAGGAGGTTAATGACGACCATGTCTTTGTTGGTGCTTTGCTCTAAGGCTCTTTCAACCCATTCATCGGATTCGCCTCCGACATAGATGAAAAGATCGCAGTCGGAGATCTTAATGAGGTCCTTCGCGGTTGGCTGGTAGCTATGGAGGTCGACGCCGTTATCGAGAAGCATGGTGACTTCGGCATTCGCTGGGTTTTTGCCAAGGATTTCTCTCGTCCAGTCGTATTCTGGGAAGATGGTGGTGACGATTTCGAGTTTGTCGTTATTTAAGCTTGGTGCTGAGCAAGCGGAAAGCCCTGCGCCCATAAGAAAAGACGCAAGGAGTATAGGTAAAGATTTTTTCATTGTGGTTCCTCTAAGGTTCAGGGTTCAGAGAAACTCAATGCATTGGTTTAAGTTACTTTGATGAAGAACAGTCGCCGCAGAGCCCGTAGAAGACCGTCCTCTTGAGGTCGATCTTGAAACCGTGCTCTTCCATGAAGTGTTCTTGCAGGGCTTTCACATCCTCGCAGCTAACATGGATGATCTTGCCGCAACTAGAGCATTTGCAGTGGTAGCAGTCCTCTTCATCGCCCATATGCTCATCAGGAGAGATGTATTCGAAACAAGCAGGGCTATCATCATCGATCTTGAATTTGGCGATGACGCCGTCACTGACCAAACTCTCTAAGTTACGGTAAATGGTGGCTTGCCCAATATTCGCCCCTTCGTTCTTAAGGTGGTTAACGACATCGCCGGCGGTAAGGTGAACGCCAGGATTCTGCTTAAAGAACTCGAGGAGGATCTCTTTTTGTTTCGTGCTGTATTTTGCTCTGGTAGTCATATAGGCCTCCAATACAACGAATTTGAGAACCGTTCTCAATTTTAGCAAGAACCGATTCTTTGTAAAGCCATTTAGCGTAAAAACTTACCGATTAAATAGCGTTCGTTTGTCTTTTTCATGATAACATGAAACTTGCAATGAAAGAATCGAAAACCGATACTATTTAAGGCGAAATTATGAAGAAGAACCCTAAAACCAGCACAGAAGAGGAAATCAAATCCTCATACGAATATCTCTTTGAGAAGGTCATGAAAGACAAGAGGAAGGACCTTTCCCAGTTCGTTCTCTCTTTCAGGGAGCAACTCCTCAAAGAGGGCAAGATCGAATCCTTTGGCGAACTCGTCGCTATCGATCTCCTTTATTTCCACTCGGTCAACAACGCCGAAGAGCCATGGAAGGGGAGAGATGCCGCTAATGAGGCGTATAAGCTCCTCCAAACCAGAAAAGAAACCTTCAGCAAGGAAGAATTACGTATCTCATATCTCAAATTAGCCGAAGCCTTTGATTACCTTGAGGATGTCGACAAGGAAAGAGAGTGCTATGACGAAGCGGCTTATTATGCTTTCCAAACTCAGGATGCAAAAGACGCCATATTCGCCAAAGAAAGAGAAATCCGCCTTGTCTATAGATATCCAGAAGAAGAAAGAGCGAATCTCTTCCCAACCTATGAATCCCTCATCATGATGTTCGGCTTGGAGGAGGGGAAAAGGCTCTTCGCCCTTGAGAAAGAGAAACCGTCCATCGTCCATGATCCGATTGAGAGCAACCCTCTATTCCCAAAAATCATCGATGGGGTTAATATTGCTCTCAGAGAGCATTTCGCCTCTCATCAAGAGGAGTTCACTCTTGAGAACTACAACATCAAGAAACGCCAATTGCTTCTTAAAGCGGGCATCGATTGGACTGCCCCTTATGAAATAAAAGGAGAATAATCATGAAACATTTCTGCCATCACTGCGGGAAAGAAGTCGAGAACGGAAACAAGTTCTGCCCATCTTGCGGCGCGCTTCAGGACAGGTATTCGGAAGACGATCGCTATGAGGAGGCTGAGGTCGTCGATTCCTCCAAAAAGGATAAAGTCGCGAGCGAGGCCCAAACCGGACTTGATCTCGCCATCAAAATCTTGATGATCATTCCAACCGTCGCCTGTGGCTTCCTGCTCATCCCTCTCATCTGGATGATCCCAATGACGATGCACGCCTTCAAACAGGCTGAGAAGAATGAGCCATACGGCATTGGATTCTCCATCTGCTCCCTTATCTTCGTTGACCCCATCGCTGGTGTTTTGATGATCATTAGAGACACCTACAAGCCTCAATAAAAACCCCATCAAAAACTAGCTATTTTTGAAATATCCCCTGCAAAAACGGGGGATTTTTCTTTTTGCCAATTTTCAAAAAGAAAGGTCGCCACGCATTCTTCTAGGAATTTATCCTAGAAAAAACTAGAATATGTCCTCGTGGAGAAGAAAGAGTCCTTTAGCCAAAAACTTCACCGCATCTTCAGCGGTCAGATCAACCTCACGGAAGGCAATCTTTTTGCGACCATTCCGCTATACGCCATCCCGATGGTTCTCCTTTCTTTCCTCCAGATGTTCTATAGTTCGGTCGACGAATTGGTAGTCTCCAATTTCGGCGGTGGATATACCTCGATGAACGCGGTTGGAAGCAACAGCGCTCTCATCAATCTCATCATCGGTTTATTCGTCGGCATATCAGTAGGCGCCAACGTCGTCATCGCCAAAGCCAGGGGAATGAATGACAAAGAGACCGCTCGAAGAACCGTTCAGAGTTCCGTCATCATTTCGTTGTTCTCGGGCGTCTTCCTCGCTATTGCGGCCTGGTTTGTCGCTCCGGCTCTTTTGGAGTTAATGAGGACGCCGGACCTCTATATCGACAAAGCCATTGCCTACCTTCGCATTTACTTCCTTGGCATGCCGTTCTTGATGGTCTTCAATTTCGGCTCCGCTCTCCTTAGAGGCATGGGCGATTCCAAACGTCCTCTTTATGTTTTGCTTATCTGTGGCATCGTCAATATCGGCCTTAACTTCCTCTTCGTCATGGTCTTTAACCTCGACGTTGTCGGTGTTGCAATCACGACTGTCATCGCTGAGTTCTTAGAAGCCCTTCTCATCCTTTTCTTCCTCTCGCATAACAAAGAATCCTTCGCGGTCTTCTCCTGGAAGGATTGGACCATCTACAAGAAAGAGACCAAGGAAATCCTCAAAAACGGTATTCCTGCTGGCATCCAGTCATTCGTTTTCTCTTTCTCGAACATCTTCATCCAGACTGGTGTTAATGGCTTCTCAACCGCCGACATGCCAAGTGAGGTTGCGGTGACAGGAAACACCGCCTCGATTCAGATTGAGCATTACATTTGGATCGCCATGAACGGCTTTGCCGTAGCCGTCTCCTCGTTTATCTCGCAGAACTATGGTGCCCTCAAGAAAGAGAACCTCAAGAAGGTGTTCTGGATCTCGATGATGTACGAAACCATCATCGGCGTTTCCTTAGGCCTCATCTCGTATTTCCTTCGCTATCAGTTGATCGGTTTATTCGTCTCTCCGAAAGCCTTCACCGACGAATCCGGAACCTTCCTCGAGAGTGCTTTCAAGATGGCCCTTGAAGTGGGCACGATGAGAATCACCCTCGTTGGCCTTACCTATGTCCTTGATGGCTATATGGATGTCTGTTCCTTCTATCTTAGGGGCCTTGGGCATTCCAAAACCCCAACCCTCATCACCATTCTTTTCGTCACCGTCATGAGAATCGTCTACATCACCTTCATCTGGGCCAATATCCCTGAGATTCATACTCTACCATTGCTTTGGATCTGCTGGCCTATCAGCTGGATGCTTTCGATTCTCGCCTACATCCCGATTCTCCCTATCTACAACAAAAAAGCCTTCGCTGAGATTGACGCTAAACTCGCTGCCCGTAACGCCTAACTGATGCATTAAACCCTTTTAAGGTTTACAATGTCATCAAAGTTATGAATATTTTCAAAGTCGCTGGGTACCGTACCTATCAGTTCGTTTTGAACAAAATCGGGATGCCACTCATCAAATTCCCGGAACCAAAGACCATCAAAGGTCCTGCTTTTTATGTCAAAGCCGCCGACATCATTGCTGAGAACGGCTACAAGAAACCTCTCATCGTCGCCGATCCAATCCTTGAGAAGATCGGGAAGATCGGACCATTGACTGATGCTTTAGAGCAGAAGGGGCTTAAGTATTCCCTCTATTTCGGAGTTGAGCCAAACCCAACCTTCAACAGCGTTCTTCCTGCCTTAGATGCTGTCAAAGAGGAAGGCATCGATTCAATCATCGCCTTTGGCGGTGGTTCCGCGATCGACGTCGCCAAGATCATCGGAGCCTGTATCTCTAACGACACCAAAGACATCTCTTCCCTCAAAGGCCTTTTCAAGGTCAAGAAGAAATACCCGTGCTTGGTTGCCATCCCAACGACAGCCGGAACCGGAAGCGAAGCCACCGTGGCCGCGGTCATCATCGATCCGGAGACCAGATCAAAATACGCGATCAACGATCCTAAGCTTGTCCCGGATTATGCGATTCTCGATGAGACTCTCTTAGAGACCCTCCCTCCAAAGACCATCGCCGCGACCGGCATGGACGCTTTGACGCATGCGGTGGAGGCCTATATCGGAAACGCTTTAACGAGAAAGACGAAGAAATGCGCCCTATACGCGGTCAACATCATCTACCATAACCTTCTTGGTTTATACCAAGACCCTCATAACTTAGCAGCAGGCAAGAACATGATTTACGCCTCCTATCTCGCGGGTGTTGCCTTCACCCGTTCATACGTCGGATATGTCCACGCCTTAGCCCATGCGATAGGCGGAAAGTATAACGTCCCACACGGTTTCGCTAACGCCGTTCTTCTCCCGTATGTTCTTGAGGCTTTTGGCAAAAAGGCCCACAAAAAGCTTGCGGATTTGGCAAAACTCATCGAAATCGTCCATCCAGAATCGAAGACTGATAAGGCCGCCAAAGCCTTTATCGATTACGTCAAGATGCTTAAGTACTCTCTTGGCATCCCAGCCCATTTCGACCATGTCATCAAGAAAGAGGACCTCGATGACCTCGTGAAGGCCGCCCTCCACGAAGCCAACCCTCTCTATCCTGTCCCTAAGATTCTCGGAGCAGAAGAGCTCAAAGCCATCTATATGGAGGCTGACCCCTCATGCAAATAGGCGAGACGATGAATAGCCGCTGCCGCATGGTCGTCATTAGAAATGACGCCGAAATGGAGGTCACCCTCTGCGATTTCGGCGCGTCCATTTATGAAATCAGAATCAACGACAAGCCGATGACCATCGCTTGCAAAGACTTCGAGAAGTGGATGTACACTCGTTCTTACTTCGGCAAGACCGTCGGCAGAATCGCTGGCAGAGTCAAAGACGCGAAGATCACCATCAGCGGCCAAGAATATCGTCTCGACCAAAACGATGGGAAGAACACCCTTCACGCTGGCAAAGACGCTCTATGCTACAAGCCATGGATCTATGATATCCGTGAAAAGAGAATAGGCGCGGTGGTGGATTTCTTCTACATGCTCCAAGACGGTGAAGAAGGCCTACCAGGTGAGCAGATGATCAACGTGAGATACATCATCCACAAGAAAGAGAACGTCATCGACATCAAATTCATCGCCGGCAAACCAACCAAAGACACCTACACAAGGCTAACGAATCACGCCTATTTCAATTTGGGCGGATACAAAAACATCAGGAATCATAGATTCACCCTTGATGCGGACCGGGTCTCCCTTTTCGATGAGGGATGCGTCGCCAAAGAATTCATCAAGGTCCCGGAGAATCTCGATTTCCGCAAAGGCATTTCCCTCGATGAGGCCTTGCCAAACAAGGATTTAGCAA
The DNA here is from genome assembly GCA_016287465.1 of Caryophanales bacterium. Lineage (GTDB taxonomy): Bacteria > Bacillota_I > Bacilli_A > RFN20 > CAG-826 > UBA4951. The sequence goes on along the minus strand of JAEEWP010000001.1, from coordinate 47,238 downwards.
AGCTCCCAACCAACGGTTTGGACCATGTTTTCATCAGGACGAACGCTAAGTGTATAGACTACCGCAAAGACAAATCCGCGATGGAAAAACCTCTCCTGACACTCGAGAGTCCTATTGCTTCTTTGCAAATCTTTACAACTTTTCCAGCCATAACATGTTATGCTGATAACTTCCCAGGGGGTGGAACGCTCACCAACGGGAACGAAGAGGAAATGTACTCAGGCTTAGCCTTAGAACCCCGCTTCGACGACTTAGATGTCATTAAGCCAGGAGCCTTCCAAAAGAAGGGGAGGGTCCAGGTCAATATGATCACCTATGTCTTCAAAACCAAGTAACGAAATCCAATTAGGAGTACGCCATCATGATTAGCAAGATAATCGCCGAACTCATTTATTATGCCGAAAAGCATCTCTATCTTCTAGATAGCGACAAGATCTACCTCCAGAATATCCTTCTCCATTTCTTCGGAGCCACTGAGCCTTACGAAGGTGAGATCAATAAGAGAGACATCGAGAACATGGAAGTCCCTGACAACCTCGTTTCCGAGATCGTCGAGTATTGCCTTCTCCATGGTGACGACGAGAAAGAAGCGGAAAGAAAAGCCGATTTCGCTCTTGGCATCGTCTCTCCTCTCCCAAGCCTCGTTAACGGCGCTTTCGAAGAATTCAAAGCCAGCGATCCAACGACCGCTCTCCAGTTCCTAAAAGCCCTTGGTACGAGCAATTATTATTTCCAGAAGACAAAGGTTGAGCGCAACAAAGAATGGATCGCCACCTTCGAGGACGGCCCAAATATCGGTGTCTCCATCAACCTCTCCAAACCTGAGAAAAACAACAAGGACATCGCTAAGCTCTTGACGACCGCTTCGACGAACTATCCGAAGTGCGCCCTCTGCGTTGAGAACCTTGGCTATTACGGCGATGACAAACACGCCGCCAGAATGACCATCAGGTACGTCCCTCTTACCCTTGCTGGGGAGAGATGGTACCTCCAGTATTCCCCATACGGATACTTCCGTAACCATTGCATCGCCTTCAAAGAGGACCATATCCCGATGAAAGTCGAAAGGAAGACCTTTGACCGTCTCCTTTCCTTCGTCGAGCAGTTCCCGGTCTTCTTCATGGGCAGCAACAGCGACCTCCCGATCGTCGGTGGTTCCATCTTAAATCACGAGCATTTCCAAGGCGGATCGCCAGTGCTTCCTCTCTTTGCTGCGAAAGACAAAGAAGTCATTTTCACCAGCAAATCCGGCACGAAAGTCGCGAAAGTGGACTATTACACGAACACAATCCGCATCTCTGGAACCGACAAAGAAGAGATCATGGACCTCGGTGAGAAGATCCTTAACGCCTGGAGAGCCTATGACAACGAAGAGCTTGGCATCATCCACGAAAGCGAAGGCAACAAGCACAACACGGTTACTTCCTACGCCTTAAAACGCGGAGACGAATATCAGCTCATCATCGTCTTACGCTGCAATATCACGACCGAAGAATATCCAGACGGCGTCTTCCACGCCCATCCTGAATACCACGCCATCAAGAAGGAGGGCATCGGCCTTATCGAATGCGCTGGCCAATTCATCCTCCCAGCCCGTTTAGAGCGCCAGATGGTCGAAGCGGAGAAATCCGTCAACATGAGCAAAGAGGAATACCTCAAAGAGTACCCAGATATGGCTCTCTTCGAGGATATGATCAATGCGATGAAAGAGAACCCATCCTTAGACGTCGCAACATATATCAACAGAGTCTGCCGCAACATACTTAAGAACGTTGCCGTCTTCAAAGAAGACGAGAAGTCACAGAAGGCCTATGACGCTTTCCTCAAAGAAGCCCTTAACTAAACATGAAGAGAATTGGAATGGTCTCCCTAGGCTGCGCTAAGAACCTAGTGGATAGTGAGATGATGCTCGCCTCCTTCCCAGGAGACCGTTTTCAGATTACCCCAAACCCGGAAGAAGCCGATGTTATCATCGTCAATACCTGTGGCTTCATCGAGCCTGCCAAGAAAGAGGCAATAGACACCATCCTTGAGATGGCCTCCCATAGACAAGCCAAGCTCATCGTCACCGGTTGCTTCGTCGAGCGTAGCCTCGAAGAGCTAAAGAAAGCCATCCCTGAGGTCGACCTTTGGGTCCCTCTTCGCGACTATCCGAAGATGAACCTCCTCGTCATGGAGCTTTTAGGGGAGAAAGGCATCATCCAGCTCAATCCGATGAGAAGGATGATCTCGACCGCTCCATATTTTGCATACTTAAGAATCTCCGATGGCTGCGACAATTTCTGCTCTTTCTGCGCGATTCCTTATATCAGAGGAAGGATGAAGTCCCGCCCGCTTGAGGAGATCGTCGCCGAAGCCCTCATCCTCAAAGCCAAAGGGGTGAAGGAAATCGCTCTCGTCTCCCAAGACCCGATGCATTATGGCTGCGACATCAAAGACGGGCCAGACATGGTTAAACTCATGCACGCCCTCGACAACATGGGCTTCTATAGCATCAAGGTCCTTTATATGTATCCGGAGGAGATCACCGATGAGGAACTCCGCTTCATCAAGAACTCCAAGACCATCGCGCCATATTTCGATGTCCCGATCCAGACCGCGAGCAATAAGATGCTCCGTTTAATGAATAGACACGGAACGGTGGAGGAGATGAAAGTCCTTTTCCGCAAGATCAAGGCCATGATACCAAAAGCCGTCCTCAGAACCACCCTCATCTCCGGTTTCCCAGGCGAAACCAAGACGGAACACGATGAGACAGTGAAGTTCTTAGAGGAGATTCCTTTTGACCATCTTGGTGTTTTCACCTTCTCAAGAGAAGAAGGAACAGCCGCGTATAACATGCCTCATCAGGTGAGACACGCGACCGCGCTCAAAAGAAAAGATGAGATCATGGCTTTAGCGAAGAAAATCTCCTACCGCCTTAACAAAGGAAGAATAGGGGAAGTGATGGAAGGAATCGTCACGGGATATGACAAGAAGAGGGACATGTACACTCTCCGCTCATACTGGAATGCCCCAGACGACATCGATGGAAACATCTATTTTTGGAGCGCGGAAAAACATAAGCCGGGCGACATCGTAAAAGTCAGGATCGACAATGCGATGGTCTATGATTTGATAGGCAAGGAAACGAAATAATCATTAACTCTTGCGCGTTGTTTCTTAAGAAACTATAATTCTACTCGCTGCCCCGCTAGTTAAACGGCATAACAGATCCATGGTAAGGATCAATTCGTAGTTCGACTCTGCGGCGGGGCACCAATCGAAAGCAGGCATTTTGTGAAATACAAAGTGCTTTTTTTCTTATCTTGTGAAATTATGAGCAGTAAGGTGAGCGGTTTTGCCACCTTTGTCCGTCTTATTGGCAGAGGCATAATAGGAGGCAATCTTATGAAAAGCATTAAGACCAAATCATTATTCGCCATATTGCTGAGCGCTTTTGCGTTAAGTAGCTGCCAAGATATGCCAAGAGTTGACGATTCGCTCGGAAGCGTTCCTGAATCTTCTAGTGGTACTCAATCCGTTACCTGTTCAGGAGGAACGAGCGTTCCTGAAATCCTTGGCAGCGAAGCTTCTAGCAGCATCACCCCCGAAGTCCGTCTTCGCGATCTCGATAAAGAAGTTATGGTCGTTATGCAAGCAGACGAGCGCATCCCCCTCGATGGCTATTCTTTTAGAATCGATAACCTGAATGAGGAATTCACTCTGGAACTGGGCGATCTTTATATCAAAGAAACGAAAACAAGGATTCTACGCGATCTTTTCACTTTGTTCTTCGCCGACATCAATCAAGATGGCTATCTCGATTTCGTTTATACGAGTGGCGATGGCCGCTCAAGACAGAGTGCTGGCAAGTGGATTGGCGTGTACGATTACCACAACGACACCGAGCTATATAAATTGGACGAACCTGGTAAATACGACTATGAATTCTTCTTTGAAGACCACGAGATAGTCGTCAAAAAATACAACGACGATATCTTCAACACTGATAACGTCATAGAGCTTAACCGCTTAATGGGCAAAGGCACTTTCGTATATTTGCATCGCACTATCGGCATAGATTGGCAAAACTTCCTCAAGATTGATTCCTCTACGTTAAGCGTGACTACGGCGGATAGCGCCAGAACGGTGATGCCGTTGATGCCATCACAACCGCCGGTGGAAGATCTAGGCGTCCTTATATATCCCGATAGCCATACGCTCGTTATCGAACATGCATGTGTGGATAAGGCCTACTGCATCACCTCAACAATCACAAGGAACAGCGGCGATTACAGCGACTTGCCGGCCCATTTGCCTGTCGGTTATAGCGGACATGCCCTTTTCAAACAAGCTGTCTCCAACAACCGTCAGGATAATGTCGTCGTAAGTTTCTTTGGGAAGCTTGATTCCGAAGACATCGAGAAACAATCGGTTTCCGTTAAAGTGTTTCTCGACAGCTTGGAAACAACGATAATCTTCAAATTCGACACTCTTGAGCCTTCGCCTGATGCCAAGACTTTAAAGGAGGCAATGGGCTGGAGCTTCGCAAAAGAAAGCCTCACCGAGTTTTCTCATGAATTTATTCCAGGCGCACCGTTCAATTCGTTTAGCGAAGAGGAATTTCCTTTTATGTATGTCAGCGTCGCCAACGAAGAATACGCAGCGAATTACAGCTACAGCCTTTTGGAAGGTACGGTCTTTGAAATCGATCCTGCTTTAGTGGATCATAGCTACCCAGTCGGCCACTATAACTACAAAACGAACGCTGAGACTTATACTCTCAACGAACACTTAGCGTTCCTAGAGAGCGGTGGCTCTTTCTACACGGCCCTTACCGGCAGCAGAGATTTTAAATACGCTCTTAGTAACGGCGAAAACTACTATCGTTTCAGAGATGAGCACACAGAAATAACCGTTGAAAAGCGTAGCCCTTCTGGAACAAAAGTCCTCGAAAACGCCAACAAAATCATCTTCAAACGGGAAACTGCCACAGCGATCGAAGAAAGAGTGCCGGACTATGAGCTCACCATCGCCGGCAACACCTTCGAGATCATGGATTACAAAACGATGATCAAAGGCAGTACCAGATATACAGCCGTGTCTTCTTACGACTTCTCACCGCTATATGCGTAGTTCCAACCATGAACACTTATTTCTCAAACATCCATAAAGGAACCATAACCTTGGGGGAATCCCCGGAATGGAACCTCGGCAACATCATCTTGAAGTTCTACGAAGACCCAAATGAGACATACGTCGATTGTCTCGTGAAGAAGAATATCTTCGGCAAGGAAAGGCTTTGCTCAATGACCCATCTTCATATCGACAATTCGGATATGGAATCTTTCATCAAAGACGTCGATGACCCAAATAAGAGGATACTGATCAAAAAGATCGGCTGTATCTTAGGTCTTGGCGCCAGCTTCGAAATCGTCGACAAAGAAGACACGGGCAAAAGAGGCTTTTGCTCAGAGTTATAAGAAAACGGCAGCACTGATTAAACGTCGGTGCTGTTTTCGTTCTTGTTCTGATCCAATGCCTTCTTATGCAAAACGACCGCAAAACATATGGCAATGAGGGCCATCAAAGCGGCGCGAACTATCTCCGCGATAAATAAATCATTGCCACTCATCAGAATGAATTTCGTTTCGAAGTCGAAGAGGAAATGAACGATCATACCAGGGATAACACTGCCACAGAGCATATACATCTCAATGGCCATGAAGCCAAAGAACAAGGCATTGATAACCGTTAAGATCATCATGACGATGTCGCCATCCGTTAAGACGGTAACGGAATGGCCTAAGCCAAATATCAAAGAGGAAATGGCAATGACCCACTTGGAGTCAAAGGCTTTACCAAGGAAGTGGGGGATAATGCCTCTAAAATAAAGCTCTTCGGCAATGCCCACGAATAGGTACAAGAAGAAGATCGCGAAAAAGTATTCGGCGGATTCGACGTAGAAACCTTTGACTGCGCAAGGAATATAAAGCAAAAGAAGGGGAAGAAAATAAAGGACGTTCTTGGCCCCGTCTTTCGTGACTTTGTTTAAGCCGATATCTTTTAGGCCCCATTTCCTTGTTAAGAGAAAGACTAGAGGAATAACCGAAGAAAGAAGCATGAAGCTTCCTTGAAGAATTATGGTGGGGATCCTTTCTAATTTGGCTATTGTGGCAATCACTCCGGAAGCGACTGGAAAGGCTAAGATGACGATGCACCAAAGCAAGGCAAGTAAAAACGCTTTAAATCCTCTCATATGCGCTTATTGATTTTGCCATAACTATCGGGTGTCCTGAACCGAAAAGAGACATAAAAGACATTCGTTTTTCTTTTTTGATGTCGAAACCGTTTTTCTTATAAAAACTGATGGCCGCTACGTTTTTCGAAAACACCTCTAGGACCAGAGTATCGTATTTCCCAAATTGGGAGGCTTTATCTAAAAGGATTGTCCCTATTCCTTTTTGCCTATATCCGGGGTCTACAACGATGGTGTCTATATATAGCTCCGTTTCCGAAGAAACCGCTTGTTTTTGGAATATGGCATTCATTTGTTTGCTGATGATGGCGCCTTTAAAACGGCCGAAAAGCTTCTGACACACCTCTTTCTTGAAGTTGATCGGCCTAACTTTGTTGGTGCCTAGTCCAAGTAGCCCCAAAACCTTACCCTCTTCCAAATAGCAAAGGAAGAGTTTCGGATCCAAAACCTCAACGAAAAGCTCCTTCTTCTTTTCCTCGTCTTTGGAAAAGGTCATGAAAACCCCAAATCCATCTAAGAAGAGTTTGGCGGCCTCTTCTTTTTGCGAAGCGGTCAATTCGCCGTATTCAATGATGCTTGGGCTCATAGGTTCACATGACTATCGCGGCGATCAAAAAACAAACCGCGGCCCCTAAGGACATAGGCGTCATAACGAATTTTTCTTTCTTGCTAGGCGAAATGGCGTTCATAACGGTGTTGAAGAAGAAAAACCCTGCAAAAACGTAACAAATGACTCGAGTGACATCCTTGTTGATGAAGTAAGGGAGGATTGTTCCTGCCGATAAAATGATGTACAAAGCGAAAATTTGCGAGAGAAGTTGAGTCAAGCCTATGAGTCTCATTTTAGGTGGCCATTTTTTGCCGAACCTCCCTCCCATTGAGAACTCGCCCAAAGGAAGCCCGCAAATTAGGAGTATGGACATAATGATGACGATGATGAGCAAAGCTGCCCCAATATAAACCTGCATACTATTTCTCCGTTTCTGATCTGAGTATCTTCTCGTAAAAGGATATGTCTGATTTCACTCTGTTTAGTCCGTATTCAAGAAGGTAAATCTGGTAAGAATAAGTGTTTTCGAGAACGCTTCTTATATCTTTTTCCTCTGAAACGATTGACAGGTTGCCGGCTATCTCCCTTTCGCCTGAAACTCGCTCCAGATTGGCGAGAAGCACTTCGTCTTTCGTGCAGTTGCTAAATTCTTTGATGGCGGTCAATTTGTTGAGCTGGCCTTTCAAAGACGAAATATATGACTTAAGGAAGGAGATACGCTTCTCTTTAGGGGCGGTACCTAAGAAATAGAACTTGCTTTCTTCCATGCTCGTCATCTTCGCGATGTTGATATGGGAACCGACCCATTCTTTGTAATATTCGACGCCGAGCGATGTGATCGTGTGCTTTTTCTTCGTCAACCCTCTTTCGGTGTATTCGTTTTTGGTTACGTATCCTTTGTTCAGTAATTTCTTGATGGCGATTTGGATGCTGCCAAGGCTGTCGCTGCAAATCGTCGTTAGGTTCTTTTGGACATAGGCTCTGATTTCGTAGACCGTCATCGGTTTGAAGAGCAGTAGCCCCAAGATGATGTATTCCATAACAATTCCTCCTTGTTACTAATAGGTATATTAAATAAGGCTTATTTCGTATTCAACCAATCCTGAAAAGTCGTTGATTCGTAGGTATATCGAAAATGCAGAGTTATCTTAAGATAAAACAGAGAAGAACAAGGGTCATTTCCGTTCAAACAATGTGGACAACCAGATACCCTTTCTTTATTCTATTGTCATGGCATCCGATAACGATTTCCTTCTATATGTCCTTGACCTTCTCCGTGAGGTTAGTGGCATCACCTATCGCAAGATGATGGGCGAATATGTCATCTATAAAGACGGCAAGGTCTTTGGAGGGATATACGACAACCGCTTCCTCGTCAAAAAGACCAAATCCCTCTCGGGTTATGGCTTTAGCGAGGCTCTCCCATATCCTGGCGGATCATTGATGTACGCAGTCGATAGCGAGGACCCAGACGAGATCAAAGAGGTAGTGGAGAAACTCATCTCCGACCTCAAATAGTAAAAATAGGGGCGTTTTGCTAGGGAAAACGCCCTTTTCATTTGAATTAAATGAACCCTTTTCCGTATAATTTATGTCATGTTGTTGCAATCGATAATCGTCGCTTCGGTCATTCTTCTCATCCTTGTGATGGGTTTTCTTTTTTATAAGCTGCCAAAGAAGGCTTCCTATGAAATCAAGACAAAGCCAACTGGGTATCATTTGATCTCCGGAATCGTTATTACCGCGGTTGGACTAGCGTGCTTGGCCGGATGCGCGATTCTTATGGTTTTCGATAGGAATGGGTCGATCCAGGCTCCTCTCTTCATCATTGGCTCCGTAATTGGCTTAGCTGGGTCGATTCAGCTCTTTTTCGTCCTCCTTGGCTTCGTCGCCATCAAAGGAGACGAGATCCATGTAAGGCTTTTCTTCAAAACGAGAAAAAGAAAGATATCCGAGATTAAGAAGATTCGTCTCGGACCTCTAGATTTCACCTTCTATTTCAAAGACGGTCGTAAGGCCGCTTTCTTTGGCGTTGATCCTATCCTCGATAAGATCATCGAGAGAAAAGACCCTGAAACGGTTGTTGAGGATTTCGTTGACCCAAGATACTTCTGGAATGACCCAAAGAAGATGAAAAAAAACAAGATTTACTCAATCGTTATCTTCGCGTTGGGCATGGCCGTTATGGCTCTCTCGTTACTTTTGAGCCCTTTTGACAGGCCGGTCTATGAGAAAGACACAGTCCTCGTCACCGGAGAATTCGAAGCAGTTAGCTTCACAAATGGACGCATCCCCGATTATTTCTTCTATATCAAAGGCAGTGATGTCGAATATCAGATGCCTTCCGAAGTTGTCAACCGTGTTCTTAGTCCCATTTTCACTGACCTGGATTATGGCGACACGATCACCATCCGTGTCGAAAACCTGAATAATCGCAAAGCCAGAAGGGAAGGTTTCACCAAAGCTGACCGCATCTGCGCGTTTGAGTTCAATTCAAAACAGTACCTGACATATAAAGGCTATCGCGAAGGGATTTTTGAAAAGAGGGGCCGTGGTGTAACCATATTCTCCTTTGGCCTTCTTTTCCCAGCTATCTCAGCCATCACGTTCTCCCAGGCTGTTTTCTTTGAAAAAGCCAGAAAATTCGTTGGCGCCGATAAAGACAAATAAGACTTCAGCCATGTTAATCGCATCAATCATTGAGATTTCGTTTGTCGCCATTGTCTATCTTGCGGCAACCATTTATTCCTTGCACGCTGATAAAAGGGACTATGACGTGAAAACATATGCAGGAAAGGGCATCTATGCTATTGGCCATGTCGGCACGTGGATCGGACTCGCCTGCCTTATTCTATCGGTTACTGTTTCCGGGAACCCTGACACTGATCTAACCGGTCTTATGTCCTTGATGGTTATGGGCCTTTCTTCGCGCTGCTTTCGACCGCAATCCTCTTCTTTGCCAAACATGAGTTCGAGGCAATCAAAGGCGACACCATCTACATAAGGCGTTTTATTAAGATAAAAGAACACAAGCTCTCTGAGTTAAGTGATATTATCGCATCTCCAATTGGAATCACTCTCGTTTTCAATGACGGACGCCGCACATACATATCCTCATTCACCAAGGGACTTGACCTCTTCATGGAAGTCATCGAAGAAAGAAGTGGCGTAGGGATTTCTCTTTAAAACGAACGACTGAAGGCGCGCTTCCATAAGGGGCGCGCTTTTTTGCGTGCATATGCCTACATTCTTTTTGGCGTTGTTGTAGAATTAAAATATAGAAAACGCATATGTTTAAAGATTATTTGCTTCAAAATTGGGCTTTAATCCTCATCCTTTTGGCCTTTGCCATATCTTTGACGACCACGGTCTTCTTAGGGAAGAAGTCCATCATCCGCCTGCATGTTTTGATCGTCTCCATTTTCTTGCTTTCGATCATCGTCTATATCGAATTCTCGACCGATAACGTTTCTTTGAGGAATGTCTTGATGGCCATTAGATATAGCGCAACGCCATTCATCATTGCTCTTATCACGCACGCTCTTGTCAAAAAGATGCGCTGGTTTATTTATCTTCCTGCCTTCGCTCTCTTAATTCTCGATGTCGTTTCCATATTCACTGGCGTTGTCTCAACCATCAATCAGGATAACGTTAAAGTTAATGGACCTCTTTGGGTCATGCCTTATGTCTTTGTTGGCTTTTATAGCGTCCTTCTTATCTTCCTTCTTATCAAAAGAAGCAACAAAAGACCTATCGAGATGATTCCGATTGCCTTCTTGGCCTTCGCTCTTGGATCAGGCCTCGTCCTGCCTTTCATCTTCAAAGCCGATTATGCCAAGGTCTTCTGCGTTTCAATCGCTATCGCCTTATTCGCCTACTATGAATTCACGGTACTTCAGCTGACAAAGAAGGATTCCTTAACGGGGTTACTTAATCGTCATGCTTATTTCGCGGACATATCCCGTGATCCTAAGAGCATCAGCGCTCTCGTCTCCATTGATATGAATGGTCTCAAAGCCATCAATGACAACGAAGGCCATGATGCAGGGGATGAGGCTCTAACGGCGTTGTCTTCTTGCTTCCGCCGGGCCCTCAAAGGAAAAGAATCGGGATATCGTGTAGGCGGAGACGAATTCATCATCGTTTGTAGAAGGGTCCAAGAAGAGGAAGTTCTTGCCCTCATAGAAAGAATCAAAAAGAACGTCAGCGAGACAAAATATTCATGCGCTATCGGTTATGGCCTTAACCTTTCTGGGGATAAGGACATCGAAGAGCTTCTTAGAGAATCTGACGCCATGATGTATGGCGATAAAGATAGGTATTACCAAGAGACAGGCCGAGATAGGCGTCATGTCTAATTATCATCAAAGAAGACACTGCACCCGCGGTGTCTTTTTTATTCAAGAAATAGAAAACACTATATTTTATACAAAAGTTTTACAATCGAATATAACTCCGATGAGACCTGAACAAATCAAGCGTTATAGTAGCGAATACACAATAAAAATCAAATCACAATAGTTAATAGGACGTATAATCTACCTGGATAAACAAATAGACAACGCGCACCAAGCGCACGTTTGCCAGTGATTATTTCTTTCGCGTCCCTCTTTAGGGCTAGAGACACGAAATATTTAGCCCTGAAATGAAAGGAGATTTGCTAAAAATAGCAAACTGAATTTATGAAAAAAACCAAAACATTGGCCCTTCTTTCGTCCCTTGCCTTAGGGATGATGCTTGCCTCTTGCGGTGGCGGAACTCAACCTGATACCTCAAAAGGCAGTGAAGAAGGAACACCTTCTACCTCGGCCGCCGTCTCTTCCCAGCAAGAGAAGATCCAAATCACCGCTGAAGGGGACAAAAAAACCCTCATCATCGGCGAAAGCGTCAAACTCACTGCAAGTGTCGAAGGTGTCACCTTCGCTTCAGGAGATGAAAAGATCGCAACCGTCGATCCTACAACCGGTGTCGTCAGTGCCGTTGGTGCTGGCCAAGTAACCATCAGCGCCACCAAAGACGGATATAAGAAAGGCACATTAAGCATCACCGTCAATAGACCTGCCCCAAGTGGCAAAGTCGAATTCGAAGCCGCCGATCACTATAGTGCAGATGGTTGGTATGCTACCGGATTCATGGGTATGGAATTCGGAAATGGATCAGCTACCCCAGTCACTACCAGCGAGGATGGAGCTACCACCTATATCGGAAGCTTTGGCGAAGGGGATAAAGAAACCCTTAAGTTCACCTCAAGCAAAGCTGGCGAAGCAGAACTCGTCGCCTATATCGGCGCTCAGCAAACCGTCACCGTCTCTGAGGCCATGACCGCTAAATTCAATGGCGCAGATCTCACCCTCTCTGGCGAAATCACCGTCGATGGATATAGCCTTACTTGGGCGGAGATTTCCTTAGGAAAAGTCAATCTTGTCGCAGGTGAGAACACTCTCGAACTCACAATGGTAAGCGGTGGTCTTTCCTTAGATTACCTTAATGTCTATGGCCCAGCCGAAACGACCGTTACTACAGTCGCTGCTCCAGCCAAAGAAACCATTGTCGTCACCAATGAGAACCGCGATAACCTCTCAATCGAGGTTGGCGATACCCTCCAAATCACCTCTGAGACGACTGGACTTACTTATACCGTTAACGATGAGACCGTCGCTAGTGTAAGCGAAACCGGTCTTGTCACTGGCTTAGCTACTGGCCAAGTCAAGATCACCGTCAGAAAAGAGGGTATGTATTCTGACAGAATCACCATCAACGTCACTCCTAAGAAAGCCGTTGGCGAAATCCAAGTCGAAGCCGAAACCGGTGTCACTGAGGATGGCGCCATCAAAGCTACCTCCCCATGGAGCATGGGTGGAGGCACACCAGCAAGCGGAACCACTATCTCCACTTGGCCAGCCGGTGAGACCTTAACCGTCACCTTCGAAGCCACCGAAGCCAAGGAGATGAAACTCTACATGACTGGCAAACCAAGGATGAATAGCTCCTACCAGTATGAAGACATGGATCTCTCTACTGCCGTGAGCCTCAAGTTCAACACCGTCGATGTCTCTCTTGCTGGCAAAACCCTCCCAGCCCAGGCCTTATCAAGCGGTTGGGGAGTGGATTATGTCCAGGTCGAACTTGGCACCGTCAATGTCACTGTTGGCACTAACACCATCGCGATGACCGCGATTGAAGATGGTCCAGAGCTTGACTACTTCTCACTTAAGCCAATCGCCGCTTAATAAGCCCTTTGAGTAGGAACAGGGAACGCCAAAAAAGCGTTCCTTGTTTTCTTTTTGAATCATTAAAGGGTTTTTGCTAGCGAAACATAGTAAAATGTTTCCAGCGCAAGAAAGAAAAGGGAAACAACATGGAATCATCTAGAGTGTTCAAAAACGAGAGAAGACCTCATTACGAAGAGTTAGACAAATTCATGGATCTCATGAAGAGATACCTTTTCCCTGGTGCTTTCGACACCCTTCATGACAGCGTGGAAGAGCACAAGAAAAGCCTTCTTTCCCGCATCAAGAACATGTTCATCGAATATATCTCCTCAGATGAAGAGAAGTGCGACTCTTTCTTAAAGAAAATCCCTGTGATCGAAGAGGAATTATACGCTGACCTCGACTTCTTCTACGAAAGCGACCCAGCCTGCGAATCCCTCTCTGAGATCGTCTACGCTTACCCAGGCTTCCTCGCCATCACCTATTACAGAATCTCGCACGCTCTCTATGAGCTTGATATCCCATACATCCCTCGCATCATCTCCGAGAAGGTCCATAGCCTTACTGGCATCGACATCCATCCAGGCGCGAAGATCGGCTCTCCTTTCTTCATCGACCACGGAACCGGAATCGTCGTCGGAGAGACTGCAGAGATTGGCAAACACGTGAAGATTTATCATGGCGTTACCTTAGGCGCTCTTTCTTTGAAAGAGGGTAGGGCCTTAAGCGGAACCAAACGCCATCCAACCATCAAGGACAACGTCACCATCTATAGTGGTGCCTCAATCCTTGGGGGAGACACCGTCATCGGTGAGAATGTCACCATCGGCTCAAACGTCTTCATCGTCAACTCCGTCGTTGAAGATACGACCCTCATCTACACGAATGACTCAGTCAAAGAAATAAAGTAGGGGAATATTATGAAAAAAGTCACTGTCATCACTTCTTCCTTAAGAGCGAAAAGCACCTCCAAAACCCTCATGAATGAGATGGTTAAGGGCCTAAAAGAGCATAATGAGGTCAAAATCATCGACATTTCCCGCATGGATTTGAAATACTGCATCGGCTGCATGACTTGCCAAGAGACTGGCAAATGCGTCCTCCATGACAGCGTCAAAGACGTGATTGAGGACGTTAACGGTGCGGACACCCTCGTCTTCGTTTCTCCTATCTATTACTATTCGATCTCCGGTCAGCTTAAGACCTTCCTCGACAGAATGAACCCTCTTTACCCAAGAGAAGACAGGAAGTTCAAAGAGGTATACGCCCTCTTCACCTGCGCGGACGACAATCCTGAAGCGATTAAAAAACCGACTGCCGCCATCGAAGGCTGGGTCGAATGCTTCGATGGGGTCGAGTACAAAGGCTCCTACGATGGTCTTGCCCTTAATGATGTAGGGGACATCACAGAAGAACAGCTTAAAGGCGCATATGAATTTGGAAGCAAGGTTTAACCTTGCTTTTTCTTTCTAGGTATTCCTTTTCAATTAAAGAAAGTAGCATAATGTCGATAGTCGCTTTTCCATCGTCTTTTGAAAGGGGTAGACCATGAAAAAGAAATCCAATTTGTTGTTATTGCTGCTTTTGCCTTTATTGACCTCTTGTCCACCGATGAGGCCCACCAAAGGCCCTCTTTTCAGGGTAAAAGGTTTTAATAGCGCCGATACGATTCAGTTCAATCTGAATGACGGAGTCGATTTGATTGTTCCTTTTGGTGTCTACAACAAGGAGGCCGGAGAATATAGCGCGACTGAGGCTGAACATTATATGTTCTTGGTCTCAAGCGGCGGATATGAGGTTTCGAAGGGTGATCGAGAGTGGCAATGCGTCCATAGAGTCGAGTGGCCTAATAGCGACTACTATTGGAAGGGAACCAGATATAGCAAAGAGGCCCTAATCCATTTAGAGCCTAAGTTTTTCGATATAGAGAATGATGCCCTCACAATCCTTTTGACGACCCCATACATCGCAAATTACGAGCCTGAGAAGGAAACATATTTAACAAAAGAGCTTAACCATTCATGGGATACGACAAATTGGAACACACTTTATTACAGCATAGACGAAGACCAAACCGTTACTTTGGCCATGAAGCGCAAAAAGCTTAAAGGCTCTTCTTCCGTAGAAGTTTCCTCAACTGAAGAAGAAGCCCTTTCGACCGAAGAGTCTATAGAATCAAGCGAGGTAGAGATATGAAAAAGAAATCCAGATGGCTTTTGCTGGGACTTTTGCCTTTTATGGTTTCCTGTATAAAACCTCAGATAAGCGAAGTGGTATTTATCCCTAGCTTTAGTATCGACGAGTTCGATGACTACACTAAGGTGATTCGGTTTAGTTTGGCTGACGGCCTCGATCTGACCGCTCATTTCGGTTATTACAATAAAAGGGATATTTTTCACAAACCCCAACTTGAGGACCATTACATGTTTCTTACCGCGAACAACACCCAAGAGGACGAATCTTGGAGTTACTACATAGGAATAGTGTGGACGCGGCTTTACGACATCACCGATCGCAGTGAGGATTGCTATTGGGAAAACAAAGTAGGAAGCGACGGCCAATATGGTAGCTACTTTAGCAAGGAGGCCAAGCTGCATTTGGATTCCACGCTTTTTGATCCTCAATACTATTCCATTGAAATCACTCTGTCGTCTGTAGATAGATACGATCCCGACAAACACACCTATACCACTAATGATCTTGGTACCAGGGGCGGGATTGTGGTCTTCTATTCGATTGACGAAAACCAAACAGTCAGTTTGGCCTCTCATCCTGATCTTCTTCCGAAAACGGCTTCCTCAAGGCCCTAAGCTTCTTCGGAAGAGCAAACCATTCCTGTTGAATCAAGCGATGAAAGCCTCTCATCATCTCTCGCCTAAAAAACAAATAGGATATTAAGATATCCTGTGCTAGAGTAATCACATGGAATTCTCTAGGGTCAAATCACTCACGAATAACTCAGGAGAATCCTCTAGGAACATATAACCTAAGAGCCCCTTTCAGCGGGGCTTTTTATGTCAGAAAGGAGAGAGAATGGAATACATCGTCAAGGGCGATATCGCCTATAACAAAAGCCTAAACGAATTCGAGAGCATCCATAACGGCTATCTCCATGTCAAAGATGGCAAAATCGTTAAGGCCATGAAATCCCTCCCGAAAGAGTTAAAGAAAAAGAAACTCATCGATTACACTGGCAAGCTCATCCTCCCAGGTATGGCCGATCTCCATCTCCATGCCTCCCAGTTCGCCTATAAAGGCACCCTTATGGACGTCACCCTTCTTGAGTGGCTCGACAAATACACCTTCCCAAGAGAAGCCGCCTTCAAAGACGAGAAACACGCCAAAAAGGCCTACAAAGTCTTCGTCGATTGTCTAAAGAAGAGTTTCACCACCAAAGCGGTCATCTTCGCGACCATCCATCTCGAAGGAACTTATATCCTTTGCGAGCTCCTTGAGAAAGCGGGCATCGACGCCTATGTCGGCATCGTCGACATGGATAGGAATTGCCCTGACTACATTTCCCAGACCGTCGAAGGAGCGAGAAAAGACAACATCGAGCTCATCAAACGCTTAAAAGACTTCAAGCACGTCAAACCATGCATCACCCCAAGATTCACCGTCAGCTGCACCGATCCGATGATGAAGATGCTAGGGGAAGTGAGGAAAGAATACGGTGTCGCATCCCAATCTCATCTTGATGAGAATGAGGAAGAGATCGCCTTCGTAAAAGAACTTTGTCCGGATGCGAAATCATACACGGATACCTACGATAGGGTGGGCCTTCTCGACCATTCCGTCATGGCGCATTGCATCTACGTCACCGATGAGGAGATGAAGACCCTCAAAGAGAAAGACGTCTATCTCGTCCATTGCCCAGAGAGCAACACCAACGTTACGACAGGTGGAATCATGCCAGTGAGGAAATATCTCGACTACGGCATGCATGTCGGCATCGGCTCAGATGTGGCAGGGGGAAGCACCCTCAATCTCTTCGCTAATCTCAAACTTGCCATCCAGCTCTCCAAGGTTATCAACCACGGAGGAAGGAATAACTACAAACCTCTTAATGCCAAGGAAGCCCTCTATATCGGCACGCTCGGTGGAGCCTCATATTTCGGCAAAGCAGGATCTTTCATGGAAGGGTATGACGCCGACATCCTCGTCATCGATGATGTCAAAGGCGACCCATCCAGCATGAAGTTCGGAATCGAGGACAGGCTTGAGAGATTGATGTACAATGCAAACGAAAGCTTCTTAGTAGCCAAATACATTGATGGCCGTAAGGTCTATGAAAGGAAATAACAACATGAAAAACGGAAAACTTGTCATTTACAGCATGATCCTTGTCTTATGCACCCTCATAAGACTCTGGCTCTTACCAAGCGCGATCACCCTCATCCCAGCGGTAGGTGGCACCCTTAACTACGCCTTCGAGCCTCTCATCTTCGTTGGGGCGTTCTACCTCTCCTCAACCTGGTCCAAAAAGAAAGAGGACCTCGTCACCAGAGGCTTCTGGTATCTTCTTGCCTATGCCCTTATCGCCGCGGTTCTTGTCGGACTCTTCTTCCTCATCACCGCGATCATGGGCCTTTTCAAATAAACCCACGGTCTTTCTTTCCTTCGAATAATCTAGTATTCTTTTCGAGAACGTTTTAGGAGAACTTTCATGAAAATTGCAATCACAACCGAGACAACCTGTGATTTATCACAGGACCTCATCAAGAAATACAACATCATCACCATCCCATTCACCGTCACCCTTGGCGAGAGAAGCGAACCTGATGGAATCATCACCGGCAAAGACCTCATCGACTACACGATGAAGACCGGCCAGTTAGGAAGAACGAGTGCCGTCAACGAGATGGAATACACCGAATTCTTCACCTCCATCCTCAAGGACTATGACGAGCAGATCCATATCTGCCTTAGCTCTGGCATCTCCTGCGCCTATAACAACGCGGTGAACGCTTCCGAAGCCTTTGGTGGCAAAGTCCACGTCATCGATAGCCGTTCCCTTTCCACGGGCGTCGCTCTCGAGTGCATCTATGCCGCCAAACTCGCTCAGGCTGGCAAATCGCCAGAAGAGATCGTCAAGCTCGTTGAGGAGCGTATCCCAAACAACCAGACTTCCTTCTGCTTCGAGACCGTCGAATTCCTTTATAAAGGTGGAAGATGCTCCGCCATGGCAAGATTCGGCGCTAACCTCTTGCATCTTCGCCCACAGATCTTGATGAAGACCGACACCGGCAAGATGGAAAGTGGCAAGAAGTTCCGCGGCCCAGTCAAGAAGTGGTGCCCAGACTACGTCGAAGAGACACTCAAGACCTTCAATAGCCCAGACAAAGAGATCGTCTTCATCACCCACACCATCTATGGCGAAGAGGATCACAAGATCGTCGCTTGGGTCAAAGAAAGGCTCGAGAGAGAAGGCTTCAGGCACGTTTATGAGACCTATGCAGGCGCGACAATCTCCTGCCATTGCGGTCCTAACACCCTCGGAATCCTCTATCTCAACGACGGCGAACACCCAATCGCTTAATTGGAAAAGTGAACTAAGTCGGCTTAAATGCCGACTTTTTCTTTTACATTTTTCTTGCTAGAGGTCTAGATTTAGGAACGCCAAAAGTAGTATGTTTATTGTGTTACGGGGGCATACACCATGAAAAAGAAATACGCGATACTGCCGTTATTAGCCATGACCGTCCTTTCTTCTTGCCAACAATCCTATGGCGAAGAGATCACGGACAAAGCAAGAGTGATTGAGCTTGAAAAGGCCATATCCGACAAAATGAACGAACCTAAGGGATTTGAGGCCCACGTCAAAGCCTCCATTTCCGAGGAGAGGGGCGAAGGGAATAAAAACGCTTATTCTTGGGATCTTATTTACCGCGGCGACAAGAAAGACAACATGTATCTCGCAGGGACAGTCGAGATTGAGGCTGCGGGCGATAAGGCAAAATACAAATACGCGCTGTATATGGTGGAAGACCCAACATACGAGAAAGTGTGTTACATCGAAATGGGTAGTCCGAACACCGCCGCCAAAGACATAGATGTCTATGCAGTGGGAAGCGGCGGTTATTCTTCGGAAGGTGGCCTCTCTGGAATCCTGGCGTATCCGATAATGCTTTATGAGGAAGCCCGCGACCCTTACTATATCGATCAAGCTCTCATTGAAAACACCGACGCCTCTCCGGCGAAGTATTACTCCAAAGGGGATGGCAGCCTCACCATTGAGAGGTCCAGCGTCGAAGTGTGGAACGGAACTGGTACAAGCCATACCCGCATGACATACGAAAATTACCTACTGAAAGATGCCGTATATGAGAGCGAAAGTACCAATGCAACATACAAAAGCTCCGAGAAATTCGAGCTCACCTACAAGACGCTATTTAATTACACAGTCACCCTTCCTTCTGGTTGGGAAAGCCTAATCCGAGAACCAAGCGGCACTTATTATTAAGCCGGGCACTAGCCTGGCTTTTTCTTTTTAAAAAGAAAAGAGAAAATCGCTCGCTACAAAAAATAGCAAAAATGCAAGCACTTCACTAGATTTCTTTCGAGTTAAGGGGTAAATTGTAAGCAAAGGAAGGAAATATACCTAATGAAAAAGAAGTTTTCTTTATTAGTCCTATTACCCGCATTCATGCTTTCATCCTGCGGCGACGGAGCCGAAGTCACCGATCCAGCCAAGTTGAAAGAGACCAAAGACGCCATCTCTGCCAAAACCAAAGACATCAAGAACTATGAGATGACCATGAAGAGCAGTTCCACCTCCTATGACGATTCCGAGAAGAAGAACGTCACCATGGAAAGCGAAATGGTCTTCCGCGCCAACGCCAATGAGGAGATGTACCTCAAGTCAGTTTCCAAAGAGGGAGACAAGAAAGAAGAGAGCACAATCTATCTCGTCAAAGACGCCAAGTATAAGCAGGTCCTCTATCTCGATATGTATGATGAGGATACCAAGAAGAACGAGAAGACCGTCTACGGCTATGAAGGCAATGAGCTTACCTTCGGCTTCGCGGCCCTCTATTTCCTTGCTCCAACCATGTACACCTCGATGTTCCTTGATCCGAACACCATCAGTGCCGAGGATTTGCTTGAAGCGACTGCCGATGATAGCGAAACCGACTACACCGTCGAATCCAAGTACTATTCCAAAGGCGATGGCAACCTCACTTTGAAGATCAGCGCCAAAGCCAAAGAAGGCGCCAAGTCCGATGATGAATACGCCGTCAGTGAAAACTACACCGTTGTCTATGACAACTATTACTGGAAGAGCGCCGTCATCGAAGGCGAATCCAACAAAGGCAACAAGAGCAAAGCCGAGATCACCTTCACCGTCAAGGATGAGGTCAAGATCGAACTCCCAAGCGGTTGGGAAAGCTTAATCAACAAAGAAGCGGCCTAATCAACCTATCCATCTAGCCGGGTCAACGCCCGGCTTTTTCATTATCCCCAGCAAATCCTGCGCAAAGGGGCTGGATTTTGCTTCTTTAAAAAGAGTATCCTTGATAAGTCGAGGAAAAACAGAATGAAAAAACAGAAGATATTATTTGGCTTAGCCTCCCTTACGCTTCTTACTTCTTGCGGGCCTAAACTCTTAACCGAAACCGACAAAATCAACGCTCTCAAGGATGCGATAGTTCTTAAAAAGAACGAAGTCAAAAACTACATGTTCAGCGGAAGCGGCAAACAAGTCGAAATCGACAAAGCGACGAAAGAGGAAATAACCAGAGTCGATGAGATGTTCATCCGCGTTAATGAAAAAGGCGAAAAGCAAGCCCACACGACCTATCAGTCAGGCACGAACGTTTGTGATTATTATCTGGTCAATGACGAAACATATGACAAACTAATATATTGCGATTCCTACTCCAGGTATGATGGAAAAATCACCGTTATCGACCGGAAAACGCATAAGAATGAATTCGACGAAGTCTTGGCAGACGATTTAGAGCCAATCACCTCGGTGGTCGATACCCTTTTGGACCCATATAAGATCTTGTCCGTGGTTGGATTGTTTCATAACGACGGCCAGACTTTCGATACGGTGACGAAATATTACTCGGACAAAGATGGCCAGCTGACCGTTAAGATCAACGAAACTTCGACCGTCAGAGGTGACAACACGACGAATGAGATCGAAATCAATTACGAGGACTACGTCTTCAAGGGAATGAGCATGAAGCACGCTTATTCCACGGAGGAGATAGAAATGAAGTTCGAATACAGTTTCGATTTTGAGAAGATGGATAGCCTCACAATCGTCATTCCTCCCAATTGGGAAGGCCATCTATACACCGGGGAGTAAACAAGCTTAATCCAATTAAGTCAGGCAAAAAATGCCTGACTTTTTTCTTTCGGCGGCGTCTATCTTTTTTGTGGTTTTCCTAGACTTTTGTTTTTCAAAAGGCCTATTCTTATCGCTGGAGAAAAACAAACATGAAAAAACTTAATATACTTCTTGGCTTAGGAGCGATGACCCTCCTAGCGTCCTGCGGATCCCAAAGAATCATTGATACCGCCAAAATCGACTGGCTCAAGTTTGATATCGCTTCCAAGAATAGCGAAATCAAAAACTATAGGTTTGTTGGGGAAGGAAAGACCGTCCGCTATGACAGCAAAACGAGAAAAGAGAATACCACCAAAGAATTCCTCTCTCTCGCCGTGAACGAAGACGGGGAAAAATGTCTTTTCATGAATGTAGACGGAGTCGAAACGAGGTCTGCCTATCTTGCGAATGACCTAGCTTATGAGAAGTTGCTCTTTGATTTTGATGAAACAACTACTTTTGGAAACGGGAATCCGATTACCGTCGATTACAAGGGACACAAGGATGAATTCGATCACCTCTATTCGGAAGTGTTCGAGCCTGCAGTTTCATATGCTGAAGATCTAATGAATCCGAATAAGGCCTCCCATATCGTTTCGAAATTCCACCACGAGGGACAGCCTGAATTCAAATCCGAGACAGAATACTACTCGAGTGGCGATGGGAACTTAACCATCAACATCAGCGAACGTTCTACTCAAGAAGAAGGGAGTGAGTTCTTATTCCGCTACTGTTTCGTCTATGAGGATTTCGCTTTCGAGTCCGCGAAGTTCTTCCTTACTACCAGCGACAGCGAAGGCTCCTTGAGTTATGAAATCGATTTCAATCTTTCGGTGGAGAAGGAAAAGCTTTCGATTGAGCTCCCTTCCAGTTGGGAGAGCTACCTCATCAAAGACAATTAAGCAGAAAAGAGAAGCGGTGCAGGACGCCGCTTTTTCTTTATGCGCTTGCGTATACGCTTTAACTAGTGCATAATACTCGCGGTGGAAGACCCGCGGAAGCGGCTCCGCTAGCTCAATACATATCGAATTGAGTGGCCCATTAGGACCACTCTTTCTAATTTTAGGAGGGCAAATGGGATTACTTGATAAGGTGAAGGAGCTTCTTGAGCCGACCTTGGAGAAAGAAGGTTATGAGCTCATAGATGTGTCCTTAAGCCGAAACAAAGAAGGCCTCACGCTCCATCTCGTGGTCGACCGCGATGCGCCGATCTCGCTTGATGACATCGTGAAGGTAAGCGACATCATCAATCCTCTTCTCGATAAAGAGGACCCCATCAACGAAGCGTACATGCTTGACGTCTCTAGCGCAGGCTCTGAGAAACCGCTTCGCCTAGAGAAACTCGCCAAATACGTCGGTGAGTTCGTCAATGTCCACCTAGTGAACCCTTACGAAGGGTACAACTTCCTCGAAGGCGACCTAAAGGAAGTAACAGAAGAGGAAATCAAACTCGAAATCAGAGTCAAAGGCCGCAAAAAGACGCTCTCGTTAGCGCGTTCAAACATCGACAAAGCGCGCTTAGCCATAAAGTTCTAAGAAAGGAAAGCAAAACATGGAAGAAGAGAAAAAGGAAATGACGTTCAGCGAGCTCATCAACGCCATCGCTGAAGGCAAAGGAATCAGCCGCGATTCCGTCTTAGCCGCATTGAAAGAGGCCATGGAGACCTCTTACATCAAGTTCCTCAAAGGCGGAGACGACGCCATCGTCGAAGCCAAGATCATCGAGGAGGAGGATGGCAGCGTCCATGCCACCCTTTGCCAGAAGAAGAAGATCGTCAAGGAAGTCGAAGACGATTACCTCGAGATCAGCAAGGAAGACGCCAAAGAGGATGCCGAGACCACAATCGCTCACTTAGAAGAGGAGATCGATTACCTCAAACGTCCAAGAGGCGAGGAAAAGAAAGAGAAAGAAGACCTCAAATACCTCCTTGCTCTCGTCAAAGAAGAGAAGAAGAACATCAAACTCAACAACTTCTATAGCATCTATTGCCCTCTCAACGAACTTACGAAGCTCACCGCTGTGAGCATCCGCACCATCCTTCGCAACAAGATCGGCGAAGCGGAAAGAGTCGCTCTCTATGACATCTACAAGGATCACATCGGAGAGATGCTCACCGGCATCGTCGAAAGAAGCGATGAGAAAGGTGTCGCCATCAAGGTCGGAAGAACCGTCATCGAACTCAACAAGAAAGACATGATCGGCGATGAGTACTTCAAACCAGGCGAGACCATCAAGGTCTATATCCAAGAGGTCAAGAGCGTCGATGTCGACGGCGTCAAGAAAGGACCTCAGATCGAAGTCACCCGTTCCTCCGAAGGCTTCTTAAAGAGACTCTTCGAAGAGGAAATCCACGAAATCTATGAAGGCGTTGTCATCATCAAAGGCGTCGCCCGTATCGCTGGCCTTCGTTCCAAAGTGGCCGTCTATTCGACCAAAGAGGACATCGACCCAACCGGCGCTTGCATCGGTCAGGGTGGAAGCCGCATCCAGAAGATCGTCGCCCAGCTTGGCAACAGCCACGAGAAAGAGAAGATCGACATCATCCCATATAGTGAAGATCCATCTCTCTATATCGCCGAATCTCTCCGCCCAGCCCAGGTCGTTGGCGTCGCCATCAAACCTGAGACCGAGGAAGAAGGCAAATCCGCCATCGCCGTCGTCAAAGACGATCAGTACTATGTCGCTCTTGGCAAGAAGAACGCCAATATTCGTTTAGCCAAGAGACTCACCGGCTACTCCATCGAGATCTACGAGGAGCAAAAAGCCCTCGATGATGGAATCGAATACGAATCCATCGAGGATATCAGAGCCAGAGTCGAAGAAGACAAGCGCGCCAAAGAGCGTGTCAACTACGCTGAGCGTTCACTCCGCCTCGCTGAGGAGCGTGAAGCCCTCCGTCAGGCCGAAGAGCAAGAGAAAGCCGCCCTTGCCGCCGAAGAAGAGGTTGAGGAAACCCCAGTTGTTGAGGAAACCCCAATCGTCGTCGCCAAGCAACCTGTCACCAAAGTCAAACCTGGCAAGATCCTTGATGAGGTTGAGCCTCTCGCTGAACCTGAGCCAGTCAAGGAACCAGAGCCAGAGGTGAAAGTCGAAGTCAAGACCACGACCTCCCTTGATGAGCTTGAGAAATCCCTCAACACCAAGACCGAAAAGAAGGTCGAGACCGGCAAGAAACACTCCGTCAAGAAAGAAGAGAAGCGTCCTCGCAAGATCAGCGAGAAAGAGATCGCCCACGAGAAACCTCTTGAGCCTCTCATGAACACCATGCCGATCTACACAGAGGAGGAACTCGCTGAGGTTGAGGCCGAAGAAGAGAATGAGGCCGACTACTACAACGAGGAAGACGAGAACCTCGAGTACGAGTACAACGACGAGTACGACGACGATCTCAGATAATGAAAATAGTCAACGACAGAACGGACATCGTCTCACGCAAACGCTTTCCGCGTGAGACGCTTCTCCGTCTCGTGATAAAGGATGACAAACTCATCCTCGATGAAGAGAAAACCCTCAAAGGACGAGGGGTTTATCTCAAAAAGGGTAGTGGAAAGGACGCCATAAAAAAGGCTTCCTTCAACCGATACCTCCATCGTCCAATCAGCAAAGAAGAAGAGGAACTCTTGGAGAAGCTATGAGCCAGAATGACGCGTTAGGATTTCTAGGTCTCTTATACCCGACTCACCAGGTCATCATCGGTGAGGAGCTTCATAGGAGAATGAGCGAAGTCACCCTCGTGGTAACCGCTACCGACATCGATAGCGGAGAATCTCTTCGCACCCTTGGGAGAATCAAACGCGCCCACAAACCTCTCTCACAGACCTTCACGTCGAAGGAACTCGGCAAAGCCTTAGGCCACGCTGAGATCAAATTCCTCGGCATCATCGGCAAAAAAGCCGCCATGAGCTATCTTCTTAAGCTCAAGAAAGGAGAAAAAGATGAAAAAACCGCAGTTCAATAACAAGAAGGGTGGCCAAAACAAAAACCATAGCGGTTTCCGTCAGGCCAACTTCGAATCCCGTCCGAAGAAGAAAGAGGATTTCGCCAAGGTCAACGGCGGTGTCTTCGTCTACTCCAAACCGCTTACGGTCGCTGAGCTCTCCAAAGCCATCAACGTCCCGATCCCAGCCATCATCAAATACATGTTCATGAATGGCAAAGCCGTCACCATCAATCAGTTGCTCGATGATGAGATGATCGGCACCATCTGCTTAGAGTACGGCTATGACTTCAAGAAAGAGGAAATCGTCGATGCCGAGCATTTCGAAGACCTCAAGATCGAAGATGATCCAGCTTCCTTAGTTGAGCGTGCCCCAGTCGTTTCCGTCATGGGCCACGTCGACCATGGCAAAACCTCGATCATCGATGCCATCAGACATAGTGACCTCTGTTCCAAAGAGGCCGGCGGCATCTCCCAAGCCATCGGCGCTTACCAGAAAGACCACAAAGGAAAGAAAATCACCATCATCGACACCCCAGGGCACGAAGCCTTCACGGCCATGAGAGCCCGTGGTGCGGATGCGACCGACATCACCGTCCTCGTCGTCGCTGCCGATGACGGCGTCATGCCTCAGACCATCGAGGCAATCAACCACGCCAAAGCCGCCAACTGCGAGATCATCGTCGCCATCAACAAAATGGATAAGCCAGGAGCCGACCCAGACAGAGTCAAGAATGAGCTCATGGCCCATGACGTCATCGCCGAGGATTACGGTGGCGATGTCATGACCGTCGAAGTCTCCGCCAAAACCGGCAAAGGAATCGACGACCTCCTCGATGCCATCCTCGTCAAAGCCGAGATGATGGAGCTTAAAGCCAATCCAAACAGATTCGCCATCGGCACCGTCCTTGAAGCCAAGCTCGATAAGGGTGAGGGCCCAAAAGCCACTCTCCTTGTCCAAAATGGCACCATCGCCGCTAGCGACTACGTCGTCGTCGGTGAGATATACGGCAAGATCAGAAGGATGACCAACGAATATAACGCCGTCCTCAAATCCGCCGGCCCATCAACACCTGTGGCCGTCACCGGTTTATCCGCCGTCCCAATGGCAGGCGACCGTTTCATGGCTTTCCCAACCGAGAAAGAAGCCAAAGAAATCGCCGAAAGACGCGCCCTTGAGAAACAAAAGCAGGAGAGAAGCGCCAGTGCGGCCATGTCTCTTAGCGATCTCAACAACCTCGTCAACGCCGGTAAGATCCAAGACGTCAATATCATCATCAAAGCCGATACGGAAGGTTCCGCTGAGGCCATGAAAGCCAACATCGAGAAGCAAAGCAACGACCAGGTAAAGATCAAAGTCCTTGCCGCCAGTGCTGGCGCTATCAATGATAGCGACCTTCTCCTTGCCCAAGCCTCTAAGGCCATCATCTATGGCTTCAACATCCGTCCAGATGCCCGTATCACGGCCAAAGCCAACGAAGCCGGCGTCGAAATCAGAACACACCAGATCATCTACGAAGTACTCGAGGAAATCGAGGCTCTCGTCAAAGGTATGTATAAGGCCGAACAGGTCGAGCAGGTCACCGGTCAGGCTGAGATCAGACACATCTACAAGATCTCGAAGATCGGCACCATCGGTGGTTCCTATGTCACTAGCGGCACCATCAAAGCCGGAAGCAAGATCCGTCTTCTTAGAGCAGGCGTTGTCGTCTACACTGGCGAACTCGCTGGCTTAAAGAGATTCAAAGACGATGCCAAAGAGGTCCGTGAAGGATACGAATGCGGCATCTCGATCAAGAACTACAACGACATCAAAGAAGGCGACATCGTCGAAGGCTACGAGATGGTCGATAAGGAGTAGTTATGGCAGATAGGAATGGCAGAATCAAAGCCGTCATCGCTAGGAACATCTCCGACATCTTGATGTTCGAGCTCAAGAACTCGCATATCGGAATGCCATCGGTCAATGAGGTCATCGTCGCTAACGATTATTCGTTCGCGAAAGTCTATGTTTCCTTCCTTGGAGCGAAATATCCTCTGCAAAACCTTGCCGAATTAAACCGCTGCAAAGGTTATGTAAGGAGTTCCTTAGCCAAGAAGATCGACCTCCGCAAAGTCCCTGAGCTTACCTTCCTTCTCGATGACACTTTCTACAAGGACGAGAGAATCAACGCCGCCCTCAAGAGAGAAGAGGAACAGATCGAAAAGGCTCACAAAGAGAGCAAATAAACCAACTAAAAAGACACGCCTCAGTGGCGTGTTTTTATTATGCTTTGTGTATCGCTAGTGTGTTGACATTAGCAACACAAATGATAATCTTTTCTTAAAGAGGGAAAATTATGGCGAATATCAATATAAGAATAGATGGGGAGACAAAAAAGAAAGCTGAACAGGTTTTTTCAAAGCTTGGAATGACCCCGACCACAGCGATCACCCTTTTCTATAACCAAGTCATCAGGACGAAAAGCATTCCTTTTGAACTTCACGCCGATATCCCAAATGAGGAAACCATTGAGGCCATTAAGGAAATCGATGATATGGAAAAGCACCCAGAAAAGGGAAAAACCTTTAACAGCGTCGATGAATTAATGGAGGATTTGCTTAAATGATCTATGGCATTCGCCAATCCAGCAAGTTTAAGAAAGATTTTAAGTTATGCATTAAAAGGGGATTGAACCCTGAGGCCTTTAAGGAGGTTCTCGTCTATCTTCAGAATGGCGAGACTATACCGGAGAAATATCGCGACCATCCTCTTCAGCCATCCAAAGAATACAAAAATTGCCGCGAGCTGCATATTGAACCTGACTGGCTGCTTATTTACAAATACTCAAATGAGTTCGTTATCCTGTATTTAGTTAGAACCGGCACCCATTCGGATTTATTCAAGTAAGGAAGCCACAATAATAAACTACAGTTTATATTGTTTTGGAATTGCTGTACAATTTTAGAGTCAAAGCAACATCTTGATGAAATAAGAGGACAATCATTTCGGTTGCCTTCTTAAGAAAGGAATGTTTTTCATGAAGAAGTTTTTCAAGGTCCTAACAATTCTTGCCTTCCCTTTGATGACCGTCAGCTGTGTCAATGAAGGCGGAGCCAGCAGTGCTGCTCCAGGAACATCAGAGGCCCCATCATCCCCATCAACCTCATCCTTAGCCTCAACCGCAGGCTCATCCGTCTCAAGCGTCGCCGGAACTTCCAAGGCTTCCTCGTCCGCTCACGTCCATAACTATGGAACCGAGTGGTCTGCCGATGCCAATCAGCATTACCACGCCTGTGCCGAATGCGGAGACAAGAAGGATGCCGCCAACCATACTTTCGGCGCATGGAAGACCGAGAACTTAGGCACCAAGCTTAATGACGCTCGTTTCGCCAATTCCAACGTCAAATACAGAGAGTGCTCAACCTGTCATTACGAGGAGATCGACAAGACCTTCTCCGTTCTCCCAGAGATCAGATTCACTTTCCCAACGACCGATCCAAACGCTAACTTCGCGACCGCTGCTAGAAGTAACGACGTTACCAGACCAACCGTCTCCGGCACCATCTCTATCACCAATGCCGGCGAATACAACACCACTGAGGGTCTTGTCGCCACGATGAAAGTCAGAGGCAACCAGACCGCTGGCTTCGATAAGAAGGGCTTCCAGATCAAGTTCGACAGCAAACAGTCGATGCTTGGCCTCAACGGTGGAAAAACATTCAAGAAGTGGGTCCTCTTAGCCGACGCTAAGGACACCACCGTCTCCAGAAGCGCTTTAGGCTTAAGCATGGCAAGAGGCATCATCGCCGACGACTCCAAAGTCTGGTGCACCGACTTCACTCCAGTCTCCGTTTACCTCAATAACACCTACTGGGGCATGTATATGCTCGCGGAGGCCAAAGAGGTCAAGGATGGCAGAATCAACCTCCCAGAGCCAGAGCAAAAGGTCACCAACCCAGACACTGGCAAAAAAGAGACCGTCAAGATCATGACCAATGACATCGGCTACAACTTTGAGCTCGACTACTATGCCCGTAACGAGGCCCAGAAAGGCGCCGATGGCGATCCAACCTTCAATATCAGCTATGGCAACTACTTCAACCAGCAGAGCTACAACATCGAAAGCTGCTTAGCCAACTCCGGTTTAGGTGTCGTCTCAAGCTACACCCTTAACTCTGACATCAACGATGGCCCATCCGATGCGCACATCACCGATGCCAACAGCAACCAGGTTGCTTACATCAAGAACAGACTCCAGGCTCTCTTCACCGTCTTGGCCGAAGGTTCCAAGAACAACAGAGCCAAAGACATCGACGCCAACAACCAGGTCGTCAATGCCGCCAGCGGAACCACCGTCAAGCAGGCCATTGAGAAACACTTCGACTGCAACGCTTGGGCCGAAGGCTTCATCATCAACGCCGTCTGCTTACCACCAGATGTCGGTTATTCTTCCTTCTACATGTCCTATGACAACTCCACAAATGGCGATAAGAAGCTCAGATACGACAACCCATGGGATTTCGACAGCAACTTCGGTAACAGAAGAGGTTTCATCGAACAGCCAGATACCGCTGGAAGCGGATGGAACGCCAAAGATCCATACTTCATGGATAGAAGCGCCAACATGTGGCTCCAGCTCTTAGGCAAGATGAGTTGGTTCATGAATGACTATGTCATTCCAAAATGGAATGCCGCCAGAAACAACAACGTCTTCGAAAACATGATGAGCTTAGCCAAGACTTTCTATAAGTACTACGATGGCGAATATGCCAAGAACTTCACCAAGTGGACAACCACCCAGGCCTCCGATAACAACGTCGGCAGCTACTTCAACGGTGATGGCGTCAACTCCGGCGAGCTCAGAAAGCCATTCGTCAACGTCAACGAACGCAAAGACGCTCAGAAAGAGACCATCAACTGGCTTGCCAAGCGTGTCAACTATCTCGAGAACAGATGGGTCACCAACAGCACCAGAACTCCTCTTGCCACGATTAAATAATCACGGTAACTAAAAAGAGCAGCGAGCCCCTAAAGCCCGCTGCTTTTTCTTATCTATGCATTATTTTCCAGGTCGCCTTCTTTTTTGCTACAATATAGACAATAGGAGTTACATATTATGGATCAACTCATCGCTTTTATCGAAGAGGCTTTAGGCTTAGGCGATATCAATGACGGCATCGCCATCGCTTTATTCATCGTCATTGTCCTTATCGGCTTAGTGAGTATCTTCGCTCTTGGGGTGGAAATCACCCTTGCCATCAAGTACGTGAGATTCAACCGCGTGCAGAATAGTAGGGGACAAAACGGCGAAGAAATCGCTAGAACCCTCCTTGATAAAGAAGGCCTAAACCACATCAGGGTCAGCGTCACCGGTTCTTTCCTTTTTGGAAACAGCTATTCGCATTATTTCAAGAAAGTCCGTCTAAGGAGATGGACCGTTAAGAAGAAGAGTATCTCTTCTCTTGCAATGGCCGCTCAAAAATCTTCACTTGCCGTCCTCGACAAAGAAGGCGACAAAGACATGAAGACAAGGATCGTCCTCACACCTCTTATCTATTTTGGTCCTCTTGCCTTTGTCCCGCTTGTGCTCATAGGCATCGCCCTTGATATCATCTTCTTCCATACGATTGGCCTATGGTCGATTCTTCTAAGCTTATTAGGCTTACTCTTCTACGTCATCTCCTTCATCATGTCGATAGTCGTTCTTAAGACCGAGAAAAAGGCCCAAGAGAAGGCCATTGAGGTCATGCGTAGAGATAATCTTGCTACCGAAGAAGAAATCGGAATGTGCAAAGAGCTCTTCCGTCTCTACAACATCGAGTACATCAATGACATGGTTATCGCTCTTCTTGAGCTCATCTACCGTGTTCTTCTCTTGATCGCAAGCGCTTCAAGTTCGGCTTCTTCTTCGAGGGATTAAGCGGAATTCGCAGGGATTTTTAAAAAAAGGGTGGCAAATTGCCATCCTTTTCTTTTTTATTTCTTGATCGTAATCATGTAAGCAGGGGGTTTCCTGCCTTCGACGTTTACTTCTTTGAAGCCCATGAGGTTCGCTAAGGCTTTATTGCCATAGAGATAGAAATGAACCGGATTGACCCTCTCAGAGATCTTCTCCATTAGGAACGGAATCCCTTCTTTAACGTATTCTTTCTCACCAGAGACATTGAAGAGGAGGACTTTGTGGGCGCTTAGATGCATATAAGAGACTTCGCCAACCCTCTTGTGGTTCCATAAAACGAGATAATCGACTTCGCCTTCTTTCTTCTTTTTGGAAGAGATCTTCGTTCCTCTCATGTCCTCAGGGGAGATGATTGGACGGAGAGACAAAGAAGGTTTTTTCTCATGAACGTATTCGATGTTCGGGAAATAGAGGTTGAAGGCTTCATGGTTGCTCATGAGATTACGGAGGTTCATGACGCTTTCAGGATGGTCTTTGTAGAGTTTCTTGACGAAGTCTTTGGTGACCTCTCTTTCAGTATGTTTATTAGCAGGGCATTTAGTGTCAACGATAGGAAGGTTTTCTTCTTCCGCCATATGGACGAGATACCACTCATGGCAGTAGATAAGAGGCCTGATGAAAGTGATTCCCGCTCTCTCTAAAGTCATCTTCGGATCAAAGGTTGCAACTCTTCCCCCATGAACCATATTCATGAATAAAGTTTCGATGGAGTCCTCATTATGATGAGCGAACGCGACTTTGTTGCAGTGGAGTCTCTTCGCTTCGGCGTTGATCGCCGCTTTCTTCATGCGTGAGCAGATCGAGCAAGGGAGATGTCCATCTGGTTTCTTATGTGCCTTGAGAATATCGAAGACAAAACGACTGTCAACCACAGAGAGTTTTGTGCCACATTCTTTAGCGAACTTTTCAAGCTTCTTGATCTCGCTTCTATCGAAGTCAAAACCGAGATCAAGGAAGATAGGGTGGACGGTGAATTTCTTCTTTGAGTAAAGGGTGTATATGGAAAGGGCCTTGAGGAGGCAAAGGGAATCTTTTCCCCCGGATACCCCAACGGCGATTCTGTCTCCTTCGTCGATGAGGGCGAAGTCGAGGTCAGCCTTTCTTAATGATGACAAAACGTTACGGATGTAAGCCATGGGGATATTATCGAACTTAGAGGGGTCGAGTAAAAGAAAAAAGAGGAAGAACCTCTTTAGAGAAGTCTTGCCTCTTTGGCTTCGTTTAGATATGAAGAGCCGAATTTGGAGAAGGTCTGCCTTTGGAGCCCTAAATCATTGAGGGCCTTTGCGACGAAGAGGGGCATTGCTCCAATGAACTTGATCTCAAGGATGCCATATCCTTCTTTTAGGAGGGATTTGCCGCCGATTTTGTTGATTTCGAAGTTCTCTCTTCTGTAACGAATGTCTCTATCAACAGTCAATCTGAGGTAGTCTTCGCCAGGCTTATTCATATAGGCGACCCTATCATACTGCATGATGGTATTAGGGACGATCGAACCTCTATATCTTTCCTTGAAAATAGCGAGCTCATCGATGAATTCGTCGTGTTTTGGGTCTCCGTTCTTCGGAGGGAAAACACCATCATTGACAAATGCATCAACCTCTTCTTTGCTGAGGTAGATGCGTCTTTTGTACACATCCTTGAATACCTTGTCTTTGAACTCTAAGAAGAAGATAGGTTTATCTCCTCCATAGGACCTTAGACGGAGCTTCTCTTTGAACTTCGGTTTGGCGATGTTTCTGTTATGGATATCGCCATAGATATTGTCGAAATAGATGGAATTGACCTGGTAGGATCCCTTTTCTTTTGCGAACTTGTCATATTCGACATGCTCGGAAATGGCCTCAATCAAAAGAGGCAGTTTCTCAAGAGGGATGATGTATTTATTCTCGATTCGACAGAAGGAGTTGCCGGAATTGATAGCCATGTTAGTTCTTTTCGCTTATGAGCACGGTGACATTGAGGTTAGCGTTATGCATCCTTACCTCATCGATAAGGGCTTTGATGGAAGCGTCTTTCTTAAGGGTGACGTTATATCTTACTTCGTAAAGCTGGCCGTATTCGATGGTGCGGACGCTCTGCATATTATAGGTGGAGCAGTGCTTTGAAATAGCCTCTTCAAAGACTTCAGTGTTAGCAAGATCTTCGCCAACTTGGTATTTGAGAGTGTACACACCGTCTTTGTTTTCGCCGAATTTCATCTTATGGGCGATGAGCATGATGGCAATGACGACGATAGCGATGATGATTGGGTAGATGACGTAGCCAATACCAAGGACGATACCAAGGGCGGAAGCGACGATGAGATAGACCATATCAATCATCGAGAGCTTGTCGCTTCTGAAACGGGTTAAGGCGATGCCTGCGCTCACGACGAGGGCGACTCTGACATAGCCTTCGGACTCGATTTCGATGTTACGCATGTTGATAAGACCGATAAGAGAGGTCATTACCAAAGGTAAGACGATCATCGCGATCGGCATGAATTTGGTGTAAACCTCGCCTTTCTTGACGGCTTTGTAGGTGAAAGCCATTGCGATGCCAATTAGCAAAGCCACGCCAAAGGCAATGAAAAAAGCAATAACCGTGTTACCGGAAAAAAGCTGGAAAACGCTAGCAAAAGGGTTCATTTGAAAACTCCGTTCACAAATTTAACGAAAGAAAGGGGTTTTCTATTGGGATTTTCTTATTTCTTACCTACGTAAGCGGTTAAGTAAGCCTCAAGAAGAGGGTTATGGTATTTCGCGGCTGCGCTCTTTTTCCAGTTTCCGTTTTCGATATCCTCAGCAGGTATTTTCATTCCCTTTAAGACGGTTGTCTCAACCTTCGCGTTGCCTAAGAAACCAAGGACAATTTCCCTTTCTTCCGTGAAGAAAGAATCGGCCACATAGTATTCGCCTGTTTCGGGGTTTTTCTCGATCTTGTCATTAAGATAAACGACAGCGTCTGCAATGCGTTCGTCTATTGTAGCGGAACGGAATCCGGCATAGGTGTAGAAGGACGGGACATAGCCTTGGCCATATCCGAAATCCTCGCTTCCGCTAGAGGATAGACCGGAGGCCTCTTTGAAATAGTTCCATTGCTCTTCATCGTATTCGCCGTTCATGAGTCTGATGCCATCGACATCGCAATCGATGACATATGAGACGTTGTTGTCTTTCGCGTTGAAAGAGGAAAGGACGGCATCCTCGACATATGAGCAATCTGGACAGGAGCTTCTAAGATAGCCAACTGTGAACTGCTCGCCTTTATTGAAAAGGGCGAAATATTGGATCACGTTCACATAAAGCATCTTCGAGAAGTGGACTCTCTCATTAAGCCAGTTAGCGAATTTCTCTTCCTTCATGAACCCATCTTTATCGCCGCTTGTGGTCTTCTGATGTTTGACTTCGCCATCCTCGAAAATCGCGATGGTCTCTTCGTTTTTAGCGATGTTGAGACCGAATGCCTCATGCCCTCCGTCGAACTCGGTAGGGGCGATCGCGTAGATCAACGCGTTCTTCCTTTTGACGAAGGAAAGGATGGTCTTCTCGAACTCTTCCCAGCAGGTGCAGGTGTTGTTTTTGTCATAGATGAGAAGGATGAATTCCTTCTTCTCAGAGACTAATGAAGTAAGCTCTGAATGAGTGACCGTAACGAGATGGTTTTCGATGGTCTCCTCAAGAGAGGAATCGTATAGTTTCCCGAAGGTGATATTGATAAGTGGAGCTTCCTCTTTTTGGCATCCGGAAAGAAGACTCAGGGAAGTCAAAACGGCACAGAATAAAAAACGTTTTTTCATGCCTATTATTTTAGTGAAAACGCCAGAGTAAAAAAAGCCCCTTAAGAATTGCATAAAATATGGTTGCGCGCACGCGCGAACCCCAAAAAACACCCCCGAAAATGACCCCAAAAATTGGTGCGAAAAACCGACACAGTTTTTTTGAGTGAAAACCACACCGAAAAATTTCGAAAAAAATCAAAAAAATTTCACCTTAAAAAATGCTAGGGAAACTTCGATAAGTCCCACAAAATGTCCACTTTTGATTTTTTCAAAAACCATCACGAAAAAAATACTGAAAAAAGTGTGAAAAATTTTGTTGTTTTTTGTGTCCTTTTAATGCATTATTTTTCGCGTCAAGTTTCCTACCTCTTTTCAAGAGGGGAATTACTGGCATTCGTTATCCTGTTTCTAAGAGGGTATGGAGGCACGAAAATGAACGCTGAGAACACAATCATTTCCTTGAAGAATGTCTGCAAGGTCTTCGACAAGTCTTTCACCGCTGTGGATGACTTCAATCTCGATATCAAAAGAGGTGAGTTCGTCACCTTCCTTGGTCCTTCCGGATGTGGCAAGACAACCACCCTCAGAATGATCGCCGGATTCGACATGCCAACAAGCGGTCAGATCCTCCTCAATGGTCAGGACATTTCCCTCATCCCACCATACAAGAGACCAATCAACACCGTCTTCCAGCGTTACGCCCTCTTCACCCATCTCAATATCTACAAGAACATCGCTTTCGGCCTTCAGTACAAGAGGGTCGATGATTTAACCAAGCCTCTCAAGGACAAAGAAGGCAATCCAATCCTCGATGAGAATGGCAATCAGCTCTACGCCAAAAGGAAGCTCACCAAAGACGAAATCAGGGCAAAAGTCAAATACGCCCTCAACCTCGTTGACCTCGAAGGATTCGAAAAGAGAGCGGTTTCCACCCTTTCGGGTGGCCAGCAGCAAAGAATCGCCATCGCCCGTGCCATCGTCAATGAGCCAGAGATCCTTCTCCTCGATGAGCCTTTAGGCGCTCTCGACCTCAAGATGAGGAAGGAGATGCAGCTTGAACTCAAGGCCATGCACAAAAAGCTTGGCATCACTTTCATCTACGTCACCCACGACCAGGAAGAGGCCCTCACCATGTCTGACACCATCGTCGTTATGTCTGATGGCGAAATCCAGCAGGTTGGCACTCCAAAAGAGATCTACGACGAGCCAAAGAACGCTTTCGTCGCTGACTTCATCGGCGAATCCTCGATCTTCACCGGAACGGTGCAGAAGGGGAACAAGATCAAATTCTTAGGCGCCTCCTTCGACAGCGACCCAGCCGACGAAGGCAAATTCGCCCTCAACGAGAAGGTTGACGTCGTCATTCGTCCAGAGGACGTCATCATCAGTGCCAAAGACAAAGGCACCGTCAATGCCAAGATCGTTTCCAAGATCTTCAAAGGCATGCATTACGAATACATCACGATGGTTGGAAAGAACGAGATGATCGCTCAGTCCACCAAGAACTACGAAGAAGAAAGCATCGTCGGCCTTTCCGTCGATCCGGAGAACATCCAGATCATGAAGAAGCCATTCACTTCCAACTACTACGACGGCCATCTTACCAAACACTGCCATGTCAGCTTTGCTGGTATCCATGCGAATTTCGATGTCCTTAAGCTCTTCCCAGGCTACCACCTTAGCGAAGAAGGAACTCTCATCAACGATAAGGGTGAGGAAAGGGATGTCGAAGGCCTTCAGGTCTCCGTCGAAGTCGGTTTCGACGATATCGAACTCTCCGACGATCCAAATGCCTCTGACCTCCATGGCGAGATCATCAACATGATCTACCTTGGCGACCATTACGAAGTAACTGTCTGGAATCAGGATGTCGATGAGGAGTTCATCATCAACACCCCAGACCTCTGGAATATCGGCGACAACGTCTCCCTCGTCCTCAAAGAGGGCGGCGTCGAAGTCAAACTCAAGGGTGGTAGGTAAACGAAATGGAAGCAACCAGAACTTTACCGAAGAACAAAGGAGTGATGCGCGAAAACCGCAAATGGCTTTGCATGCCATACGGCATTTTCCTCATCCTCTTCATCATCCTTCCG
The DNA here is from genome assembly GCA_016287465.1 of Caryophanales bacterium. Taxonomy (GTDB): domain Bacteria; phylum Bacillota_I; class Bacilli_A; order RFN20; family CAG-826; genus UBA4951. The sequence goes on along the minus strand of JAEEWP010000001.1, from coordinate 10,161 downwards.
ATCCTTCTCATCTTCTGCTATGCCTTCAGCGATGCAGACGGTCATTTCACCTTGAATAACTTCATTGACGTTTTCTCGCCAGATAGCAGTGGAACGACCTTCAAAGTCATCGGACAGTCCTTAGGCGTTGCGGCCCTTACGACCGTCATCTGCATCCTCATTGCCTATCCGATCGCCTATATCCTTGCGAATTCGAAGTTCAACAAGAACGTTGTTCTTGTCTATCTTTTCCTTCTCCCGATGTGGATCAACTTCGTCATCAGGACCGTTGCCACAAAGCAGCTTCTTATCTTCTTCGGTCTCGATCCTGCCATGCATCCATGGATCTGCTCCATCATCGGCATGGTCTATAACTACCTCCCATTTGCCATACTCCCTCTCTATAACACGATGCTCAAACTCGATAAGAGCCAGATTGAGGCGGCTGCCGACTTAGGCGCCTCCCCAGTCCAGGTCTTCTTCAAGACCATCGTCCCGATGACAATCCCTGGAATCGTCTCCGCGGCCACGATGACCTTCATGCCGACCATGTCCTCTTACGTCATCACCGATGCCTTGTCCGGCCGTACCATCAAGCTCATCGGTGGTCAGATTGAGCACCAATTCTTACATTCCCAGCTTAATGTTGGCAGCGTTTACGCCATCATCATGCTCGCCCTCATCGGACTTTCCGTCGTCTTCGAGAATTTCTTCAGTGAGAAGAAGAAAGGAGCCAGGTAACAATGGAAAAAGAACTTGTTATGAATACTCCTAACACGGCGATGGAAGAGACCAACCGTTCTCTTCAAAGAAGAGAGAAAGGGGAGAAAGCCAAGAAAGCGGTGGCCCTTACCTTCGTGTGGATCATGCTTCTTGTCATGTATCTCCCGATCATGTATCTCATCCTCTATAGCTTCACCGACTCCAAAGTCATCGGTAAATGGAACGGTCTCAACTTCGATTGCTATAGCACCCTCTTCAATGGCAAGAACGTCTTCGCCCAGGATATCTGGAACGCGACTTGGAACACCGTTTGGGTCGCCGTTGTTGCCTCAATTCTCTCCACAGTTCTAGGAACTGCCGGTGCCATCGGCATGCATTACCTTGGCAAGAAGTTCAAAGCGGTCTTCAATTTCGCAAACGAAATCCCGATCGTCAACGCCGAGATCGTCATGGCCTTATCGCTATGCATCCTCTTCGCCTGGCTTAATCTCCCAACCTCCGCCTTCTCCCTCATCATCGGCCATATGGTCCTCACGATCCCGTTCGTGGTCATCAACGTCCAGCCGAAGCTTGAGCAGATGGACCCATCCCTCTATGAGGCCGCGATGGACCTTGGCGCAAGCAGGGCAGGCGCTCTCTTCAAAGTCATGATCCCAGATCTCCTTCCAGGCATCTTCTCGGGCTTCATGATCTCAATGACGCTCTCCCTTGATGACTTTGTCATCACCGAATTCACCAAACCGTCGGAAGGCATGGATTTCCAGACCATCTCGACCTACGTGCAAGGAACTCTCGCGAAAGGGGCTATCCCAATCCAGATCAGATCCTTCACGACCCTTATCTTCGTACTCATCGTTGCAGTCATGATCGGCTACACGATAGTAAATAATCGCAAAGCGAAAAAAATCTAATTTTATAGGAGGAATTAGAAATGAAAAAAAGCGCACTCATCTTAGCTATGTCCGCACTCATGAGCTTAGGCGGACTCGCTAGCTGCGGCGATGCCGGCGACGGCACCATCACCCTCAACGTCTACAACTGGGAAGACTACATCTACGAAGGCGTCGACGAGAAGGGCAACCCACTTGAGGATTCAACCATCCTCGCTTTCGAGAAAGCCTACGCCGAAAGCCACGAAGGCCAGAAGATCAAAGTCAACTACATCACCTTCGACACCAACGAGACCATGTACACCAAGATCAGCAAGAGACTCGTCAAAGCCGACCTTTGCTGCCCATCCGACTACATGATTCAGAAGATGCAAAGCGAAGGCATGCTCGAATCTTTTGGCTATGACAAGACCACCAAGAAGTACACCGAAGGCCTTGAGAACGTCAACAACAACACTTCCCCATACATCAAGAACCTCTTCAATGACAATGAGCTCAGCGACTTCGCTGTCCCATATTTCTGGGGAACCATGGGTTACACCTACAACCCTGAATACGTCTCCCAAGAGCAGGTCTCAACCTGGGACTTCCAGTGGAATCCAGGCAATGACCTCAAAGGCAATAGCCTTAAGAAGAAAATCACCATCAAGGATTCCGTCCGTGATACTTACTTCACCGCCGTCATGCACGTCTACAAAGACGAGACCATCTCCCTCAAAGAACAGCATGAAGCCGGCACTTTGACCGACAAGGCCTATAACGATGCCCTCTCTGAGATCTTCAATAGACACGACTCCGAGACCATCGCCAAAGTCAAAGCCGCTCTTTCCGAACTCACCGAGAACGTCACCCTCGAGGTCGACGAAGGCAAATCCGATATGGTCCTTGGCAACATCTACGCCAACTTAGCCTGGTCCGGTGACAGCGTCTTCTCGATGGATGAGGCCGAAGCCGCCGCTAAACCAGTCACCCTTGCCTATGAGATTCCAGAAGAAGGTTCCAACGTCTGGTTCGATGGCTGGTGCATGCCAAAAGGCGCCAACGTCGAAGCCGCCAAAGCCTTCCTTGACTTCCTTGCCGACCCAGAAGTGGCCGCCAAGAACATGGAAGCCGTCGGCTACACATCCCCAATCGCCGGTGAGGCCATCTGGGAAACCGTCAAAGACTGGTACGAAGCCGACCCAGAGGAATACTCTGAGGAAGAATGCGACGAATGCGACCTTTCCTACTTCTTCGAAGGAACCCTCGCAGAAGGCGAAGAGGCCAAGATCCTTATCCCAAGTGAGGAAAGAGGCCGTCAGTTCGATGCCCAGTACCCATCCAAAGAGACCATCAACAGATGCGCGATCATGAAGGACTTCGGCGCTGAAGGCAATGCCGCCCTCTACAAGATGTGGAACGAATTCACCGCTTCCTTCTAATCGAAAGATAATCGTTAACAAAAAAGACCGCTTGATATATCAGGCGGTTTTCTTTTTGTGCTAAGATATCAAAGATATCAGTTCATATAGGAGAAATATTTTTATGAGCAAGATGAGAATCGTCTATTTCCAAAGCGGTGGTCCGACTGCCGTCATCAATTCCTCCCTCTGCGGAGTTGTCAAAGAAGCGAGAAAGCATCCTGAGGAGATCGAAGCCCTCTTCGGTTCACTCTATGGCGTCGAAGGCTTAATCGATGACAACCTCGTCGATTTATTCGCCGAAGATGAGAAAGACATCGCCCTTCTCACCCAGACCCCAGGCCAGATCCTCCATTCTTCCCGCTACAAGCTTCCAAAGGATTTCAATGACCCAGTCTTTGCTAAGATCATGGAAACCCTCAAGAAACATAACATCAACGGCCTCCTCGTCAATGGCGGCAACGACTCCATGAATACCTGCATGAGACTTAGCCACCTCGCCAAAGAGAAAGGCCTTGACCTTAAGGTCATGGGTGTTCCAAAGACCGTCGACAATGACCTTATGGGCACTGACTTCGCCCTTGGTTTCCCAAGTGCCGCCCTCTATGTCATGAACGCCCTCAAATCCCTTATCCTTGATGTCCGTTCCTACAAGAAAGGCAAAGTCCTCTTTGTTGAGATCATGGGCAGAGATACCGGTTGGTTAACCGCCAGTGCTGACGCCCTTCCAGAAGATTGCCGTCCAGACTTCATCCTTCTCCCAGAGGTCAAACTCGACCAGAAGAAGTTCTATGAGGACCTTGGCCGCGTCTATCTCAAGAAAGGCTATGCGGTAGTGGCCCTCAGCGAAGGCATCGACATCGGTGTCCAGAGCGATGATGTCGACGCATTCGGCCACGCTCAGCTCGAAGGCGTTGCCTATGCCCTTCAGGCCCGCGTTAAGGAAGACCTCCATCTCCCAACCCGCGTTACCGTCCTTAGCACCTCCATGCGTGCCTCCTCCATCCTTGCTTCCGAAGTTGATATTGAAGCCGCTATCGCCTGTGGCGAAGCCTGCGTCAAAGCCCTTCTCGAAGGTAAGAGCGGTATGATGGCGGTCCTCAAGAGAACCTCTAACGACCCATACGCCTTCAAGATCGAATTCGAACCGATTGAGATGGCCGCTGACGCGATCAGATACGTCCCAGAGGATTTCATGAAGGATACCACCCATCTCTCCAAGAAATTCGCTGAGTACATCAAGCCTCTCCTCGTCATGAGAAAAGACCTCAAAATCACCGATGGTCTCTTCGAATCCTCTTCCTTCAAATACAAGAAAGTCGACTAGTCTCATCTAGATGAGAAAGTAATACAGGAATAGAATTGTCACTCGCCGACCTCGGTGATATAATTCTTTCCGCTGCATCCGTAGCCAAGCGGTAAGGCAATTGACTGCAACTCAATGACCGGCGGTCCGATTCCGCCCGGATGCTCCATTTAGTGAAAATCCCTCGACACGAAAGTGTTGAGGGTTTTTTCGTTCCCTAGGTAAAATAAAGCCATGGAAAAGAAGATCGAACCCATTTACCCAAACTCCCAGTTCAAGACTTTTTGCTATATCAAAAGCGTGATCACGAGACCCAACATCATCGTCGGCGATTATTCGTACTATGACGACAGCGAAGAAGGTCCGGAGTCTTTTGAGAAGCACGTTACGCATCACTACGATTTCATGGGCGACAAGCTCGTCATCGGAAAGTTCGTCGCTATTGCAAGAGGAGTGGAATTCGTCATGAACGGCGCCAACCACATGCTTGATAGCTACACAACCTATCCTTTCGAGATCATCGATGAATTCAAAGGCTTATCAAGGCCATTTGAAAATCGCGGAAATCGTGGAGATACGGTGGTTGGCAATGATGTTTGGATTGGCCAAAAAGCGACGATTCTCCCTGGTATTCATATCGGAGACGGCGCAATCATCGGCGCATGTTCCGTCGTAACCAAAGACGTCCCTCCTTACTCAGTTGTTGCTGGCAATCCAGCCCAAGTGAAGAAGTACCGATTCGACAAGGTGACAATCGATTTGCTCCTCAAACTCAAGTGGTGGGACAAAGACATCGAAGAGATCAAAAAGCTGATCCCATTCCTAACTTCCGGCGAGATAGACAAAGAGAAACTCAAAGAACTCGTTAAATAAGAAAGAAAGCCTGATAGAGATGCCAGGCTTTTTTTCATAACAAAAGAAAACCCTCGCAAATCCGCAACGAAATACCTATTTTCGGTCGGAAAATACGATAAGATTTATGAGGTTTAGCAAGGGGTACATCATTTATGAATAAACACATCGTCAACGCCCTAAAGGATTATGGGTTCACTTTCGAGAAGAATAATGGTTACGGTTTTATAAACGGATACGAGGTCAACGTCGTCAATAACCCAATGGCCATGGGTCCCGTTTTCCTTTTCTCGACTTATCTTCCTCAGACGAAAAAGAACGATTTCGTCATGGAGTTGAATAGCCGCAAAATCTCACTTCTCCAATGCGTGCCTTTCGATTTCGGCGTCGCCATCATGATCGGCGCCATGACAGCTGGCACTTTCGAGAAGAAGTTCCCTAGCGTTCTTTCCGCCATCCTCGAAATCCTTGAATCGCTTGAAGCGCCTAAGAAGGAAATCTGCCCTCAGTCCGGCGAAAACCTGGAAGAGGTGGAGTCCAAGGTCATCTCCCTTCAGGGCGATGGTGTGAAGATCCGTCTTTCCATCAAGGCGGTTGAGACCGTCAACAGCATGATCAGCAAGAACAACGAGGATTTCAAAAACATGCCAAACAACTACGCCAAAGGTTTCGGTGGCATCTTGCTCGGTGCTTTAGCAGGTCTTGCCTTGACCATCATCTTCTCTCTTGCCGGCATCATCACCGCTTTCTCATCGCTTGTCGCCATCTTCCTTGGAGTATTCTTATATAAGAAATTCGGCGGAAAGCCAAACGGTGTCATGATCTTCATGAGCTTTGCCACAACGCTTATCGTCCTTCTTGGCGCTGTGTTCCTTGCCTATGTCATGGCCGCCAACCTAGCCTGCATCGAAGCGGGCGTCGACCTCAAAGGCATCCCTGCCCTTAATCTCTGCCTCGAAAATGCTCCGGAGTTCCGCGCCATGTTCATCGGTGACATGGCCCTCAACGGCTTATTCATCCTTTTGGGCGAAGGTTTCTCGATCTTCCGCTTAAGCCAGATGATCAGAAGGCCAAAGAACATCGAATAATCTATATCTCATACATACAACCAACACACCATAAGGTGTGTTTTTTGTTATGTTTGGAAAATTGTCCAAAATTGGGCGAAATACTTTTGCATTTCCTTACGCTGAATAGCCTTTTTCGTGCGACAATATTTTTACAAAGCATGACCTTCTTTTAGTGGAGGCTTTCATATGAACAAACATCTAGGCGCTTTCTTTTCAAGCCTATTCGCAATAGCTCTTGGGGTAGGTTTGTCTTCCTCATCTCCTTATGTGCAAGAACCTAAGCGTTGGGAAGATGTACAACCTCTTCCTGATCTCGTTTTCGAAGACGGCGTTCTTACGTTCGGAAGTTATCCTCAAACCATAAGTGATGTCGACCCTAACAAAATAAAGGACGAGGGGGCATACGATTATTCGTCAGGTTTATATACATATAACGAGAAGCTTTATGTGATAGAGACCGTCAAAATCGATGATGATTTCATTTCGATCGCGAAATGGAACAACGGCGCCTTGGCATCCTCTTCGAACAACGTCGAGAAAGCCTTCCTCGTCGAAGGCCTCAAGTGGGAGATCCTCTCGACTGGAGAGGGGTATGCGGACATCATCTCAACCAGAATCATAGAAAGAGCGGCCTTTAACGGTTCAGGAAACGGGCTCGAATACTTATCTTCGGACCTCTTCATTTCCAATAGATTCTTCTTTGATACTGCCTTCGATACCGGCGATGAAGCCTATATCATCTCATTCGATTCGAATAATCCCGATTATGTCGTCGACCTCCCTGACGCAAGCGTTTTGAAGGACTATGCCGATGACAAGGCGGAATACCCTTCCGACTACGCGATCGCCAAAAATCTTTCCGGCAATTATTCAGGAACAGGTCAGAGCTATGTGAATGGCCCATTCTGGACGAAGACCAAGAGTTCGCAAGGCGACAGAATAATCGTCCAGTGGACGAAACAAGGAAGCACGAATTGCCTTGTCAACGACCCGAAGATCGGCGTCCGACCTGTTTTGAGGGTTCGTTATAACGGCCCTAACGGCGGCGGCGGAGGAACTGGCATCTCCATAGTCGATCCTTCGTCTCCTAAACAGGGACGCGGTGGCGGTGGTGGAAACGTCACTTTGGTGTTAGGTATTGTCTTCATGGTCATTGGAGCAGGAGGACTCGTTGCTTTCTTCGTCTATTGGTCTAAGAAACATAAAGACGGCAAACCTCCGGTCTGGCTTATCGCTTCAATCGGATGCTGCTTGATCATCTCCGTGGTTGGCATTGGCTGTTTCTCTGGCGGAGTCGGCGGCGGAAACGCCATCTATGGCTGGTACCAAGGAAATAATTATGACTGCGTCGAATTCGGCGAAAGACTTGCCATCAACCTAACCGCCGATGGTAAGGTCTACCGTTATGTCGGAGACGCTTGGGTCGACAGTGCAACGAATTACCTTTTGGTCCTTCAGCCAGGTGTCGGCGAATGGGAGTATAGCAATGGCAAACTCACCATCTACGCTTCGGCTGAGTGGAATCGTAGCAGCTGGGAAGGTCTTGAAGTGACTTATAACGATTGCAACGGTCTCGGTTCCTTCCTTCACTATGAAGGTTATGTTGGAACCGCCTACCAGTGGTACCATTACTCGCGTGTCGACTCAGGAGGAGTTGCTTCCATCAGAGTCGCTGACACTCACGAGGGCGGAAACATCAATTTCGGTTTAAGGGGGTTCTAGAGATGAAATACTGCACTAAATGCGGCGCTCCGATGGTTGATGAAGCCCGCTTCTGCCCGAAATGCGGAAACAAAGTCGCTGAGATAACTGAACAAGCCTATGAACCTTCTCAACAGGAACCGGTCGTTCAAGAAGCGCCTAAAACCGCTAACAAAAACGTAAAATCCCCAGCAAAACCCCTTCATGAGCAAACCCTTAAGGACTTCCTCCCGCTTTCTTTGACTGTCATTATCTGCTCATTGGCCCTATGGATCGTCCAAAGCCTTGCTCATCCTGATGGCATACTCCGTGTCATGCCACTCATCATCTTCATGATCCCAAGTGGAGCTTATGGCGCCATGAATCTTATTAGAGCCATCAAATGCTATAAGTTGCAAAGCTATTACAAAGCCGCTTTGTCATTAGTCCTCTCTGGCCTATTGATTACTTGTCTGATAATCGACTTCATCAGGCTTATCGGCGGATAAACCAGCAAACAAAAACGTAGCCCGATAGAGATGTCGGGCTTTTTCTTTTAAAAGATGCCGGCCAGCGTGCCAAGAAACGCTTGCAGGTGACCCCTTTTTACTTTTGAATAAAAGTGAACAATATGAAAACTGTCGCAAAAGTATTTGTCTGTTTGACGTTAGCCGCTTTTATAATCTTCACGGGATATTGCTTACTTTATAGTGTTCTTTTTGCGGGTGTTACCAGCGGGAATCCGGATAATGCTTTTGATGCTCTAATGGCCACTTATTTGACCGCTCTTTTGGTTTATGGTTTTTACTCGATAATTGTTAGCATAGGAAGCCTGGTAGCTCTTAAGGGAAAATCGAAGGGAGCTGTTACCGCCTGGGCTATTTTCTTAATACCAACGGATGTGCTCGCATCAGTCTTCATGTTTTGTGTGAGCAAAGAAGACCTAGACCCGAGGCTTCGTGATGAGAGAATTGTTGAGGAAAGGATCCGAAGAGAAAGGCTCTATCAAAAAAAGAGGAGACACGTTCAAACGAGTAAACGAAAATCGTCCGACCATCGCAGACGTTAATCAAAAAACCTGGCCCGATAGAGATGTCGGGCTTTTTATTTCGTCTTCTTCGAAATTAAGTATTGAATTACCGAAACCGAATATTCTATAGTGGCCTTATCCAAGGAGTAAAGGAGGAGCTGATATGAAGAAAACGTTGCTATCATCGTTACTAGTCGTTTGTTTGAGTGGATGTTCCGCCCACTCTAACCAGATTAATTGCCAAAAGATTGACATAAAGACCAAAGACGGTCATTACGTCGTGAGTGGCGAGCACAAAGAGTGCTTTGATTATGTCTACGAATATCTTGGCCCTGGTTTCAAGCCGCTTTACCTCGATGGAGTGTATAGGTGTAGGGTCGTTCAAGGCCTAGACCATGATACTGGTCCATATCCAATCAAGGTGTACGAAACAGAAGGGTCGAAAGACTATGTCGAATATATCTATAACAGGACCGTCGGACCTATCTGGAGCGTGCATAGTTACTATCTGAACATGAAAACCAGGACGGTTGAATACGAATGCGTCCGCGATGACACGGCGTTATCCTATTCGCACTTCACCGGTATGGATGGCGCTAAAGAAGCCTTCGAATGCGCACATAAGGATTTTTACCATTACCAAGGTAGGACCCTCTACTTAGATAAGGCTTACAAAGGCCTTGAGTACCATATTTGGTACAGCTACGACGAAAATGCCAAGGTTGAATTCACCCAACTTGGCGACGAGCAATCGTCAAACAACACTTTGAACGCTTTTTAGCAAATCAATCGTCTTATTAGACGAGAGGAGATACTTTTATGAAAAACACCAAACGAATTGCCTTATCTTTCATATTACCTGTCATATTATTTCTTGCCTCCTCTGAGGAGTCTATTGGCATGACTGATTAATGAAGGACGTTCCCTTTAGGGAACGTCCTTTTCACGTCTATTGCTTTTGAAATGTCGTTTGCGGTAACGTTATTAAGGTTTCATATGGAGGTGCGTCCTATGCGTAAAACCAAATTATTCATCGCTATCATCTCATCCGCCCTTTGTTTAGCGTCTTGCCAAACAAAGCCTCAAAAAGTGGTGGCAAGAGGCTTTGAAGCGTCCCGTGACGCTTTCAATGAGTGTTTCGAAAAGACCTTCAGCCACAAAAACATGACCATCGTTTACGAAGAGATGAGGACTGCTGCCAGGTGGACCGAGAAGATTCTTGGCAACACAA
>JAEEWP010000090.1 GCA_016287465.1 Caryophanales bacterium | reverse complement strand
AATATTAACGGTTCTTCTTCTCGTAAGAAGGAACGTAGTAGGCTCTCCCATCGAGAGCGAATATCTTCTCAGTGAACGACTCTAGGTCGGCGTTTTCGACTGCCTTGTCGACGATGTTCATCTTCGCGTCAAAATCATCGATCATGGCTAAAGCAAGAGCCTCACGGGTAAGAGGAGGGATTGGTGAGCCAAACTCTGGCTTAGAGTGGTGAGAGGCGATCATATGCTCAAGAAGGGTGAGTTTCTCCCCTTCGATGCCGAGTTCTTTGGCGGCCATTCTGATTTCGGCGACCATGATGCTGATGTGACCAACGAGGTTACCTTCGACGGTGTATTTCGTGGCGATTGGGCCAGAGAGTTCGATGGTCTTGCCAAGGTCATGGATGAGAGCGCCTCCGACGACCCAATCCCTGTTAAGTTTTGGATAGAGTTTGCAGACCTGCTCCGCCATATCGGCCATGCAGATGCTGTGGTAAAGGAGACCGCTAGCGAAATTGTGGTGATTCCTGACCGCGGCTGGGTGGACGACATATTTGTCGTGGAATTTGTTAACGAGATATTTGACGATTTTCTGGAGTTCCTTGTCCTCAAGAGAATCCATATAGGCATTGAGCTTCTTCTCAAGCTCTTCCCTTGGGACTGGAGCCTGTGGGACGAACTTCGTCACATCGACATCAGATACGGACACCTGGGCACCGGAAATGATCTTGAATTGAAGCGAGCCTTTGTACTTAAGGACCTCACCTTCAACGGCGACGATGTTGCCTTCTTTGAAGACCTCTAAATCTCCGTCGAAGACATCCCATTTCTTTCCAAGGATGGATCCGCTTGAATCCTGAAGGGTGACGTTAAGATAGCTTCTCCCTTGGGTGGTCACGCATTTGTCGACCTGGGTGACAAGTAGTTGGTTGAAGACGTGCTGACCGTCTTCGAAGTCTTTGATCATTTCCATTTATAGTACCTCCTCTAGGTATTGGTTTATGCTTTCAATCTCGTAGCCTCTTCTTGCTAAGGCCATGAACATATGTTCTCTAAGATCTCTTCCCTCATATTTGCGTTTATAGCCTTTTAAGAGGGTTTCGCCAGTGATTTTTAGATTTTTGGATTCGTTTTTGCTGCTTTTTTTATAACTAGAGACCGCTTTTGAAGATATATCGTATGAGAAGCCTCTTCTCTGTAATGCCTCTATGGCTTTGGCGATCTTGGCGTTATACGGATACTTGTCGTATTTCCTCTCAATCTGCGAGGCTGCTGCTTTAGCGTGTTCAAGCTCATGGGTGAACTTTAGTTTGTTCACGATCTCTGGAGCGATCACTTTCTTATGGAGGAGATCGTCTTTGATTCTCTCTTCTCCATAAAGGAGATTCTCCTTCTCCTCTTTGTATTCTCTTGCGAGTTCTTTGTCATCAAGGAGACCTGCTTTCTTGAGGCGGGTGATGATGCTGGCAACACTTTGTTCCTCTTTCTGCTTGGCCTTGAGTTTCATGATGATCTCAAAGGTGCTGTAGCAGCCTTTGATGGCCAAGGATAAGCCGTACTGATAGAGACTATCCTGTTTGATTTTGAATATGAGTTCCTGATACTCCTTGGAAGTGAGTTCCTTGCCGACGTAGAGATAGTAGTCACTATAGATGTCCTGGCTGATCTCAACCTTATCCGCGCCGAAAGAGACGACCACCTTCTTCTTTTTCGGGGAGAAGGAGATCTTGGTTATCGTCTTACCAGTTCTTTTTGATGGCGCGCTCATAAACGTGCAAGATCCTTTCATAGAAAGATTCCATGGAGTATGGCTCTAAGCCGTCGATGGCTTTCTTGATGACTTCGTCCTTCTTCTCTTTTGGAAGAGCAGAGACCATCTCAAGCTTCTTGGCCATATCGTCTTCGTCAACGAAGAAGAAGCCATTCTCATTATCGACGATGGTGTCTTTCAAGGTGTCGTCGTAGCGGCAAAGGAGAACGACTCCCGAGGCCATCGCTTCCATGAAGGTGAGACCTTGGGTCTCAGTGATTGAAGCGGACACGAAGACATCTCCAAGATGGTAGTAGAGAGGAACGGTGTCTGGAGAGACAGGTCCTACGAAACGGACGTTCTCAGAAATACCAAGTTTTGTAGCAAGAGCCTTAAGAGGCTCAAGAGCAGGTCCTCCCCCTACTATTACTAATAGAGTCTTTCTCTTCGGTTTTTTGTATAAATATTCGGCATAGCCTTTGATGCAGATATCAATCGACTTCTCTTTGGCGACGCGGCCAATAGAAAGAACGACATAAGTGTCATCGCTAATGCCAAGGTCCTCTTTGAGTTCCTTAAGTCTTTCCTGATCGACGTTCTCTTTCTTGAACGCGCCGAAATCAATTCCAGTTGGAATGACGTTGATGTAGGAATCGACGTTGATGAAACGCATGTACTCCTTGATCTTCTGACTTGGGGTGATGAACTCATCCGCTTCCTTGGATTTGTGACGGACATACTTTCTGACGATGTTCTTTATGACACGGTCAAAGACCTTGCAA
>JAEEWP010000089.1 GCA_016287465.1 Caryophanales bacterium | reverse complement strand
AACCGAGTACTGGCCAATGCCAGACTACGCCAAACTCCTCTTCAGCGTGAAATAAGTATGAATAACATCAATGTCGTATTAGGTGCCTTCTATGGCGATGAAGGCAAAGGAAAGATCATCGATTATCTTTCAACCGACGCCGATTACGCCGTCCGCTTTGCGGGCGGAGACAATGCCGGCCACTCAATCGAAGTCGGTGGGGTGAAATACGCCTTCCACCTTCTTCCTAGCGGCATCCTCAATGAAGGCTGCAAAGCCGTCATCGGTAACGGCGTCGTCATCAACCCAAGGATCCTTTTCCAGGAAATCGCCATGGTCCTTGAACACGGCCACAAAGTGGACAACCTCTATATCTCTGACAAGGCCCACGTCCTTTTCCCTTACCATGTCGAATTAGACGCGGCTCTTGAAAGCCAAAGAGGCGGCCACAAGATCGGCACCACCAAACGTGGTATCGGACCTGCTTATTGCGACAAGTACGAAAGATCCGGAATCAGGGTTGGCGAATTTATCAGCGACTCCTTCCTCGAAAGGCTTAAGGAGAACGTCGAGAAGAGCAACGTCTCTTTGAAGAGCAAAGGCTTTGAACCTCTCGACTATGAAGAGATCGCCAAAGAATATAGCGAGTACGCCAAACGCATCAAACCGTTTGTCTGCGATACCACTACCCTTCACCATAACGCCCTCAAAGAGAACAAGAAGATCCTTTGCGAAGGCGCGCAAGCGGCTTTGCTTGATATCGACTTCGGCTCATACCCATATGTCACAAGCAGCACCACCACAATCGGCGGTGTCTTCACAGGAACCGGTATGTCCCCTAAATACTTAGGCGAGGTCATCGGTGTCCTCAAAGCCTATTCTTCCAAAGTTGGAGAAGGCCCATTCCCAACCGAACTCAACAATGAAATCGGTGACAAGATCAGGGAACTTGGCCACGAATATGGCGTCACCACCAAGAGACCTAGGAGAACCGGTTGGCTTGATCTCGTCGCAATCAATTATTCGGCCATGATCAACGGCTACACTGGTTTCGCTCTTAATCATCTTGATACTTTAGGCAAGCTTGACGAGATCAAAGTCTGCGTCGGCTATGAATATAAAGGTGAAATCTCCACTGACTTCCATACCGACATGGAATACCTCAAGGAAGCGAAGCCTGTCTACAAGACCTTCAAAGGCAACTTCGGAGATCTCTCTCATTGCAGAAAGTTCGAAGAGCTCCCTCAAGCAGCGAGAGAATACGTCGAAGAGATAGAGAAATTCACTGGCGTCAAAGTCAAGTTCATTGGCGTAGGCGCTTCAAGAGAAGAAATCATAGTTAGATAGGTTTTGCAGGCGATTTTGCGAAATTTAAATACTTTATGTGCGGAATTGTTGGCTATATCGGTGAGCATCAGGCAAGCGAAATCTTGCTTGATGGCCTTACCAAACTCGAATACCGCGGATATGACTCCGCCGGTGTCGCAGTGAGAAATGACGACAACGTCATCTCCGTCGTGAAAACGAAAGGGAGAATCAAATACCTTAAAGCCAAGATCGAAAACCTTCATGGTCTTTTTGGCACGTCTGGAATCGGCCATACCCGTTGGGCCACACATGGCGAGCCGTCAGAAGACAACGCCCACCCACACGCCTCAAACGATTTCAATGTCGTCGCTGTCCATAATGGCATCATCGAAAACTACGATGAGCTGAAAGCCAAATTAATCAGAAAGGGCTACACCTTCTATTCGGACACCGACACTGAGATTGCCGTTAAACTCATCGACTACTATTACAAGAAATATATCCAAACCCCATGTGACGCGATTTCAAAAGCCATGGTCCGTATCAGAGGATCATACGCTTTAGCGGTCATGTTCAAAGACTACCCAGATGAGATTTGGGTCGCGAGGAAAGATAGCCCAATCGTCCTTGGCGAAAAGGATGGCGAAGTCTATATGGCTAGTGACGTCACTGCCATACTTAGCCACACCAAAGAAGTCTATTATCTCGACAATATGGAACTCGCCAGGATGAAAAGAGGAAGCATCTCCTTCTTCAACATCGATGGCGATGAGATCTTCAAAGAGAAACAGACCATTGCTTGGGAAGCTGAGGCCGCTGAAAAAGGCGGATACCCTCACTTCATGCTTAAGGAGATCCACGAAGAGCCAAGAGCCGTTAAGGACACCGTTTCCTCTTTGCTCAAAGACGATGATGTCTCTTTAGAGAGACTTGGTATCTCTGATGACACTCTTAAAGGCATCAGTTCCATCACCGTCATCGGATGCGGTTCTGCCTATCATGTCGGCATGTCCGCCCAATACGTTTTCGAAGATATGGCGAGAATCCCAACCAGGGTTGAGCTCGCTAGCGAATACCGTTATCGTAACGCCCCGCTAGATAAGAATGGGCTTGTCGTCGTTATCAGCCAGTCTGGCGAGACTGCTGATTCTTTAGCGGCTCTAAGAAAAGCCAAAGCCGAAGGCATTAAGACACTAGGCATCGTCAATGTAGTTGGCTCCACCATCGCTAG
>JAEEWP010000088.1 GCA_016287465.1 Caryophanales bacterium | reverse complement strand
TAACGATTCATCGCAGTCTGAACCTTCTTCTTCCAGAAGTGGCTGAGAACAAGAAGGGTGACAAGACCCACGCCACAGGCGATGAGGGCGATGACCATCGAGTATTCTTTAAGAGCTTCGATGGCGTTAGGAATAAGCCAGCCGCAGACGATAAGAAGCAAGCAGACAACGGTGACGATCCACTTAGCGATGTTTGATTTGTGGTAGACCTTATAGAACTCCTGACGAGCAAGCTCGACTTTGCCAAGGTTCTCGTCTGGGTATTCGATGGTGATCTTTCCTTTTGGAGCAGGAGCTGGCTCTGGTTGAGGCTCCTCCTCTGCTTCTTCAGCGTGAAGGTTGATTTGATCCTCTGGCTCCTCTTTAACTTCAGGAGCAGGAGCTGGCTCAACAGCTGGTTTTATTTCGTCGGCGAAGTCGCTTTCTTCTTCGACTTCGTCATTTTTCTTTTCTTCAATATCGGTCATAAATAATGCCTTTCGTCTAGGGCACTATAACACAATATTGGCCAAATTAATAAATTAATTTCACTAGTCTCTGGTTGGGAGAAGCTTGTTGACGCGGAGAAGTGGGCCATATAAACCCATGAGGATAATGGCGCAGATAAGTGCACTTGGGCCAACATAAAGAATGTTGTATTCGAAGGCTGCCCAGAATTCATTTTCCATGCCATAGTAAGTCATCGAACTGGCGATGCCGCCGCCCATTCTGACAATGGTCGCAACAAGAATGCCAACAAAGATGAAGATCTCACCTAAGACGTTATAAGATTTCTGTTCTTCACTCATGATAAGAGGTTTGAAGAAGCCAAGAAGACCGGCAGAGCCAAGACCAATAAGGTAGTCATAATGGAAGGAGACGAATCCATATCCATCAGTGAAGCAAGTGAGGATTCCGAGGACGATACCACCGGAGATGATGCCCTGGAATGGGCCGTGTCTTAAAGCAATGATGTAGATAGGTAAGAGCTGAAGGTTGATGGAACCACCGGTCTCACCAACTGGGATTTTGATGAAGTTCAAGGCGAAAGCGGCAGCGACAAGAATAGCGTCTTCCGCAATATCGTGGATGCTCATAGGCTTCTTAGAGAAGGCGTAGATGAAGCTGAATAAGGAAGCAGCTAAAGAGGAAGCAAAAGCAAGTCCAAGACCAATTTCCATGGAGCAGCTATTTCCTTCCATGCTTTCAAGATAAAGCATAGGAGTCATAACAAAGGAGACCGCAGCAAGGAACTGGCAAACAACGGCACCAGTAGAAAGAGAGTTGCCTTTTTTCTCAAAGAAATATGCGGCGACTAAGAGAGGGATGCTAGCGATAAGAAGGGCATAGCCAATCACAAACATGAACTGGAATTTCTCAGCGCCAAAGATATCCGCGATATGAAGGAATGACTTATTTCCTTCAGCATCTTTGAACTTAACTAATGTTAAGAATAAGAAGCCGAAAGCAAGAACAGAAAGGGCAATTGAGACGAGATTTGCCCAGGTTTTTGCGGTTTTTGAGCCGCTTTGAACATTGGTTTGTTCGTTTTCCATAAAAAAATACCTCCGTACCTGAATACGAAGGAATGAATAAACACACTACCTCCGCCAGCATTACCTGGATCAGGTTCCGTCGAGTCGAAGAAGACTCCTCTCAGCCAACTTACTGGTGGCTCCGGTCTCGAATAGTTTATCTCACTTTATTTGCCAGTCAATAGGTGTGATACCGCTTTCAGTCAAATAGGCGTTGCACTGACTGAAAAGATGCTTTCCAAACCAGCCTCCCCTATTCGCGGATAACGGTGAAGGATGGACCGATGAAAGAACGATATGCTTTGGGTTCGTAACCTTTGAAGCGTACTTCTTGGCGAATCCTCCCCAGAGCATATAAACGACAGGTTGATCAAGGCTTTCGACATATCTCAAAACATCGTCCATGAACTTGTCATACTCCGGACGCACATGCGAGAGAGGCACGCCTGCCCTCACGGACAGATATGCGTTAAGAAGGAGAACACCCTGTTCGGCCCAAGGAGTTAGGTCTCCATTGTCGAAGTTCATCTTGCAGCCGATGTCTTTTTCGATCTCTTTATAAATATTTATAAGGGAAGGCGGAATATCTATGCCTCTAGGAACACTGAATGACATGCCCATAGCCTCGCCTGGGTTGTGATATGGGTCTTGGCCAATAACCACGACCTTAAGAGTCTTTGGGTTTGTGAACTTAAAAGCCTGGAACATCATGTCCCTAGGCGGATAAACGACATGCGCATCATACTCGGCATCGAGGAAACGATGCAAAGAAGCAGAGTACTCTTCCCCTGCCACTTTATCGAACAGTTCTTTCCAATCTTTGATCATCTTTACCATTATGGGTGTTTTGCTTTCAAAAGCCCACAATCAATAATTGTGGAGGAAGATAATCATTTGCTTTATAATTCTTCTTGCTTTGAAAAAGCAGATTGTGAATTGAAAAGGAGAAAATAACCTATATGCCGTTCATTGAATCGATTCACGCCCGTCAAATCATTGACTCCCGTGGAAATCCAACTGTCGAAGTTGAAGTCACTACCGAAAGCGGCGCTT
>JAEEWP010000034.1 GCA_016287465.1 Caryophanales bacterium | reverse complement strand
CAAGGTCATCGATGTTAATGCCAAAATCGGCTAAGCCTTCTTTGGCGACTGTGTAGATGCCAAGGTTCTGCATGTTGTTGAGCATGAGTCTTCCGATTAGGAACTCCATCGAGAAATAGATGCACTGCCTCTTGTCGCTATGGAGAAGGTCTTCGCGGCAGTTTCTCCAGTTGAGTCCGCCATAATCGCGGACCATCTCGCCTAAGACCTCGAATTGCTCAGTTATATGGGAATCATGGACGCTTCTACCGAAACGTTCGCCGATTCTACGTTCATATTCTTTTTTGAATTCTTCTTTATTTTTGAACATGTTTCTTGCTTCCTTTCTTTTTGCTAGGCTTCTCCACTATCCTCTTGAGGATAAGAGCGGCGTAGCTGCCTAGTTTTATCGTCACATGGTATGGGCGGTTTTCCGGCCCTCCAGGAGATGTGTTCACATTTAGACCATTGTATTGGTTCCATCCGCCATAGACGTCTTTGTCGCTATTGAAA
Organism: Caryophanales bacterium; assembly: GCA_016287465.1. Classification (GTDB taxonomy): domain Bacteria; phylum Bacillota_I; class Bacilli_A; order RFN20; family CAG-826; genus UBA4951. The sequence continues at coordinate 13,553 of JAEEWP010000034.1, read as the reverse complement.
AGCTCATACCATTCGCCTTCGTTATGGACGCCGACATCATATTGCTCGTAATAGTTCGGGGTCATGTTGAAGACGAAGAGAAGGTCGCTCTCACCGACGTGTCTTTCGAATGCGAAGACGCTTTGATCGGCATTATCGACCATCGTCCACGCGTAATGGCATGGGTTATATTCCTCAACGTGCATGGCAGGCTCAGCCCTGTAGATGAGGTTAAGGTCCCTCACAAGCCTCCTCACGGAGTCGTGCTTTGGGAAAGTCAAAAGAACCCATGGAAGGGAACGGTCCTCATTCCATTCGTCGAAGGAGGCAAGCTCGTTGCCCATGAAGTTGAGCTTCTTGCCTGGGTGGGCGAACTGATATGTGAGGAGATTCCTTAGGAGAGCGAACTTCGTCTCATAGTCTCCGCTCATCTTGTTGATGAGGGTGCCTTTGCCATGGACGACTTCGTCGTGGCTTAATGGGAGGAGGAAATTCTCACTCCAGAAATAGGCCATCGAGAAGGTGATTCGGTTATGCTCCCATTTCTTATATATCGGGTCTTTTGAGTAATACTTGAGGGTGTCGTTCATCCAACCAAGGTCCCACTTATAGTCGAAACCTAGGCCTCCGAACTCGACAGGTTTGGTGACGCCTTGGAAATCGGTTGAGTCCTCAGCGATCATCATGACGTCTGGGTGCTTGTAATGGATCTTGCCATTGAGCCTTTTGAGGAACTCGGTGGCACCGCCATTCTCGCCATTGTTCTTATTGCCATCCCAATAGACGATGTTGCTCACGGCATCGCATCTGATTCCGTCGAAATGGAAATAGTCGAGGAAATAGTTCATCGCCGACATGAGGAATGAACGGACTGGGTCTTTTCCAAGGTCGAATAAGCAAGAGCCCCACTGACTGAAAGTGTGCTTAGGGTCGCTATATTCATAGAGGCAAGAGCCATCGTATTCCCTTAGGGCGAACGCATCATTGGCGAAGTGCACAGGCGCGAAGTCGAGGATGACCCCAAAGCCCGCTTGGTGCATGCGGTCGACGAAGGACATGAGCTGGAATGGGTTTCCATATCTTGAATCAACACTGAAGAAACCTGTGGCCTGATATCCCCAAGAGCCATCGAACGGGTATTGGGTGATCGGCATTATCTCAACGTGGGTGAAGCCTGATTCCTTTAAATAAGGAATAAGGTAATCGGCGATTTCCTCATAGGATGGGAAACGGTCACCGATCTTGCCTTTCCAGCTTCCGATATGGATTTCATAGATCGACATCGGCTTGTCGAAGTTGCGGTCTCTCGTCTCTAGCCACTGCTCATCATGCCAAGCAAAGTTCTCGATATCGAAAAGGCGGGAGGCAGTAAGTGGACGCATCTCGCTATAGAAAGCGAAAGGATCGGCCTTGTCGACATACTGGCCTTTCGCGTTTTTGAAATGGAATTTATAACCTTGGTAATTGTAAAGATTTGGGATGAAGATCTCCCATGTGCCCGAATCATCGATTCGGTTCATCTTGTCTCTAGAGTAGTCCCAGCCGTTCCAATCTCCGAGGACGGATACGTCCTCAGCTAAAGGAGCGTAGAGCCTAAAGACAACGCCAGACGTGATGCCTCTTTTCTCGAAGTGGGCGCCGAAGAAACGATAGGCCTCAATGCTTTGACCCATTAAGAAATCGTAAAGGATTCCGAATGCCATACTCGTTTCTCTCCTTCTTAAGCCACAATTATAGGTTACCTCTTTCTTTTAGAAAAGAAAAAGTCATTGTTTGTTTCCTTTGCCCTATCCTCTTGCTGGTAGTAAAATCTTTCTCGGTTAAAAGAGGTATTTAATTATGTCAAAATGCATGGCTGTCAATGCCGGAAGCTCTTCCATCAAGTACAAACTCTACGAGATGCCAGAGGAAAAAGTTATTTGTTCAGGTTTGGTCGAGAGAATCGGCCATGATGATGGACACTTCGTCATCAAGTTCAACGGCGAGAAGAAAGAAGAGGTTCTCCCTCTCCCAGATCATTCCGTCGGCGTCGAGAGGATTCTCAAAGCCCTCCTCGAATTCAAGATCATCGCTTCATATGACGAGATCAAAGCCGTCGGCCACCGCGTCGTCCAGGGTGGAAAATACTTCAGCAAATCCGCTTATTTCGATAAGGACACCGAAGAGAAGATCACCAAGCTCATCCCACTCGATCCTCTTCACGCGCCAGCCCACTTAATGGGTTTCCACGCCTTCAAAGACGCGCTTCCTGATGCCACTGCCATTGCCGTCTTCGATACTGCCTTCCATCAGAGCATGGAACCAGAGGATTACTTATTCCCAATCCCATACGAATTCACCGAGAAATACGATTGCCGTAGATACGGTGCGCACGGCACTTCCCACAACTTTATCGCCATCGAGGGCGAGAAATACGTCAAGGATTCCAAAGACAAGAGAATCATCTCCTGCCACCTTGGCTCTGGCGCTTCCCTTTGCGCCATCAAGAATGGCAAGTGCGTCGCCACTTCCATGGGCCTCACCCCTCTTGGCGGAATCATGATGGGCACCCGTTCGGGTGACATCGACCCAAGTGTCTACTACTACCTCTGCGATGAAGCCAAACTTCCATACGACGAGGTCTACGATATCCTCAACAAAAAGAGCGGATTCTTAGGCGTCAGCGGCGTTTCCAATGACACCCGTGACGTTGAGGAAGCTGCAGCCAAAGGCAATGAGAGAGCCAAAACCTCCATCGCCCTTTGGGCCAGAAGAGTCGCCGACTACATCGGTTCTTACTACGTCCGTCTTGGTGGCGCTGACCTCATCGCCTTCACCGCAGGTGTCGGTGAGAACTCCGCGAAATTCCGCGAGGAAGTCCTTAAGAGAATTGAAGAATCTCTTGCACTTAAGATCGATTACGAGAAAAATAATGAACTTCACGGAAAGGAAGGACTCATCTCCAAGGAAGGTTCTGCCATCAAAGTGGCCGTCATCCCAACCGACGAGGAAGTCATGATCGCCCGTGATTGCATGAAAGCATTAGAAGGAACCCTTTAATGAAACTTGACCCAATCATCAAAGCCTACGCCTTAGAGCACAAGAAGGAATTCTCCCTCTTTAAGCAGGCCATCAAGAGATATGACAGGATCGCTATATTCCGTCACATCAGGCCTGATTTCGACGCGATGGGCACCCAGATGGGTCTATACACCTTCATCAAGGACAACTTCCCTGAGAAGGAAGTCCATTTCCTTGGCGATAACCATGTCGCCTACACCCCTCGCATCTTCCCCGAGACCGAGAGACTCAACGAGAGTTGGTTCAAAGAACCATTCCTCGCGATCGTCACCGATGTCGGAGACCATGAGAGAATCGCCGACCCTCGCTATAGATATGCTTCCTATATCTGCAAGGTCGACCACCACCCATTCATCAAAGAGATAGCGAAACACCCTATCCTCGATATCAATAAACCAGCAGCCGCAGAGCTTATGTGCGACATCCTTCTCTCATGGGAAGGAACGGTCATGTCCAAAGAGGCCGCAAGGTATTTTTACATCGGAATTGTTGGGGATTCTGGAAGATTCCAGTATAGAAACACGACCGGTCATACCTTCGCTGTCGCTAAAGCCTTATGCGACACTGGCATCGACATCAACTCCATCTACCTTGAGATGTATGAGAGAAAGCTTGAGGACCTTAAGTCCGAGGCCTATATCCTCTCTAACTTCCACGTCTCCCCTCATGGCGTTGCCTATTACATCCTTAGTGATGAGACTCTCAAAGAGTTAGGCATCACCCGTGAACAAGGCAAAGACAACGTCAACATGTTCTCGAACATCGAAGGCGTCAATGCCTGGTGCTCCGTCACCGAGGACAAATCAAGCCCGAAAGACTATTGCTGGAGGGTCTCGATCCGTTCGAAACACAAGGACATCTCCGGTGTCGCGAACAAATGGAGAGGCGGAGGACATGCGCTCGCTAGCGGAGCGAAAGTCAAATCCCTTGAAGAGCTACCGCTCCTCATCGCCGATCTAGACGCATTATTCGAATAAATAAAGGGCTGTCAAATTGACAGTCCTTTTTTCTTTTCTTTGAAAAGGGTTTCATTTTCCGTCCAAAGACTTAAAATACTCTCATGACAATTTATACCGGATTAGCTGATTTAACTGACTTTCCATTGATACTTCTCTACGTCGTTGCAGCTGCGATCGTAGTCATTGCTTCGCTTAAATTAAGCGATTTCCTTAATATCATCGACAAAAAGAGCAACATCTCAGGCGCATTCCTTGGTGGCGTGCTTCTTGCCATGGTCACCTCTTTGCCGGAGTTATTTTCCTCCCTTACGGCGACCGTCTTCGTCAAGAATAACGACTATGTTTTAGGAAACGTCCTCGGAAGCAACCTCTTCAATATGATGATCTTCGCTCTCATCTTCTTTTTCTTCTTTAAGAGGATGGTTGAGAAGAAAGTCTCCAAATATTTCTTAGTCAGCATGGCTTTCTGCGGTGGCCTCTATGTTTTGACCACCATCGCTGGTTTAGTCTTCGTTCCACTTAAGTGGTTATTCGGTTACTTCAACCCAGTTAGCCTTCTCATCATCGCCGTCTATGTGATTTCGATCATCAAGACCCCGAAGATCGAGGAAGCCGAGGAAGAAGAGGAAAAGGAAAGCAAAATCACCCTCAAAACCGCGGTCATCTTATTCGTTGTCTTTGCGGTTGTCTTGGTTGCGGCCTCAATCTTCCTTACCCTCCTTACCGACACTATCAGCGATAGATATCATCTTGGCGCTTCCTTTGGAGGAGCCCTCTTCCTTGGTGTCGCCACTTCTCTTCCTGAGCTTACTTCCACTATCAACCTTGCGAGAAAGAAGAACTTCCAAGCCGCTTACAGCGACCTCATCGGAAGCTGCATCTTCAACTTCGTCATCCTCACCTTCTCCGATGCTCTTTCATTCGACTGCCGTTCAAGCGTCTACCGCTTCGACCAGAGCGCCTTCATGATGATTGTCTTCGGCGCGGTTGAATTCGTCGCTCTTCTTATCGGCCTCATCCTTCTCATCAAAGGTGTCGATGGAAACAAGATTCAAAACAGAATCATCTTCTACGCTCTTGGAGCGGTCTTAGTTGCCTCCTACATCGCCTTCATCGTTCTTAGCAACGTCGATTTGGCCATTCCTTTCGCTCCGTTCATCAAATAAAATCCCCTGCAATTCCTTAGGATTTTGTTAGACCATGGACAAAAAATCCAAGAAACACCAGATAAACAAATATCTTTTCTATAGCAAGCGTTATAACGCGACTTTACCTGTGTACGCCCGCACTGAGAAAAAGGCCATGGAAATCGTGGATATCGCTAACCTCTATAACGATTCCGATTGGACTAGATATTCAGACAAAAACAAATTCAAAACCACCATCCTCATCGATGACGATCCTGAGGCTCTCGAGAATGAGGAATACGAGATCGTCATGGACGCGATGGAGAAACGAAAAAAGCTCGTCGTAGACACAAGGGCTTAAAAATCAGTAAAGATTTACTTCTAAACTTTATTAATAACCAGTTTATCGACAAGCATGTCGCTTTATTTAGTGCGCTTATGCGCGTAGAATTACCATGCGGTTTTTGGACCGCTAGTAGGATTTAAAGATATGTCAGAAAAAGTTATTGAAGAAAAAGGACCTATCACCGAAAGCTATCTTAAGAAGTTGGATGCTTTCTGGCGCACGGCAAACTACCTTTCGGCTGCCCAGCTTTATTTGCTAGACAACCCATTACTTAAACGCCCACTTACCGAGGCTGACGTCAAAAAGAAAATCGTCGGCCACTGGGGCACTGTTCCAGGACAGAACTTCATCTTCGCCCACATGAACAGAGCCATCAAGAAATACGACCTTGACCTCATTCTTTTGAGCGGTCCAGGACATGGCGGAAACTTCTTCATTGCCAACGACTACATCGATGGCAGCTATAGCGAGATCTACCCAAACATCTCCCAAGATGAGGCAGGTCTTAAGAAATTATTCAAACAATTCTCATTCCCAGGAGGAGTCCCAAGCCACTGCGCCCCTGAGACCCCAGGGTCCATCAACGAAGGCGGCGAGCTTGGCTATTCCATCGCCCATGGCTTCGGTGCCATCTTCGATAACCCTGATTTGATTGCCGCTGTCGTCGTCGGCGATGGCGAGGCTGAGACCGGCCCACTTGCCACTTCTTGGCAGAGCAACAAATTCCTCAACCCAATCACCGATGGTGCGGTTCTCCCAATCCTCCACCTCAACGGTTATAAGATCAGCAACCCAACCGTCCTTAGCCGCATCCCACACGAAGAACTCGTCATGTATCTCCGCGGCATGGGCTGGGAACCAATCTTCGTCGAAGGCGATGAGCCAATGAAGATGCATAAGCTCATGGCGGAAGCCGTTGATACCTGCATCGAGAAGATCAAAGCCATCCAGAAACACGCAAGAGAGAATAACGATCCAACCCGTCCAATCTGGCCAATGATCGTTCTTCGCACTCCAAAAGGATGGACCGGACCTAAGTTCGTCGATGGCAAGATGGTCGAAGGATCATTCCGCGCCCACCAGGTCCCACTCCCAATGGACAAAGAGGGACAGCTTGCCGAGCTTGAGGCTTGGCTCCGTTCCTATAAGCCAGAGGAATTATTCGATTCCGAAGGACATATCCTCCCAGAAATCCGCGAACTCGCGCCGAAAGGAAACTCCAGAATCGGTGCCAACGTGCACGCCAATGGCGGTCTCCTTCTCCGCGACCTCCGTATGCCTGACTTCCGTAAGTACGGCATCAAGGTCGAAGGACATGGCGACAAAGAAGGCCAGGACATGATTGAGCTTGGCTCCTTCGTCCGCGACATCATCACCCTCAACAAAGACGCCAGAAACTTCCGCGTCTTCGGACCAGATGAGACCTTATCCAACCGTCTCAACCACATCTTCGAGGTCACCGACCGTCAATGGGATGCCGAGACTCTCCCAACCGATGAGTTCTTAGCCGCCGATGGCCGCGTCATCGACTCCATGCTCTCTGAGCACCTTTGCGAAGGCTGGTTAGAAGGATACCTTCTCACCGGACGTCATGGTTTCTTCGCTTCCTATGAGGCTTTTGCCCGTATCATCGACTCGATGGTCGCCCAGCACGCCAAATGGCTCAAGGTCTGCAATCAGCTTCCTTGGAGAGAGGAAATCGCTTCCCTTAACCTCATCCTTGCTTCCACCGTCTGGCAGCAAGACCATAACGGATTCACCCACCAAGACCCAGGCTTCATGGATCATATCGCCAACAAGAAAGCCGACGTCGTCCGCTTATATCTCCCACCGGATGCCAACTGCTTGCTTAGCACGATGGACCACTGCTTACGCAGTAAGAACTACGTCAACGTCATCATCGCTTCTAAGCATCCACGTCCGCAATGGCTTTCCATGGATGAAGCCGTCAAGCACTGCACACAGGGCATCTCCATCTGGGACTGGGCCTCTAATGACCAGGGCCAGGAACCAGACATCGTCTTAGCCTGCGCTGGCGAGACCCCAACCCTTGAGGCCCTTGCCGCTGCCGACATCATGCATAAGGAACTCCCAGACGTTAAGATCCGCTTCATCAATGTCGTCGACTTATTCAGACTTCAGCCAAAGTCACTCCACAAGCATGGTCTTAGCGATGAGCAGTACGATATGCTCTTCACCAAAGATAAGCCGATCATCTTCAACTTCCACGGCTACCCAACCCTCATCCACGAGCTTACCTACCGTCGTCACAACCATAACCTCCACGTTCATGGCTATCACGAGGAAGGAACCATCACCACTCCATTCGACGTCCGCGTCCAGAATGAAGTCGACCGCTTCCACCTTGTCCAGTCGATGCTTCTTAAGCTCCCAGGACTTGGCAACCGCGGTGCCTACCTCTATCAGAAGATGAGCGACAAGCTTGTCGAGCACAAGCAGTTCATCCACGATAAGGGCATCGATCTCCCAGAGGTCGCCAACTGGAAATGGGAAGGCAAATAAGCTGAAACCTTAAAAAATAAAAGGCCTGTCTTATGACAGGTCTTTTTTGTTGCTTATTTGATTTAGTGGATATCGAGGACGCCATCCTTGAAGAACGGCATGTTGTCCCCTAAGAGACACTCATCATCCGGATAGAAGGAGACATCCACCACGTCATCGATGTTCATCTTGTAACGGGCTGGGGTGAACCTTCCTTCTTTGAGGACGAAGTTCCCTTCTTTCGTCTTCTTGATGAAGCAGTTGTTCCTTAAGTCATAAAGATAGAAGGCAGTAGCGTCATCGAAGTATGGGTATTTCTCTAGAAGAGAGAGGGCCTTGAAATAATAGAGGGCTTTCTCACGGTGCTTGCCTTGGTGTCTTGCCTCATTGAGATTATCTAGCAACTCGGAGTGTTTGACGTTCCTTGAGATCTCAAGTCGAGCGACCTCACCGATATAGCGGATATATGGGGTGATTGGGTCATGGTCAAGATGGAGGAGCGCGCCTAAGACCTCACGAGGGAAGCCATACATTGAGAGTTTCTCAACGCGGTACTTGCCATCGTGACCTTCGATCGCGTCATGGAGAAGAGCGGTGACGATCTCGTATTCGGTCGTGCAGCCTAAAGCGACTCTGATGACGTGATACATATAGCACATGCCAGAGGCATCGACCTCGGTCTTATGGGCGTCCAGGGCGATTTCGAAGGCGCTTCTGACAAGAGGCGTATCCATGAGTTTTCTTTCGATAAAGGCGTAATGCCTTACTTCCTCTTCCCCTTCCTTCTTGATAAGGGCGAAGGCCTCTTTCTTGAGGGCGTCGATGATACGCTGGATGTTCTTATTGGCTAAGCCGGCATCGAGGATGCTGCTGTCGGTCTTGGATGAGAGATAATAAGCGCCCAAAAGATTGAGGTTGGTCTCATAATCCCTGTCTTCGAAGGAAGAGCAGGCTTTCTTTGGATCAAAACCCTCAGGGAATTTGGCCCTTCTTAAGATGATCCCAAGATTTCCTAAAGCGTATATGAAATCGAGACGATCCTCATTCTTCTTGCCTTGGATGCCTTTGGAGATCAAAGGGGCCTTTGGCAAAGAAAGGATCGCCTCAAGGGTACTGTGGTTATGAATCTCGTTATTCTCTAAGAAAACCATCTTATGTGCGTTTTGCTTAATTAATTATTGTACTTTTTCCCTTTTCCTTACAAGTGAAGCGCTTAAAAAAAGCCTAAGTTTTCTTAGGCCTTTGGTTTTTTATTCCGCTTCGAGAGGAACGAAATCGAATTTGAAGACGTCGAAGAGTCCTTTATCGACCAAACGGAGATGCGGGATGACGGCAAGAGAGAGGAATGTGAGCGAGAAGAAGGCTTCTTTATTCTTATCGACGCCCATCGCGTAGGCTTTGTCGATGAGGCGCTGGCTCTCTTCCTGAACAACCTCGCTTGGTTTGCTCGACATTAAGCCCGCGATATCGAGTTCGACAGAGTCGACTGTGCCATTCTTCTTATCGACAATGACCATGCCACCGCCGATTCTTCTGAGTTCGTTGGTTGCCTTGAGGAGAGACTCATTGTCATCGCCAAGAAGGATGATGTTATGGGAGTCGTGAGCAACGGAGATACCCATCGCTCCGCCCTTGAAGCCATAGCCTTTGATGAGGGCTTTGCCGATGTTTCCGGTCATTTTGTGTCTTTCTACGACGATCATCTTGAGGAGGTCGGTGCCTTCAAGAACGACATCGCCGTCTTTGGAAGCGACTTCCATGATGGCCTCACCGGTCATGACGCCACTTGATTCGGTGGTCATGATGCGGGCTTTTTTGGATTTAATCTCGATCTTGAAGTCGTCGGCGGTGAAATCCTTCACGTGGACGGTGTTCTTGACGAAGTCTGGGAGATAACGTTTCGTGGTATCAAAGAGAGGTTTGCCATCTTTGGCGACGAGCTTGCCATCTTTGAAGACCATCTTGGCGTTGAAGTCCTTGAGGTTATCCATGACGACGAGGTCAGCGAAGTAGAAAGGTGCGATGGCGCCTCTATAACGGAGGCGGTAGCATTCGGCGTTGTTGAGGGTGGCGATTGCGACAGCGACGATTGGATCAACGCCGGCTGCGACGACCTTTCTCAAAGCATCGTCGAGATGCCCGTTCTTCTTGATCTCGGCAGCGTGCTTGTCATCGGTGCAAAGGATGACTCTGCGGTAATTCCATGGGGTGATGGCTTTGGTAAGTTCCATGCTTCTTGTGTAGGAGCCAACGCGGAGATGGGTGTAAACGCCTTTGGAGATCTTCTCTTTCATCTCCTCGACGGTGACGGATTCGTGGTCGGTCATGATGCCACCGCAGAGATACCCATTGAGCTGGTCGCCCTGTAAGAGAGGAGCGTGGCCATCAATGACCTTATCGGCTTCGTGGGTGGCTTCGAGTTTCTTAAGGGTATCTGGATCGCATCCGATGACGGCAGGATAGGCCATGAATTCACCAAGGCCGTTGATGTCTTTATCAGTGATATTGTCGGCGATGTCTTGGCCATTAAGGATGGCGCCGCTTGTTTCGAATGGGGTGGCTGGGACGCAGCTAGAGAGCTGGACTTTAATATCGAGAGGGACGTTTTTGGCGGCTTCGACGACGTAATGGATGCCGTTCATGCCAAGGACGTTCGCGAGCTCATGAGGATCGGCGATGATGGTTGTTGTGCCATGTGGGACGATCATCGAGGCGAATTCCTCTGGGGTGCTTTGTGAGGATTCGATATGGACGTGACCATCAATGAGGCCTGGGATGACGGTCATTCCAGCGATGTCATATTCGGTTTTGCCTTTATAGCCTTTGCCAATGCCAACGACGCGGTCATCTTTGATGGCAATATCGCCTTCTTCGACTTCACCATCGAAGAGATTGACGTATTTGCCGTTTTTGAGAAGAACGTCGCATTCGGTCTCTTTCAAAGCGGCTTTGATGTATTTCTCGAGCATTAGTTGTTTCCTCCCCTACATAGGAAAACACCACAAAAACCCTTCTGAGAATCAGATGGGTTTGAATAAAGTGTTATTCATAACTGACCATATTATCACATGCGCGGAAGGCAATTTCTTATTGAAAGCGGTATCAAAGACCTTCTTTTATTAATATCGTGCGACCTATATTCTATTTCGTACGATTTTATTTTATAATTAGTTAGGAGAATTGTTATGTGTGTTATAACCGCGACTGAATTGAAACAGAATCTTGGCAAATACATTGAGTTATCCAAAGAAGAAGACATCATCGTCAAAAAGAACGGAAAAATCGTCACTGTTTTGACCTCACCTTCCCCTAGAGATAAAGACGTTTCCTCTTTCTTTTCACTCATGGGAAAGTACGAATACTTCGATTATGAGTCATATCTTAGGGAAAGGGATGAAAACAGATGAGAGTCCTGGTTGATACAAACGTCTTCCTTGATGCGATCCTGAAAAGAGAGCCGTTCTTTGAGGATTCCAAGGAGTTTTTCTCATATTTCAAAAGCAACAAACACCAGCTATACGTCTCCTCTATGTCCTTCCGTGACATCGAATATGTCCTTAGAAAAGTCGAAAAAGACCCATTCGAAAGAAGGAGAACGCTTAATATCATCTATTCCTTTGTCCACAAAATCATCGACTTGGGACCGGACGATGTCATAAATAACCTTTTCAGCAATTACAAAGATTTTGAAGACGGTCTCCTAATCGAATCTGCGAAAAGAAACCTGTTGGACGCTATCATAACCAACAACAAGGACGACTTCCTTGATGGAGGCGTTCCAGTATTTACGCCAAAAGAAGCCGTATATTATCTAAAGAAAAGCTAAAAACCAAACAAAAAAGCCCTGCAAATCAGGGCTTAATTTGTAACTGGTCGAGATGATGAGATTCGAACTCATGATCTTCTGCTCCCAAAGCAGACGCGGTAACCAAGCTGCGCTACATCTCGAACATTGGCGCGCCAGACAAGATTCGAACTCGTGACCCACAGATTCGTAGTCTGTTACTCTATCCAGCTGAGCTACTGGCGCACAATTCGCTCCTCTTTCATAGAGCGCCCATAAATAATATTACTTCAACTAAAAGTTGGCAAGCGAATAATAGAGATTTTCTAAGAGTTTTAAAGAAAAAGAGGCGCCTCCCCTTTTAACGGGAATGAAGCGCCCCTACTTGTCTTTTTATCTTTCTTCCCATCCAGTGATATCCGGGATGTCGATCGATTTGACTGCGCCATAGGAGAAAGACATTGCAATGCTACGGGAAACGACACCTGCATAGGGATCCATGGTTGAGTATGTAACGTTTCTGACAAGGCCATGCTCAGCATCAGCGATGAAGGAGAGCCAATGCTTATCGCCCTCATCGGTGTGTTTGCTGATTTTGAGGGTGAAGCGGGTCTTTTCTTCGCCAAGATCATCTTTCTTCGCATCGAAAACGGCCTCTTCCTCTAACTTTGGGTTAACCTTGACTTCATCTTTGAAGGACTCGAGGAAGTCGATATAACTGATGAAGTTCTTATACTCTACGCCGTAATCCTCGGCATTGTACTTGAACCAATGGGATTTGCTCTCGCTATATTCATAGGCCACGGTTTTCCAGCCGTCTTTGTTGAGGAAGGCCCAGGTATCGAGATCTTTGCCCGAGTCGATCGAATGGCTTGTCGAAGCGCAGATATACTCAGTCCTGAATCTGCCATCCCCTAAGTCCATGACGACCTTCATGTTGTCGTATTCGTAGGTCTTCTCGAAGAAGGCTCTATACATCTCAAGCGTCCCTTCGTAGTCTTTGGCATTGGTTCTCCCTAACCCACATGAAGAGAGAGGGAGAATGGCCGCGACGGATAGAGCGCTGACTAATAATTTTGTTTTTCTCATTTTAATTAATCCTCCTTTGGAATTAATCCTTGAAAACCATACTACAAAATGTATTCAAAAATCAATATATGCTATAAGCATAAATTGTAAAAAAGAGAGGCACTGCCCCTCTTATTTGCCGGTCATATCTTCCCAGCCGGATATGTCTGGGATGTCGATTTTCTCAACGTCGTCGTAGGTCATTTGGAAAGTTACGGACGTGTAATCGCCATTGTAAGGGCCACAGCCATCTGGAAGGTTGAAGCTGGAGGAAGCTTGAAAGCAAAGGTCGGTTTTTCGATCCACACCGCCCCAGATATGCGCATATATCTCTTCATCGTCATCGTCTCCAAGATATCTCGACCAATAGACAAACATATCTCCGAGGTCATTTGGGTTCTTAACTGTGTAATTGTACTTTTCCCAGTATATGCACGTGTTGTTGTAGTTTTCTTTTCCTTCGCTTGTGGAAACGAAAGGTTCAATCCACTCCTCAACCTTATTAACGAAATCAAAGCATCTGATGTAGCTCTTGTAATTCTCCTCGTAGGCTTTCTCCCCGCGATAGTATTGCTGAGTGATGCTCGTTGTGCCTGTGCCCTCATTCCAAGGGGTTTCTTCTTTGGCGACGATCTTCTCCCCGTTCTCGTTCACGAAGCACCAGGTTTGCGAAACGGTTACGTAGAACCATCCTTTCCCTTCGGAATAGACGTACTGCTCTGCGAAAA
>JAEEWP010000033.1 GCA_016287465.1 Caryophanales bacterium | reverse complement strand
ATTCTTCTGGAAATGCCCATTGTTGCCTTTCACCTAACGTGACAATCAAGTCACGGAAAACTGTCCAAATATTAGCAAAAATCCTTAAATGAGTTAATAACCCCTTTGCCCGATGCAAATACACGAAAAAGACCAATTGCCTTTTAAATGCGATTTTTGTAAGAATATGAATAGGTCATTTTTGCAGGGGATTTTATGAAAAGGAGAAAGAAAGCGTTACTAACCTCAATCCTTGCGTTACCGCTTTTAATGAGCAACTCCGTTATGGTTGAGCCATCATACGACTTTGACTATCAAAGCGTTGTAGTCTCCTGCGTACATGACGGCACTTATGAAGAGGCAGACAACTATACCAAAGAAAAATATCTTGTCACCATAGAGAACCAAGGCAACAGATATCCTGAGATATCATCAGACCGCCTTTTGTTGAACGACAAATACATCTGGTCATATGACTGGAAAGATAAACTCTTCACTAACGAGGTCGTGCCGTCAGGCGAAACAAAAACGTATTCCCTCATCACCCGCGATGAATTGCCTCTTAAGGAGGGCGGGGATGACGATTGGAGATTCTCCACCATGAATCTCGAAGACCAAAACGTCTCGTTTTCCAATTATTCAATCAGTCAATTCGATGGCAAGGTTTATGAGATTCAGGCTACCGTAGAAGGCTTAGGCGATTACGAGTATGCCGCCATCGTCGATGTCACGTATAAAGGTGTCCGCTATGCTTTCAGGGCAGAAATGTACAGCTCAGGAGGGCTATATCGCATATCCGCAAAAGAAGAACTCGATCTGTCCCAGCTGACGATAGACTCGATCAAAGCGTACCGTTCTTATGAAAATAGCCCCAACATATTCAGGGATATAGGAGAAGGATTGCTCAAAGGTTTTTTGGGTATGTTAACCAGCCCGACCACTTGGCTCTTCTTGCTTCTCGCCCTTCTTCCCCCTGTCATCATTGTCGTTGCCGTTGTTTTGATCGTGTGCCTTGCGGGTCGCAAAAACAAAGGCAAAAAGAAGTAAATAAAGCGCAAAGAAAACGGAGCAGACGATTATCGCTGCTGTTTTGTGCGGATAAACATATGCGGTGAAAACCACACCGACCCAGAAACTCGTGGAGTTCGCAAGAAAAGAAAACAAAAGCGTTTTCCAGTACTTTATGCGCATCGTAATCCAAAGGATTATCGATTCAGCAAAAACCGTACACACCTCATAGACGGCCACTACCACAAAAAACTCATCTGGTGTTCTCGTGATCGATAAGATAAGGTTCATCGAGACGTTCAGAAGGATATTCATGATCGAAGCAATCAAAAAGAGCTTCACGCTTCGGCGATTGAGAATAATGTATACGCTCGTCTCAAAGAGAAGAGTGATGCTTAAAGGAAAGAGGATATTCATTAGAAACCTCTGGTCTTCAAATCCTCACACAAGGATGAATAGAATGCGTATATGCGGTCTTTTTTCTTTTTCTTGGCCATGAAATCGAAGACGTCGCTATGTGAGATTGAGCCTTCTAGCATATTGCCTTTGTATTCGCCGAATTTGGCGGACTCATTGGTGACTAGGCCATCGCACGGCTCCCCTTTCTCGAAGTAATGGCAGAAGGCAAGAGGTATGCCAAGCACGAAATCGTCCCTGCTTCTTTCAAGCGTGGCCGAATAGCTTTGGCAATAGATTCCGCTTCCAAGGAGAATGGCCTCTTCTTCCACAGGGTTAAAGGAGGAGAGCTGCTCCAAGGATTTGAAGGAGTTAGGGCGCTTGTCGCCGAGTATGCGATACCAAAGGTTGACGAAGAAGGACATGAATTTAAGCATCCAGCGAGGAAGCTTTATAAAGCCTCTAGCGAAGACGCTTCCTTTATGTGGGGTGCAAAGGGTCGTTAAGCTTGCGACATGATCCGCCATATCTAGCTTCTCAATCATGTACCTGGCATCGAGGCCCCCTTTTGAGTGGGCGACGATGTTGACTTTATCGACACCATGCTCCTCACAGATCTTGAGAATCTCCTCTTTTAGAGACTCCGCGTTATGCTCAATGGTGGCAAAAGCGTCGACCTTGCTTCTGCTAACGTTAAATCCTTCGATTTTGAGAATGCGCTCAATCTGGCCAAAAGGCTTCATGAAAATGCAGTCTCTCACAGCGAGACCGTGTACGAGGATGATCGGGTAACGGGTGTTCATCGCGTTTGATAATATCACTTCTATGGAAGGCGAGTAAACACACCCCACCGCTCATGCGCAAAAGAAAAAGGCCGAAAATTGGCCTTTAGGTGTGAATGATGGAGACCGATTATTTGTTTTTCTTTTCTTCGCCTTTGATAAGGGACAAGACTGCGAAGGTGGTGATGCTTAACCCTTCGATGAGAACAATCAAAATATAGCTGACGCTAAGAGTGATGAATACTTTGGCCTCTTCGGAATCGCGTTCATACATATAGTAAGCGGGTTCCGAATAGTAAGAAATGCTTTGGGAGGATTCGAAGATTTGGACCGGCAAAAAGCCAAGCATAAGGATACCAGCGCAAACCAAGAGAAGAATAGCAGGAATCATAAGGTCTGAACCCACATCCTTTTTCTTGAGTAATTTGGCCATAAAGACGATTCCTAGGATAGCTGCTAGAAGCAACGCTATGCTAAGGCCCAATCTGACAAAGCCCGCGGCATCAACCTGGCTTCCCAAAGATAGCGCCGCAGCTACGTTCACAACCGTATAAGCGAAATACTCGAAGCCGATGATGGCGGAGACACATAGACCAGCGAACAAAAATACTTTTTTCATGATTTGTTACCTCGGTTTCTTATCATGCGCTTTTTGATAGAAGGAAATCAATACGTTAAAAAGAAAAATCCACTGGATTTGCAGCGGATTTTTCGATTTTGCTCGTTGTTTTTGGGTTTTTGAGCAAGAAATTTTTGTTATTAGAACAAGCCGGAGATGTTGCCGTCTTCATCGACATCGATGTTGTTTGCGGCAGGAACTTTTGGAAGTCCTGGCATTGTCATGATTTCGCCCGTTAAGGCAACGATGAAGCCTGCGCCAGCGCTGACTTTGATGTTTCTGACCGTGACCTCGAAGTTATCTGGAGCACCAAGTTTGTTCTGGTCATCAGAGAATGAGTATTGGGTCTTGGCAACGCAGATTGGGAGTTTTCCGAATCCGAGTTCTTCAAGCTTGGCAGCCTGCTTTTTGGCGGTTGGGGTGAGAACTACGCCACTGCCATGGTAGATCTTCTTAACGATCTGCTCGAGTTTCTCTTCGATCGAAGCGTCGAGTTCATAGCTGAAGCTGAAGTTGTTTGGTTCATCGCAAAGGCGGACAACTTCTTTCGCAAGTTCGATGCCACCATTGCCACCATCGGCCCAAACGGTTGAGAGCTTGACGTTGACGCCGAGCTCTTTGCATTTTCTCTCGACAAGCTCGATTTCGGCATCGGTGTCGGTTGGGAAGCGGTTGATTGCGACGACGCATGGAAGCTTATAAACGGACACGATGTTGTCGATGTGTCTAAGAAGGTTTGGAAGGCCTTTTTCAAGGGCTTCGAGATTCTCGTTGCCGAGTTCGGTCTTCTTTAAGCCACCGTGCATCTTGAGGGCTCTGACGGTTGCGACCATAACGACGCAATCAGGTTTGAGACCAGCTAAACGGCATTTGATATCGAGGAACTTCTCAGCGCCTAAGTCAGCACCGAATCCTGCTTCCGTGACGGTGTAGTCAGCAAGTGACATAGCCATGTTCGTAGCAGTGACTGAGTTACAGCCATGGGCGATATTGGCGAATGGGCCGCCATGGACGAAGCATGGGGTGCCTTCAAGGGTCTGGACGAGGTTAGGTTTGATGGCGTCTTTGAGAAGAGCGGTCATCGCACCGACGGCATGGAGATCTTTGGCGGTGACTGGTTTGTCGTCATAGGTATAGGCGACGACCATTCTGCCGATTCTTTCCTTTAAGTCGTTGATTGAGGTTGCAAGACAGAAGATAGCCATCATCTCAGTTGCGACGGTGATGTCGAATCCATCTTCTCTTGGGGTGCCATTGGCTTTTCCGCCAAGACCATCGACGACGAATCTAAGCTGGCGGTCATTCATATCAAGACATCTCTTGATGACGATTTTGCGGTTATCGATTCCTAGTGGGTTGCCTTGTTGGATCGAGTTATCGAGAAGAGCGCAAAGAAGGTTGTTGGCCGTGGTGATGGCGTGGAAGTCACCGGTGAAGTGAAGGTTGATGTCTTCCATTGGGACGACCTGGGCGTATCCACCGCCGGCAGCGCCGCCTTTGATACCGAAGACTGGGCCAAGAGATGGTTCTCTCAAGGCTGCGATCGTGTTCTTGCCGATCTTTCTAAGACCGTCGGCGAGACCGATGCTTGTTGTGGTTTTGCCTTCGCCTGCTGGAGTTGGGGTGATCGCGGTGACAAGGATGAGTTTTCCTTTCTTGCGTCCTTCTTTTAAGAGGGCGTAGTCGACCTTGGCTTTGTATTTGCCATAAGGCTCAAGGTACTTGTCGTCGACTCCGGCGATTTTTGCGATTTCGAAGATAGGCTTCTTCTCGCACTTTTGGGCGATTTCAATGTCTGTAAGCATTTTTCTTTCCTCCTAAGAATTTTTTATTTGAAGAACTCAACTGCGGCTCTAAACATCTCCATGTCGTATTCGCCGTAGACGTTCTTATATAATCCATTTCCGATACGTTCGCTGTGGCCCATCTTGCCAAGGACTCTGCCATCAAAGGAAGTGATGCCTTCCACTGCTAAAGCCGAGTTATTTGGGTTATAGCGGATATCGTCGGTTGCTTCGCCTTTAAGGTTAACATATTGCGTAGCAATTTGCCCATTTTTAGCAAGTTCTCTCACGAGTTCTTCGCTTGCGTAGAAACGGCCCTCACCATGGGAGATGGCGACGTTATAGACGTCACCGACCTTGGTTCTGGCTAACCATGGCGACTTATTCGACGCGATTCTCGTTCTGACAATCTTTGATTGGTGTCTAGCGATCGTGTTGAAGGTAAGGGTTGGGCAGGTTTGATCCGTATCCATGATCTTGCCATATGGGACAAGACCGAGTTTGATGAGGGCTTGGAAGCCATTGCAGATGCCAAGCATCAAGCCTTCTCTCTTATCAAGAAGGTCAGTGACGGCATTCTTGATCGCTTCGTTCCTGAAGAAGGAAGTGATGAATTTGGCGGAACCGTCTGGTTCATCACCACCGCTGAATCCGCCTGGGATGAAGATGATCTGGCTCTTCTTCACCTCTTCGGCGAAATCCATGATGGATTTGTTGAGGTTTTTGGTATCGAGGTTATTGATGACGAAGATCTTAACCGTGGCTCCTGCATCCCTCATGGCCTTAGCTGAATCGAATTCGCAGTTGGTTCCTGGGAAGACTGGGATGAGGACTCTCACTTCGTCATAGTGCTTTGAAGCATGAGCCTTAGTTTCTCCCTTATAGGAGAAGGATTCATAGATCTTGTTGTCTTTCTTTTCGAGGGTTGGATAGACGCTTTCGAGCTTGCCTTCATATAAGGCATCGATGTCGCTAAGGGCGACTTCTTCGTTCTGGTAAACGTATTTGGAATCAGAGGTGACTTCGCCAACATAGAGGCCATCAAGTTCTTCATTGGTTTCGACCATGAATGAGCCATAGGCATAGCCAAAGATGTCATTAAGGGTCAATTTGTCGTTGAATTTGAAGCCATAGCCATTGCCGATAGCGGCTTTCATGACGGCTTCGGCGACACCTCCAAGGGTTGGGGTGAAGCATGATTTGATTAAGCCTTTCGCGTTAAGGTCTTCGATTTTCTTGAAAAGGGCTTTGAGGCTTTCGGCATTTGGAAGTCCATTCTCCTCATATTCTGGTTTTAAGAGATAGACTTTGCTGCCTGCTTCTTTGAATTCGTTGGTGAGGACTTCGTTGACGTTACCTGTGGTGACGGCGAATGAGACAAGGGTTGGAGGAACATCGAGTTTCTCGAATGATCCTGACATCGAGTCTTTGCCACCGATTGCGGCAACGCCATAGTCGAGCTGGGCTTTGAACGCGCCAAGGAGAGCGCTTAAAGGCTCGCCCCAACGTCTGGCGTCTTTCATCGGCTTCTTAAAGTATTCCTGGAAGGTGAGATAGACGTCTTCGAATTTAGCGCCTGCGGCAATGAGCTTTGAGATGCTCTCAACGACTGAGAGGTAAGCGCCTTGATATGGGTTCTTCTCCATGATGAATGGGTTATATCCCCATGACATGAAGGAGCAATCGTCGGTGTGTTTTTCCTCGACTGGGATCTTGGTGACCATCGTCTGGACAGGAGTTCTTTGGTATTTGCCACCAAATGGCATGGTGACGGCACCTGCGCCGATGGTCGAGTCGAATCTCTCACTAAGACCGCGCTTCGAGCAGATGTTGAGATCGCTAGCGAGAACTTTGAGGTTCGAAGCGAAATCCCCTTCCACCTCTTTCTTGTAGCTAAGAGGCTTTGAGGCGAGGATGTCGATATGTTTCTCAGCACCATTGGAGTTAAGGAATTCGCGGCTGATATCGACGATGACCTTGTCGTTCCATTTCATGACAAGGCGTGGGTTTTCTGTGACAACAGCAACAGGTGTTGCTTCGAGGTTTTCTTTGTTTGCGATGGCAAGGAAGGCATCGACGTTTTCTTTTTCGACCACCACTGCCATTCTCTCCTGCGATTCGCTGATGGCGAGTTCGGTGCCATCAAGGCCTTCGTATTTCTTTGGGACGGCATTGAGGTTGATCGATAAGCCATCCGCGAGTTCGCCGATTGCGACCGAAACGCCGCCTGCACCGAAGTCGTTGCAGCGTTTGATCATTTGGCAGGCTTCTTTGTTTCTGAAGAGCCTTTGGAGTTTTCTTTCTTCTGGGGCGTTTCCTTTTTGGACTTCAGCGCCGCAGGTTTCGACGGAGTGGGCGTTATGGGCTTTGGAGGAGCCGGTTGCGCCACCGACACCATCTCTGCCGGTTCTGCCGCCAAGAAGGATGACGACATCACCATCTACTGGGCGCTCACGTCTGACGTTTTCTCCCGGGGTTGCGGCGATGACCGCACCGATTTCCATACGTTTTGCGACGTATCCTGGGTGATAGATCTCATCGACGATGCCAGTGGCTAAGCCGATCTGGTTGCCATATGAGGAATAACCAGCCGCTGCGGTCTGAACGAGTTTACGCTGCGGGAGCTTGCCTTGGATGGTTTCACTGAGTGGGACGGTTGGGTCGCCAGCGCCGGTGACACGCATCGCGCCATAGACGTAGCTTCTTCCCGAAAGAGGGTCACGGATAGCGCCGCCGATACATGTGGCCGCACCGCCGAAAGGCTCGATTTCGGTTGGGTGGTTATGGGTTTCGTTCTTGAAGAGGAGGAGCCATTTCTCCGTCTCGCCATCGACTTTGACATCGATCTTGACGGTACAGGCATTGATTTCCTCTGATTCGTCGAGTTTCTCAAGCAAGCCTCTCTTTTTGAGGACTTTGGCAGCGAGGGTGCCAATGTCCATGAGGTTGATTGGTTTGGTTCTATTAAGCTCTTTGCGGCACTCGATGTATTCTTCGTAAGCCTCTTGGATCTCTTTGTCTTCGAAAGAGACATTATCGATCGTGGTCAAGAAGGTCGTGTGACGGCAGTGATCAGACCAATATGTGTCGATCATCTTGATTTCGGTGATGGTTGGGTCTCTTTTCTCGCTTCTGAAGTAGGCTTGGCAGAAAGCGATGTCGTCAAGGTCCATGGCTAAGCCATTTTCCTTAACGAAGGCATCAAGCTCTTCTCTTGTTTTACTAATGAAACCAGTCAAAGTTTTGACTGATGTTGGGACGACGTACTGCGTTTTGAGGGTACTAGGAAGCTCTAAGCTCGCCTCTCTGGCCTCTACAGGGTTAATGACGTATTTCTTAACGGCTGCCACTTCTTCTTTTGAGAGTTCGCCTTCTAAGATATAGACCTTAGCGGTTTTGATGAGCGGCTTATCGATGACCGCCATGATCTGGATGCACTGGGCGGCTGAATCGGCTCTTTGGTCGAATTGGCCTGGGAGGTATTCGACGGCGAAGATGAGACCTTTTGAGGCAGGGAGATCAGTGTAAACGTCATCAAGCTGAGGTTCCGAAAGAACGGTGCTGATGGCTTTCTCTAAGACTTTGGCGTCAATGTTCTCAAGGTCGTAACGGTTAAGGATCCTAAGCGATTTGAGCCCTTTGATGCCAAGAAGATTCTTGAATTCGCTATATAAAGCATTGGCCTCATTCTGAAGACCTGGCTTTTTCTCTACGTAAACTCTATTGACCATTACTTTCCCTCCTTGGCTTTAAGCGCTCTAGCGCCGATATCGTGGCGGTAGAAGCTATTATCGAAATGGATTTTGCTGACTTTTTCGTATGATGCTTTGATGACGGACTCAAGGCACTCGCCGATTGAGGTGACGCCTAAGACGCGGCCACCGTTAGTGAGAAGCTTATCGCCATTAAGCTTTGCGCCTGCGAAATAGATGTCGTTTTTGACGCTTTCCTCGCAAGTGATCTCGAAGCCCTTCTCATAATGGGCCGGATATCCTTTTGAGGCCATGATGACGCAGCAGGCGGATTTGTCGCTAAATTTGACTTCGGTCTTATCGAGCGTTCCGTTTGTGGTTGCCATCATGATGGTGAGAAGGTCGCTTTCAAGAAGCGGAAGAACGACTTGGGTCTCTGGATCACCGAAACGGCAATTGTATTCGATTACCTTCGGTCCGTCTTTGGTAAGCATTAGACCGAAATAGAGACAGCCTTTGAAGGTTCTCTCTTCTTTATTCATCGCTTCGATGGTCGGAAGGAAGATCTTCTCCATGCAGACCTTAGCGATTTCTTTTGTGTAATAAGGGTTTGGGGCGATTGTGCCCATGCCGCCGGTATTGAGGCCTTCGTCGTTATCAAGAGCACGTTTGTGGTCCATGCTCGAAACCATTGGCTTAAGGGTTTTGCCATCGGTGAAGGCAAGAACCGAAACCTCCGGTCCTTCTAGGAATTCCTCGATGACGATATGATCGCCTGAGGCACCGAAGCGGTGATCGCTCATGGCGGAGATGACGGCTTCTTTCGCCTCAACTCTCGTCATAGCAATGACGACACCTTTGCCTAAAGCAAGGCCATCGGCTTTGACGACCGTTGGGATTGGGCAGGTCTCGACATACTCAAGGGCCTTATTGACGTCATCGAAGACCTCATAGGCCGCCGTTGGGATGCCGTATTTCTTCATCAGGTTCTTTGAGAAGACTTTGCTGCCTTCGATGATGGCGGCGTTCTTTTTTGGGCCAAAGCAAGGAATGCCTTCGGCCTCAAGAGCATCGACCATGCCTAGGACAAGCGGATCATCAGGCGTGACGACGACATAGTCGACTTTGTTTGCTTTTGAGAAAGAGACGACTCCTTCGATATCGGTTGCTGAACCCTCTACTAAAACCGCGTCATCCTTCATGCCTCCATTACCTGGATAGGCATAAATGGTTTCGACGTTTTTGTTTTCTTTGATTTTCTTGATGATGGCGTGTTCTCTGCCACCGCTTCCAACGACCAATACCTTCATTTGAGAGCCCTCGACTAATGGTGGAATAAACGCATTCCGGTGAATGCCATGACCATATCGTATTTGTCAGCGCATTCGATGACGAGGTCATCTCTCACTGAACCGCCAGGTTCGGCGATATAGGAGACGCCAGAGCGTTTGGCTCTTTCGATATTGTCGAAGAATGGGAAGAAAGCATCACTGCCTAAAGAGACGCCGGTGATGGTTGAAAGATAGGCTTTCTGCTCTTCGCGGGTGAATCTTTCTGGCTGTTTGGTGAAGTATTTCTGCCAAATTCCATCAGCGCAGACATCCTCTTCGTTCTGGTTGATGTAGCCATCGATGACGTTATCCCTGTCAGGACGTTTGATGGTTGGGAGGAATGGGAGGTTAAGGACTTTGTCATGCTGACGGAGGAAGAAAGTGTCGGCCTTGCTTCCGGCTAAGCGGGTGCAGTGAATTCTCGATTGCTGACCGGCACCGACGCCGATAGCCTGGCCTTTGTAGGCGTAGCAGACGGAATTCGACTGGGTGTATTTGAGGGTGATCAAAGCGATGATGAGATCCTGAACAGCGCTTTCTGGGAGATTCTTGTTTTTGGTGACGATGTTAGAAAGGAGCTCGCGGTTGATCTTGAAGTTGTTTCTACCCTGCTCGAAGGTGATGCCATAGACCTGCTTGGTCTCTTTCTCGGCTGGAACGTAGTTAGGGTCGATCTTGACGACGTTATAGGTGCCGTTTCTCTTGGCTTTCAAGACTTCGAGAGCCTCTTTGGAATAGCTAGGAGCGATGATGCCGTCGCTGACTTCGCGTTTGACCATCAAAGCGGTTGTGAGGTCAACTTCATCGCTGAAGGCGACCCAATCGCCGAAGGAGCACATTCTGTCGGTGCCTCTGGCTCTGGCATAAGCGCAGGCAACAGGCGATTCATCTAAGCCTTTGACGTCATCGACGAAGCAGGCCTTCTTGAGTTTCTCATCAAGAGGGAGACCGATGGCGGCACTTGTTGGGGAAACATGTTTGAAGGAAGCGCAGGCAACATATCCAAGGGCTTCTTTGAGCTCTTTGACGAGCTGGTATGAGTTAAAGGCATCAAGGAAATTGATGTAGCCTGGGCGGCCATTGAGGATTTCGATTGGGAGATCTTCTCCGTTAGCCATATAGATCTTCGATGGCTTTTGATTTGGGTTGCAGCCGTATTTGAGTTCGAATTCTTTCATTGTTTTTCTCCTTTTTAGACTTTCAAAGTAGCGGTGATTTCCTCACCTTTGTATTTCTTAAGAAGCGGATCGACATAGTCGGCGATGAATTCGACGACCTGAGAAGAGGCTCTGCCGGTGTATTTGGCTGGGTCGAGCTCTTTTTCGATGTCTTCCTTTTTGAGGTTGAACATCGGATCGGCGACGAGTCTATCGATGAGGTCGTTTGGTTTGCCGTTCATCTTGACTTCGTAGGCCGCTGCCTGGGAGTGAACGCGAATCGCTTCGTGGAGTTCCTGACGGTTGCCACCGCGTTTGACGGCTTCCATCATGATGTTCTCAGTAGCCATGAATGGAAGCTTCTCCATGACACGGCGACGGATGACGTTCTCATAGACGACGAGGTTCGATGAGATGTTGATGTAGATGTTGAGGATGGCGTCCACCGCTAAGAAAGCCTCAGCGACGGAGACACGCTTATTGGCGCTGTCATCAAGGGTTCTTTCAAACCATTGGGTGCCAGCGGTAAGAGCTGGGTTGATGGAGTCGACGATGACGTATCTGGCAAGAGAGGAGATTCTTTCGCTTCTCATTGGGTTACGTTTGTATGGCATCGCGGAGCTGCCGATCTGGTTCTTCTCAAATGGCTCTTCGATCTCCTCGAAGGACTGGAGGATACGGAGATCATTGGAGAATTTGTAGGCGGATTGGGCGAATCCTGAAAGGACGCTTAAGAAATAGCTATCGACCTTGCGGGAATAGGTTTGTCCTGAAACAGGGACACAGGCTTCAAAGCCCATATCCTTTGCGATGAGTTTCTCGAGTTCTTTGACTTTCGCTTCATCGCCACCGAAAAGGTCCATGAAGGAAGCTTGGGTTCCTGTGGTGCCTTTTTGGCCAAGGAGCTTGAGGCTATCCATCTGATAGACGAGGTTTTCGACATCCATAACAAGCTCGTTCATCCAGAGCGTGGCTCTCTTGCCAACTGTGGTGAGCTGGGCTGGCTGAAGGTGGGTGTAAGCAAGGCAAGGAAGGTCTTTGTACTTAAGGGCAAAGGCTTTGAGGTTGCTTAAGACCTGAGCGGCCTTCTTGAGGACGATCTTGCTCGCTTCTCTGAGGATAATGACGTCGGTGTTGTCGCCAACATAGCAGGATGTGGCGCCTAAATGGATGATGCCGGCTGCTTTTGGGCATTGCTGGCCATAGGCGTAGACGTGAGACATGACGTCATGCCTGACGATTCTTTCTCTTTCTTCCGCGACATCGTAGTTGATGTCATTGACGTGGGCTTCGAGCTCGGCGATTTGCTCGTCGGTAATGTCTAAGCCTAGTTTCTTTTCGCTTTTGGCAAGAGAAACCCAGAGTTTTCTCCAAGTCTGGAACTTGAAATCGTTAGAGAAAACATACTGCATCTCTTCGCTTGCGTAGCGGGTAGAGAATGGTGAAATGTATCCTTTTCTTTCTTCCATCTGCTCCTCCTTATTTATTTTTGTTGAGTAGTCTACTGGTGACTTCCTTGGTTTCTAAATCAACGTATCTGACGTAGAGGGAGATCTTGTTGTTCTCGTTTAAGCCGGTCCAGATATCGTTTGTGAATTCATCGATATCGTCTGGGATGACGATTCTTTCAGGCTCGCCCTGGAAGGTTGGGATTGGATTTCCGTCGGTCACATAGGTGTGGATGAAATGTCCAAGTCCTGGGAGAGCGTCATATTCGAAATAGTAACGGTTGCAGGCGGTTCCATTCTCATCGGCGGATTTGAGTATGGACATCTCATATGAGAAATCCTTTTCTTCGAATTTGAGGACGCCGGAAATGCGTGGGGTGAGGTTTGGGAAGTCTGGCTCAAAGGCACGGCTCTTGAGGGAGCACTTCATGCATTTGCCCTCTTTAAGGCCTTCGTAGATGGTATCGGTCTGGTCGCCATTGGTAACGATCATCTTGTTGTCGATGTCTCTCACCGCGGCGTAGATGATGAGCGATGGGTCTTTGACTTTGGACGCATCGAATGGCTCGGTGTAGAGGACGTTGTCCTTGAAGGCGAAGATTCTGTTTCTCGAATTCTCGCTTCTGCCCATGATGAAGTAAGCGAAAGCCGCTTTCTTGCCATCGCTCGTTTTGCCGATGACGATGCCACGGCCGACATAAGGGTTATCCTTGATGAGTTCTTTGATGTTGCTGACAGCGTAGATGTTCATTTATTTGTCCTCCAATAACTGTTTCGATACCATTTCCACCGCTTGAGGGAGAATCTTCCATTCGGCTTCTTCCATGACGCGGCGCTGTAAGATTTCAGGGGTGTCCCCTTCTTTGACCTCAACCGCCTTTTGAAGGATGATCTTTCCTCCATCGGTGATCTCGTTTACGAAGTGGACTGTGGCGCCTGTGACCTTGACTCCTTTTGCTAAGGCAGCCTCATGGACACGAAGTCCATAGAAGCCATCGCCGCAGAAGGATGGGATGAGGGATGGGTGAACGTTGATGATTCTGTCAGGGTATTCCTTGACGAATCTCTCAGAGAGGATGGCTAAGAATCCCGCGAGAACGATGAGGTCGATATCTCTTTCCTTTAGAGCCTTGAGGAGAGCGTCCTCGAAGGCTTCTTGGGAACCGAGCTCTTTCTTTGAGACGACAAGTGATTCGATGTTATGGTTCTTCGCTCTTTCTAAGGCGTAGACGTCTTTTTTGTTTGAGAGGACGAGGGTGACCTTTCCAGAAGAGATGATTCCTTTGTCGATTGAGTCGAGAATCGCCTGGAGATTGGTACCTCCTCCTGAAACGAAGACCGCGATGTTAGCAAATTCCTTTTTCATTGTCCTAGAGGTTGATTTCGATCTTTTCGTCACTGTTTGACTTCTCGATATGGCCAACGACATAAGCGTCTTCGCCATGGGCTTTTAAGATGGAAAGAGATTTCTCAACATCCTCTGGCTTGACGATGATGGACATGCCGACACCCATGTTGTAGGTGTTGAACATATCTCTTTCTGGGATGTTTCCCTTTGACTGGATGAGTTTGAAGATTGGGAGGATCTTGACGTCTTCTTTCTTGATGACGACTTTAAGTCCATCTGGGATGGAGCGAGGCATATTCTCATAGAAGCCTCCTCCGGTGATATGGGAGATGCCTTTGACCTCGACCTCATCAAGAAGGGCGAGGACTGGTTTGACGTAGATTTTGGTTGGGGTGAGAAGGGTTTCGCCAAGAGACTTGCCACCAAGCTCTGGGAGAGGGGTCTTGATGTCAGCGTGCTCGATATCGAAGACTTTTCTGACAAGAGAGAAGCCATTTGAGTGAACGCCGCTAGATGGGAGGGCGATCATGACGTCGCCTGCCGCCATCTTTTTGTTATCGATGACTTTG
>JAEEWP010000087.1 GCA_016287465.1 Caryophanales bacterium | reverse complement strand
AAATCCATCGAAGAGATGATGGACCACCTCTACCGCAAGCATAACGTCAGAAGCTTTGCCTTCTTCGGCGGACCTTCTTCCAATTTCGAGGCCAATGCCAGAGCCCGTGCTTATGCGGATTCTTTGGTCCGTTTCGGTCTCAACCAAATGGATAACCCAATCTATGTCGGTAACTTCGAATACGATTCCGGCTTCAAGAATATGGAAAAACTCATATTCGAGACCTCGGGTCATCTCCCAGGAGCCATCGTATGCGCTAATGACCGTATTGCCATCGGTGCCCTCGAAGCTGCCAGAAAACGCGGATACAGCAGCCCGAAGGATTTCATCATCACCGGATTCGATAACTATGGCCAGGCTGAGCGTTACACCCCTCAGATCACCACCGTCGGCATCGACCGCTTAGAAGCCGGCAAGAGGATGATCGACGTCGTCTGCGATTTGGTCGACGGAAAAGACGTCCCTGAATTCACCTATATAGACGGAAAGATGATCTTCCGCGAGTCTTGCGGATGTGAGAGCGAGAAAGTCCTTGATTACCGCAAATACGCGATGGATAGCGTCTTGACCGATTTCAGGAACGATCATAAGCGCAACCGCATGACCACCATGATGGCGGACCTTTCCCTTCTTAATAACTTCGAAGGCTATTTCAAGGCCTTAGCCGATTACCCATACTTCAAGCAGGTCGAATCCTGCCTCATCTCCGTTGATAAAGGTCTCTTCCAGCCAGGAACCACCACTTTCTCCACAAAGAGAGTCCCTGTTGAGCGTGAATGCATCGCCCTCTATTTCGAGAATGGCACCCAAGTCCCGACAGACTCCATCAGAGAGGTCAGAAAACGCATGGTCAGGAGCATGAAGGACAAGGTCGCCTTCGTTAGCGCCCTCCACTTCGGCAAAGAAGTCGTTGGCTATATCATCGTCAGAGAGGATGCAGACAACATCGTCCTCCCAGACTTTGTCGATGCGAGATCCCGTCTCATCTTCCAAGGCGAATCCCTTTATAAGACCCTTAAGTACTCAGAACTCTCCAAGACTTTGAGTGAACTCTATAACAACGATCAGTTAACCGGCGTCCATAACCGTATCTTCTTCGATGAAGAGATGGTCCCTGCCTATGACAGGGTCGTCAAAAAGAAGAAGAGGTGCGCCGTCTTCTTCATCGATGCCGATAACTTCAAGAACATCAATGATACCTATGGCCATAACAAAGGCGACTTGATCCTCAAGGCCATTGCCAAGGCCGTTGACCAAGCCCTCCCAGATAATGGAGACTGCTGTAGGTTCGGTGGCGATGAGTTCGTCGCTTACTTCCCAATCCACACTGATGAGGAAGCCTATGAATATGCCTCGAACGTTGAGAAGACCCTTCTTGAGAAAGACATCCATGTCTCCATCGGCGTGGCCTTCAGCGAGGATGGCGCGAGTTTAAGCGACATCGTCAACAACGCCGACAAAGAGATGTACAAAGTCAAGTTCAAGAAATACGGCGACAGAAGACGCAACAAATAAGAAAAAGCAGCAGAGAGAGGATGGCAAAACGTCCTCTCTTTTTTATGTCTTCTCCCCTGCTTCTATTTCCAAAAAACCACTGCAAATCCTTTTTGCTTTATGGAAATGCTAAGAATTTTTGGGCAAAAGAAAACTGCCAGGTTTTTGGCCTGGCAGTTCTTAGCAAAGCTTATTCAGCGGCTTTGGCTTCTGGCTTCTTGCCTTTCTTGAGGACAACGAACCAGACGATGCAGAATGCACCAGCGAGGACGAGGACGCCACCGCCAACGGAGATGCCGATGATGGCAGCCATTGGAAGTCCAGTGGCTGGGGTTACATCTTCACCGTTCTCTTCCATGTCGTAGGCTGGATCGACTACTTCAAGGGTGAAGACGGTCGCGATATCAGTGGTCTCGGTAGCGCCTTCAAGAGTGAGTTTGGCCCAAATGATGATGTCTTTGGCACCGGCGACGGTTGGAGTACCGGTGATTTTGCCATCTTCGAATTTGAGACCAGCCTGAAGCTTCTGGTCGACCTGAACGTCATCGATAGCGAGTTCGACGCCAGTGATGGATTTGCCATTGTATTCCTGACCGACAGCATACTTGTCAGCGACTTCGAATTTGATTTCGCCGACATCCTTGTTAAGGGTGACTTTGAGGCTGTCTTCAGTGGTGATGGCTTCCTGATCCTGGATGCCGAAGACGTTGTTCTGGGCTTTTCCGCAGGCAGCGTGGGCGTAGATGAGGCCTTTGGCGCTCTGACGGACGGCATACCACCAGGAGTAGGATTCGTATTTCTGTCCTTCATAAGTGAAGGTTGGGGCGCCTTTGCCATCGAAGGCAGTGGCATCCCACTTGCAGTTCATATCTGGGCCGTAGTCAGCGGAGTCGAGCTGGACGTTGCAGCCAGAGAGGGTACGGTTGTTGATATTTTCGTATTTGGTTCCGTCGAAGGAGCTGTTGCCATGGTGGGTCATATCGGAAAGGACAGCGCCTCTGAAGCCCCATTCATGACGGAGGACTTCAACGAGAAGAGGATAGGAAGCGGCGGTCTCCATCATACCAAGACGGTTGTAGGAGGACATGATGCCACGGGAGTAGCCATCCTGGATAC
>JAEEWP010000032.1 GCA_016287465.1 Caryophanales bacterium | reverse complement strand
CGGGTTTCGTCGATATAGATCTTCGCAGTGTCGCCACCACCGATGACGAGGGTTCTGATTGAGTCATCGAGTTTCTTTCTCGCTTTGAAGAGTTTAAAAAGCCTTCCGACAGCGCGGAAAGCAGGAAGAGAAAGGAAAAGGAAGCCAGAGACAAGAGCCCAAGACCAATATGTCATGATGGAAATGAGGTCAAAGGTTCTAAGGACGATGATGCCCACTAAGCCAATGGCATCGACGATGCCGATGGCAAGGCACATCCACATCGACTCAACGAGGCCGAATTCGCGGAGAAGGACTCTATAGCATTTGAAGATACCAAGAACGATTGGCATCAAAAGAGAAAACGAGAGGGTGAAGATGACGTCAGCGATGATCTTTTCTTGTGGAATGCTTTGCCACATCGCGTGGGACACGAAAGTAAACCCGACGACGAGCGCAGTGAAGACAAAGTCAGTGATGATGTATATCAGCCTGACGTAGTTATAATTCTTTTTCGTACTCATGTACCTGTTACATTATACGCGCGAAAAGGCTCATATCAAATGCCCTTTGAGTTGCTTATTGCGTTTGCGTCTCAAAAAAGAGGGGTGATTTGCCTAGGATTTTGCAGTTCCGCAAAAAGAGTTTGTCTTGATATACCCGTGTGTTAAACTTGCTTCATCGTTCACAAGGAAAAACATCATGACCACTTTCGCATCTTCCCTCGATATCACCTTCTCTAGCGAGAGGATGGATATCCTTTTTGTTCTTTTGATTGTCTGCGGCATCGCTGCCTTATATTGCTTCGTTGTCGGAGAGATTAGCGGTAACACTTCCCAGATGGACAAATTATGGAGCATCTTGCCTATCGCTTATACCTGGATCATCGCTGGTATGAGTGAGATGAACTGGAGATGCGTCGTCATTGCCATCATCGCTACATTATGGGGAATCAGATTGACGATGAACTTCGCCCGTAAAGGCGCGTATAGCTGGAAGTTCTGGAGTGGTGTCGAAGATTATAGGTGGGCCATCCTTAGAAGCAAGAAGCCATTTAATAACAGGCTTGTCTGGGGAATCTTTGATTTGTTCTTCATTAGTATTTATCAGAACCTTCTTGTTTTGCTTATCACTCTTCCATCTCTTATGTGTGTGGGTTCGAATGCTCCACTTAGCTGGATTGATTTCGTGGCAGGAGGAATTGCTCTTCTTGCTTTAACGATTGAGACAATCGCGGATGAAGAGCAATGGAAATTCCAAACCACCAAATACAAGATGCTCAAAGAAGGAAAGAAGCTTGAAGAGCTTCCTCTCCCATATTCCAAAGGATTCAACACGGTTGGCTTATGGGGAAGAAGCAGACACCCTAATTACCTTGGTGAGCAATCCATCTGGGTTGGTGTGTATATCTTCTCTATATCTGCTTTAGTGGGTGAATACGGAATAACAGGCGTCTTCAATCTAAGTGGGATTGGGGCACTTCTACTTATCTTGTTATTCATTGGATCCACCATCCTTGCGGAGAATATCTCCAAAGGGAAATATCCGGAATACTCTAATTACCAAAAGAAAGTGTCCGTCTATATCCCTTGGAAGAAATACAGGGATTGAACTGTTTCTTCTTTCAATGCGTGTACATCATCAATACCAGGGTGTTTTCACTCCAGTCTGGGTGTTCAAGAAACTCTTCCAAATCCTGGCGACGGTCGGTGTTTTGTTCTGCTTTTTCGATTTCCTCAATTACTACCAACCTGAAACCCTTTGATACTGCAATTTCGACTGACCTCTGAATTAATTCCTGAACTGTCATTTTAGACACTTCTTCTGTTGTTAGTGGTTTGAATTGAGTTCCCGTATTACCACGTTTATCAAAATTAGCTACAAGTGCTCTGAACCAAAGAATCCATTCTTTGATTAGCTTCTCCGCTTCTTTCAAATCTTTTATCTCTCCAGGTTTTTCCTTTATTTTCCCGAAACAGCTGAAAGCGTCTTTTTTGACTTTCGTGAAATAACCGCTGGAGTCGTTATTTATAAATTCAACCAACTCATTTCTTAGTTCTTCCGCACGTTTGAAATGATCTTTGTTTTCGATGTCATAAATATTCCACGCCCTATCATCTCTTTCGGGAACCTTGAACGAATGATGGAGAACTGCACTAAACCACTTCTTTTCACGGATGAAAATCTCTAAGGTAGCACCTCCGGTAAAGGACTCTCTTTTGTAGACACCTTTATTCAGAAAATCGATGCGGTAACAGATGGAAACGTATCTTCCTTGATATGAACTGACCCAGGCTTCATCTTT
Organism: Caryophanales bacterium; assembly: GCA_016287465.1. Classification (GTDB taxonomy): domain Bacteria; phylum Bacillota_I; class Bacilli_A; order RFN20; family CAG-826; genus UBA4951. The sequence continues at coordinate 12,201 of JAEEWP010000032.1, read as the reverse complement.
GCCAAGAACTGATACTGGATACCATTTGTTGATCAAACACTCCCACTCAAATGGAAGGAGCTTCTCTAGATTGCCTTCTTCTATTTCCCCTATATCGGCCTTGTGAAGTCGTTCTATGTATCTCGAATAATCCCGGAGAACATCCGATGAAGCGTTAGTGTAGTCTTTGAAGAACTTCCAGATATCCCTGATGTCTTTCGTTTTCCATGTGGATTCTTCGCCTTCGTTCGCCTTCTTTATACCCTTGTCGTCTTGGTCGGATAGGTAGCCGCTTTTGTAGAAAACTTTATGGATATCCCTTACATTTCCGTCCTTTTGATTTTTCCACTTCCTCAACGTCTCGTTATAGTCCACCAATTGGTTGTGCTCACTGCTACCAGTTTTGTCTTCGATAACAATGATGTCGTGGAGTTTTTTATCCTTATCGGGAAAAACATCTATCGTGATATCCATATGCGCAACTTGGGCGTATGTGACTATCTTTGCTTTTTCATAATCGAGATGGCTATACGCATTGTCAGTCAAAAAATCGAGAAACCCTCTGGAAGCCCTTTGTAACTCTTTGTCATCCGATTCGTTCCAATTCTCGATGAGCCATCTCAAGAATGCATCTTGGCTCAACTCTTTTGTGGCGTATTCAAATAGATTTTTCATGTTCCATTACTCCTATCATTATGAAGATGAATGTCATGTCCTCTTTTCGGACATCACACTAAGACCCGTTTGATGTCTTTTCTTTTAATCCCAAACTCCAAACCTTTTTTGATGGTGGGGAAATATACAGGGATCTCCGGTTCCTCGTAGGTTCTATATATTCCGTGGTTGAAATCGACCGTTCTCTTAGGAAAGTCATCGAAAGCTGTCTCCCTCCATGAGACCAGTTCTTTTGTGACAACCACATTACTCACTTTAAAAACATGGGTCATGGTATGAGGGTCATCGCAGTCATCTTCATCTATTAAGAGCATTCCTTCTTTCAGGTCTATTGCCTTGATGAGCGCGGTGTATTTGCATCTAAGGACATCTTTCGTGGTCATATGTTTTTCCCTACTATATTTTACCATTTTTATGGCCTCGAATCAAAAGAAAACACCCCTTTAGGGGTGTTTAGTTATCATTCCGCCTGAATTATTTACAGGTTCTTCCCGTAAGCGTCGCCAGTGAAAAGTGTCAACAATTTACTATTCTTTATCTTTTTTGTGAAAAATCACCGCCTGCTCCTCTATATGGTAAGTGAGGAGGGTAATTGATTATGAAAGTTATTCGCTTCTTATCAAACTGCTTTCGGATTCCAAAGTAGGATAATCGTCTTCACTAAAAGACCAATCAGAAGCACTCCATGACAGAGTGTTCACATAGAAATCCTCATCATAATGGACCGGAACCTCATTCCCCTCTAAGTAGGCACATCCTTCCGAAGAGGAATAGTAACAGGTCGAGTAATCAATCTCTGCCTCATCCGTTCCATTTATCGTTCCTTTGAAGGAACCGGTACCACTGGCTATGATGGCCGTATAACATCCGCTTAGCTGACACAAAGAAGAAGAACCGACGATTCCGCCAGCATAGGAGGCTGACGTGATCGTTCCTAACGAATAACATGCGTTTATCGTTCCGGAGGTTGAACCTTTTACATATCCGACTATTCCACCAACATTAGAGAGTCCGCTGACATCGCCACGGTTATAGCACTCGAAGATGTCTGGGCTGTTGAAATGGCCAACGATGCCGCCCACGTAATCAGTCGACGATCCGTCGTTAGAAGAAGAGATATTGCCAGTGTTAGCTGAGTACTCAATCCAACCGGATTCCGCTTCGCCGACGATGCCTCCGCCAAATAAAGCAGCCGTGATATCCCCTTCGTTCTTGCATTTCTGAACGATATATGATGTCTCGACATAACCGATGATTCCTCCCGCATGGGAAGAGGAAGAAACATTGCCGGTATTTAAGCAACTCTCGGCTCTTTCGTTCTTTAAACATCCGATGATGCCGCCGGCATAGAGATCTGAAGTAATATCTCCGTTATTTGTGCAAAGGAGGCATTGAGCCATCGCAAGTCCCACGATGCCTCCGACATACCTGATTCCGGAGATATTCGCGTTGTTTACGCAGAGAGTCACTCCTGTATTCAACATACCACTTTTACTTGCGATATATCCGCATATGCCACCTGTGTGTACGCCATAGGCCGGAGAGAGCGGAGTCGTGGTTATCGAACCTGATACCTCACATTCGCGGATGTAGCCTTGCGCGTATCCGCAGACCGCGCCAATGTAGCTCGCACCGGTCAAACCGGAGATATTGATGTTAACATCGGTGAGTTTGACGCCCCTTATGGTTCCGCCTTTGGTTCGTCCAAAGAGACCGCTATAATCCCTTGGGGTCGTCATGGTGAGTCCTCTTATCGTATGGTTATTGCCTTTGAAGAGCCCTGAGAAAGCGTTCTCGTATGAATCACAAAGAGGGACCCATTCCTCGCCTGATAGGTCAAGGTCAGCCCTAAGGGCGTAGTGGCCTGATGGGTTATTAACGAGGGCTTTGAGGTCAGCGACGCTATAGATATCGTTGTCCCAGCTCGCAACGACTTTTGGAGTTGGTAGGAACGTGAATGGCGCGATGGAATTTCCTTCGGAATCCGTTATCTTGGTGTCTTCCACATACCAGCCTTTGAACTCTCCGAAGGTGCTCGTCGGAACAGGAAGGGTGAAGTGCGATCCATAGGTCACTGAATATTTAGCTGAAGTGTCGCCATTAGGAAAGGTGCCTCCGTTGGTGTCTAAAGTGAGCTCATAGGTCTTTCCTTGGTATCTTGCGGTCAAGGTGACGTCGTTAGGGATCGACCATTCTCCCATATTAGGAACTTTTTCCTCGCCATTCCACCAGCCTGAGAATCTGTAACCCGTCACATTTGGCTGTGGCAAAGTGTAGTGCTTACCACAAGTGACGGTTATGTGGCCATTGGCGGGACCTATCTCATCCACTAAGCGAACGCTATATTCCTTGCCAATCCATTCGGCAACGAGGATGGTGTCACCTTGGACGATGTCTTTGTCGAAATCCCATTTGACGCCGTTAGAGTACCATCCTTTGAGGGTATAGCCAGGCCTATCTATTTCAGGTTCTTTGACCTTTCCCCCTTCCTCTACCCTTTGATCAGGGACGAGTAAGAGGCATTCGGTATGGAAGCGGACCCTATATCCAAAGGATTCGCTCAAAGATGAGTCAGAGGGGATGATGTTGCAGCTTGCTAAAGAAAAAGGAAAAAGCATTGCCGCGATGAGAAAAGCTTTTCGGATTTTCATGTCAATTCCCCCTTCAATTTGAATTTTACAAGGTTAATGAGACAATTCACATACTTTTGAAAGTATGGCCTCTTTGCTATACACTTCTCTTATACCCATACGAAAGGTCTTACATAACCATGCTTCACATTTTCGTTGATTCCGATTGCGACATTACCAAAGCCCAAGCCGAGGAATATGGCGTCACCCTCATCTCGATGCCTTATTTCATCGGTGAGAAAGAAGTCCGCCCATACGTCGACTTCGATACATTCGATCCTCACACCTATTACAACATGCTCCGTGAGGGAACGATTCCTACCACTGCGGCATTATCCCCTGCCAACTACAAAGAGATATTCGAACCTGCTTTTGCTAAAGGCGAGACTATCCTTTATATCCATTTCTCCAGTGCGATGAGCAACACCTTCGACAACATGGAGATCGCCATCAAAGAGCTCAAAGAGAAATATCCAGAAGCGAGATTCGAGCACTTCGACACCCTTATGATGACGACTGGTGCCTATGTCATCGTCAAAGAGATGCTTGAGAGATACAAAGCCGGCGCATCTATCGATGAGCTTATCGAATGGGGCGAGAAAGAAAGACAGCACTTCGCCTGCTACTTCTTCGCCGATGACCTTAAGTTCTTCAAGAGGTCTGGACGTGTTTCCGGTTTCAGCGCGTTCATGGGAGGAATGATCGGCATCAAACCTCTTATCAATATCAATGAGAAAGGCATCATGGGATCCTTTGGAAAGGCGATTGGCCAGGCGAATGCCATCAAGACCATCGTCAAGTTAGTTGAGGACCTTGGTGACGATATCAAGAACTACACATTCGTCGTTGGACATACGGATGCCCCACTTCTCGTTAAGAAGACAATAGATATGCTAAGAGCCAAATTCGGAGAGGACCTTAAGATTGAGAAGGTCCCTTGCAACCCGACCGCTGGCGCACATAGCGGCCCAGGCGGAGTCTCTCTTGCCTTCCACGCGAAACACAGATAAGAAACAACGCCTCACTATTTGTGGGGCGTTTTCTTATTTCTAACCAATCATCTAAGAGGTCTGTAACACTTTTCTTTCAGGAATCGTATGATCTCTTCTTTTTCGTCGGTTTCGTAATAATGAATCAACAGTTTCTTGTATTCAGGAACCGACTCAGAAGGAATGACAATCAATCCAGATGCGTTCTTGATTAAGATGTGGTTGGCAAAAATTACAGCGGTCCTTTTGTTTCCGTCCAAAAACAATTGCCTCTTCTTTAGATAAAGCAACGCTTCAATGGCCTTGTCTAACGGAGATTTGTCGGATTCCGTTATATTCCTGATATCTTCTTTTGCCTGATCTTCGATTGGAAAAGGCGGAACATAGGAGCTTCCTCCGATCGTCACGGGAACGTTTCTAATCCGGCCCGCGCTGAAGGAAAGACCTTCTTCCACTATTCCATTGATTTGAGAAACGATGGCGAAGTTGCTTGGGTAAAGAATAACTCCTGGAGACAAAATGAATTCCCAAGCTCTTTTCAGATTTACGACCTTTTGAACGTCGGCTGCCGTCATCCCGTTGACCATGCCACCATTAACAAGGGTCTCGGTATCTGAATAAGTCGTTGCGACTCCTTCTAACACCGCTTGTTTATAAACCGAATCAACGAGATTCCTTCTTGCCAAGTCAATGTTGATGGCGACATCTTCGCTAATCTCTTCTTGAATATAATTGTTTTTGCCCAGTTCCTTTTTTATTTCCCTAAGGCGTTTCTTGTAAGCCCTGGCGGCGTTGTTGTTTGTGGCTATCATCGCAAAAAGATCGCGGGAATATTCGCCAACATATTTTGAATAATGACGCCCATCATCTCTGTAGTGGACGTAAATTAGTTTTTTCCCATTCTGCTCCCTTATTTCTATCGATCCATAAATCATCTTTTCCAAACTGGCTTCGATGACGCTTTTCTCTTCTAACAGCTTTGCAATTTCCATAGGAATCCCCCTGTGTGAAACATTTTCATCATTATTTTATATATTTGTTTCACATAATTGCAATCGTTTGTGTGAAACTTTTTTTGTAATTTATTCGTTTTTGTTTCACATTCGTTATTCAATCGGTTTCAGGAAGGCTAGACGGAACGCTCTTTCGGTTACTTTAAAAAGTAATCCTTTAGTTTTCTATATCTTGTGGTATGTTAATCAAGCGCTTCAAAAGGAGGAAGCAGTTATATGAAAGAAGCAATTGAATCAAAAGACTTATCTTCGTATGAAGATGAATACAAAAAAGACAAGAGCCACAAGGTGATCGAAAGAACTGTCACTCACAATGGCTTATATAACAGCGCAATCGACAAAGAGACCTTCGATTCCTTGACCGATACCTTCAGCGTTGATGTCAAAGCCGGTTCCGTCACCAATCAGAAGCAATCAGGAAGATGCTGGATGTTCGCTGGACTCAATGTCCTTAGAACCATCCTCATGAAGAAGCTTAACATCAAGAACATCGAATTATCCCAAGCCTATCTTCAGTTCTATGACAAGCTTGAGAAGAGCAACGCCACACTCGAGAGAGCGATGCTTCTCCTTGATGAACCAGTCGATTCAAGGATGAACACCTGGAACCTTGATAACACCTCTGATGGAGGATACTTCAACTGGTTCTCTAACCTTGTGAAGAAGTATGGCGTCGTTCCTTCTTACGTCATGCCTGATGGAGCGGTCTCCTCTGCTACTTCTGAGCTCAATGCCACTCTCAATCAGTTAATTGCCAAAGATATCTATTCTTTGAGAAAAGCCCACGAAGAAGGAAAGAGTGTTGATGACCTCCGTTCCTTAAAGGAAGGTTTCCTTTCTGAGATCTACAAAGTCCTTGGAATGACTCTTGGCACCACCTCCGAATCATTCACCTTCGAATACACCGACAAAGACGATAAGTATCACAACGAAGGAAAGTTCACTCCGAAAGAGTTCTATGACAAGTATATCGGAGGTGACTTCTCCAATTACCTTGGCTTAGGCCATTATCCTCTTCCATCCTTCAAGGAATACCAAAGGTATGAATGCAAATGGATCAAGAATGTCCATGAAGGTGAGGCCGCTAGTTGGTTCAGCATTCCATTAAACAAACTCAAAGAAGCTCTTATCGCTTCCCTTAAGGATGAGACAGTCGTTTGGTTCGCTGCAGACGTCAGAGCCGAATGTCTCCGCAAAGAAGGCCTTATGGGCAAGGACCTCATCCGTGTTGATGAGCTTCTTGGAATCTCCTTCCCTCTCACCAAAGGTGAAAGGCTCTTATATAGAACCTCTACCTGCTGCCATGCGATGACCTTCACCGGAGTTAACCTTGATGAAAAAGGTCTTCCAAACAAATGGAAGATTGAGAACTCCTGGGGAAAGGACAATGGCAAAGACGGATATTATGTCTCTGATGACGCTTGGTTCGATGAATACGTCTATGAGATCTGGGTCGACAAGAAATACGTTGATCCTGAAATCGTCAAGAAATACGAAGAATCCAAAGCCGAAGAGATTGAGCCATTTAACCCAGTCACCCTTATCATGAAATAAAAAGAACCCCTTCCGATTGGAGGGGGTTTTATTTTGGTTATTTGGAAGATCCTTTGTAAAACGTCCAGGACCAATAAAGGGACACGCTTTCGCCGAACGTTTCTGAACCGCTGACATCGAAGTCGAAGGTGACATGGTCGAGGTAAGTTGAATATTTGCCTTCCCCTATCGTTTCTTCCCCTTCAATGATCTTGAATCCATGGTCTTCTAGGTAGAAGAGTTCTAGGTCCTCGGAACCATATCGCCAGCTAGCCTTACCGGTGAACGGTGTTTCGTCAAAATTATAGATCTCCATGTTTTGGTCTTTTGTCCACCAACGACCGTTAACGCAATATTTGGCATCGAAGTTTTCCTCAGCTAAAGCCCGTTTCTTCAAAGTTATGGATTCGATGGAAGCAAAATAAGGGTCGCCAGATTCTACTAGTCCTTTTGGTATTTCAAACGTGGCAGAATCATTTCCCTCAGTTTTCTTAAATTCCAGCCAATAGCCATGATATGAATATTGGACGCCATCTGAGACACTAAGAACGCTCGTTTCAGTCTCCAAACTTATTCCAACGCCAGTCCAGTTGATGTTGCAGAATTCCGCGCGTGCCTTTATTTCTTCTCCAGCAATAAAAAGTTTTGCAAAACCGCGGTCCTGTCTTGGACCTTGGACCGTTATTTCTATTTTTCCTTCTTCGTCAGACCAAACGACATTTTTTTCGTAAAGATCAACGAATGGAGTTTTTATCTCATACATCACCGTGCAAGAAAAACAACAAAACGAGGAAAGCAAAGGAAGGATGATTTTTGTTTTTCTATTCAATGACATAGCGGCCATGCTTTTACGCGACTAATATATGAAAAATCGTCGAGAAAAGTCAAATCGCTCCTAGATGGAGGCAACACTCCCTTGCGATCTTATTCGCAAAAGAAAGGACTTCTTCCATATTCGGTTCTTTCTCTTTATCTAATTTATAAAGGACCGCGCCCATGAAGGCGTCACCAGCCCCTGTTGTGTCTATTGGTTTGATTGGCTCACTCTTAGCGAAAGTGTCCTTCCCTTTGTAAGAGCACATTGAGCCTTTCTTTCCTAAAGTGATGAAGACCATCTTATCTTTCAGTTCTTCTTTGATGAAGCCTTCTCCAAGAAGAGATATCTCATCCTCTGAGAGTTTGACGATATCGGAGAGAAGACAGATTCTTTTCGATATCTCTATTGCTTCTTCAACTGAAGAATAGACATCGCTTCTGAAATTGACATCAAAGGAGATCTTCTTATTCATCTTATGGGCCTTATCGATAAGGGAGAGGATGTATTCCTTTCCTTCCTTGATTGAAAGAGGAAGAGAACCTATATGGATGATATTGCTTCTAGAAAGAAGAGAATCATCAATATCAGGAAGATATGCGTCTGCGGTGTTATCCCTTTCAAACCTGAAAGACCTTTCCCCATCCTTAAGCTCAACGATGGCTTTGGTTGTTTTCCTATTCATATCTTCTTTAAGAAGGAGGGTGTTGAATCCAAAAGATGAAGCGAAGTTCTTAAGGAACTCCCCTTCTTCATCTTTTCCGATTGATCCAACGAAAGAGACATCTCCTCCTAAGCGGGAAGCATTGACTGCCACATTGAAAGGCGCGCCTCCGACTTTGGAGACTCCTTCAATGAGATCGATTAATATCTCTCCGACCGAAAGGATCATAGCACCGCTATGTTATCAAATATTCCCACAAGAAACAAAAAAAGTATAACAAAGTATAACAAGTATGATAAAGTATAACTGGAAAGAAAAAGTATAACAACGGAGGACACAAACATGAGCAACCCTTTCACATTAATGTTTGGCAAAGAGCCTAAATCTTTGATTTCAAATTCAGGCCAATTTGACTCAATCAAGGATTCTTTCTTATCTGATTCGCCTGCCGCAGCCGTGGAGCTCATAACCGGAGTTAGAGGTTCCGGCAAGACCGTTATGCTCACCAGGTTGAGTAAGTATTTCTCCGCCCTCAAAGACTGGATCGTCGTTGAACTCAATCCAGAAACCGATATGCTTGAGTACCTCGCCAGCAGTGTCTACGAACAAGCCAACATGAAGTTCCGTTTCCTCAAAAAGGAATTCAGTTTCTCCTTCCAAGGTCTTTCAATTAGCCTCTCTGGCGAAAAGCCGGTCTCAAACGTTGTCACTCTCCTTGAACAAATGTTCGAGGTCATCAAAAAGAAAGGAAAAAAGGTTCTTATCTGCATCGACGATATCTCAAACAACCAAAACGTTAAGACTTTCGTTCAACAGTATCAGATCTTTATCAGAAAAGATTATCCGCTTTACCTCCTTATGACTGGGCTGTACGAAAATGTCCGCAGTCTTCAGAATGAGAAATCCCTCACATTCTTATACCGAGCCCCAAACACAAACGTTGGGTCATTAAATCTGATGGAGATCGCCGATTCTTTTGAAGAAACACTCAAAGTCAGTAGAGAAGAAGCTGTTAAAATGGCGAAACTAACCAATGGCTATGCCTTCGCTTATCAAGTCCTTGGGTATGCTTTTTACGAAAGTGGCAAAACAAAATTAGATGAAGGAATCTTGAAAGAATTCGACGGCAAACTCCGTGAGTACGTCTATGAGAAAATCTATTTCGACCTTCCTGACAGCGAAAAGAAAGTGGTCAACGTTTTAGCGGATCTCGATATTGGCAAATCTTCAGAAATCATGAAAGCCCTAAATATTAGTAAAGAAGGCTTCTCCCCATATAGAGACAGGCTTCTAAAAAAAGGCATCATAACCAAATCCGGTTGGGGCGAAGTCTCATTCGCCCTCCCCCGCTTCAAAGAATTCATCTTGGCAAACAGAGAATTCGACTATTAATAACCCCTTCATCAAAATCAAAAAAAGCCCTGCAAAACAGGGCTTAATTTTGTTTGTGTGGCCTAGTTATCGAGCTTAATCTCAAGCGTCGCGACAGCACCGTATTCTGGATCTTTGACGATGTTCTTGACCTTGAGGTAGAAGTTGAAGGTGCAAGTCTCATCGATGGTGAAGGTCTGCTTATCGGTGCCAGCCCAACCAGTGATGGTCTTGGCTTTGTTCCAAAGGTTGGTTCCGCTTGGCATGAAGGTCTTTGCCCAAGCGGTCTTTGGTCCAAGGTTGAAACGCTGACCCTTCTTGAAGAGGGTGCCGTTGTTAGCAGTGAAGTTTGGAGTGTTCGTCCAGTTCTGCTCGATATTGGAGGAATCCATTAAGGAGAGCTGGGTGAAGTACTGCTTGGCGCTTCCATCCTCATTTGGCCAGAAGTCGAGGTCGGTACGCATGCCATTACGGCCGGCGTGGGAGTTGGTGTTTCTGACTTCGCCGCCGTTTCTTCCAAGATCGTTAGGATCGGAGATCCACTTATCGTGATCGCCTCTCCACATACGGTTGTCGACGTGGGTGATTCTGATGCCATCCTCAGTGAAGCCTTTGGTGTTTTCGTAGCCGCTCTTGTAGTCACGCTCAGCAAGTCCATGAGGACCCATGAGCTCGACCATCATGTATTCGTCGAAGGCGGTCATGTTGTAGTTTGGAGAAGCAAGGACCAAGCAATCACCAGAGGTGGTTGTGGTTCTTAAGGTGATCTCAGCGACTTTGCCATCTTTGAGCATGTCCTCTTTGATGACCCATGGGTTGACCCAACCATAGTGGAACTTCGTGAAAGCGCAGTGATCGCCAAGGTTGTGATCCATGTAATCGACACCGCCCATTGGTTTCCAGACGTTGTTGTAGTCGTAGTAGTCAAGGACACCATAGGTGTGACCGGTCTCGTGGATGAAGGTGTGGGTATCGTAGCCATTGAATTTGGCGGTCATGAAGTTCGTGGAGGCGAAGGCTAAGGTCTGGACGTTTGGATTGTTGATGTTCGCGTCATCGCCGGTGTAGGTGACATAAGCCCACCAGAAGCTGGTGTCGTTCTCGGTCTGTGGATAGGCATAGACGTTCCAGACAAGATCGATGAAGCCATCGTTGTCACTGTCGAAGTCTTTCCAGGTGTATTGCCAATCCGCGCCTAATAAACCGTGGTTGGCCTTGTTGTATTCGGCGTTGTACCAGGTCTTGAGGTAATTGGAGGCAGTGACACCACCGCCTGAGGCAGCGGCAGCAGACTGGAACTGACTTGGGGTGCCGGTGTAATCGACCCAGCATGGAAGAACGACGACATCGAAAGCGCCTTTTCCGTAGGAAGACTGCTCATAGAAGCTCTTGACGGAATAGATTTCGCTGCCAGAGAGCTGCTTGAGCTCCTCATCGCTCGCGGTGAAGGCTTTGGTGATCTTCTGGAGAAGAGCGTCGTCAGCGACGATGGTGTCCCTCGAGTCGCTTTGATCCTTCTGGAAACGGAAAGGATTGACGAGAAGCTTCTGCTTCTTGCCATTCTCTGGAGCGCTGTTGACGTGAGGATCTCCAGCGGCCTTGTAGATTGAGGCGCGGTTGAGGTTGTGGGTGGTGCCGTCCGCAGCCTGATAAGTGGTAACGCCTTTTGGAAGATCTTCATTAGTGATGTCGACTTTGGTCTCTTCGCTAGAAGCGGCACTGCTAGCATCAACTGCTGAGGTTGAGGTCGGGTTTGAAGATTCTGTTTGGTCATCATGGCAAGCGACGAGACAGATGCTAAGCATCGCGGCCGAGACAACGAGGAATTTCTTGTTCATGTTGGGTTTTCTCCTTTCAGTTTATTTGGTTGAGATAGATAGAGATGATGATGATTCCCACTGCGAGGTATCCAAGTGATACCCATAAGAGAGGGAAGACGGCCTTACGTTCTTCATGGTCTTTGAGGACCTTGTAGTCGTAATAGGTTTTTGGGAAGCTCTCTTGCCTGTATTTAGGTCTAAAGACGTTCAGGAAGACGAGTTTCACGGAATAGGAGAGAAGGTCAAATGTTCCTTTCGAAGAGACATATCCAAGGACGAAGCCGACGAATCCTAGGATTCCGCTTAATCCGAAGGCGTCTCCGATGACGTGAAGAGGGACGTTGATCTTCTCAGCATCTTTGATGGCGAAGTACTCGATGAGAGCAATGAAGCCTCCGAGCACCGTGAGGGCGATTAGCGAGATGATGAGGTTCCTTATGAAGCGGGCTTTCTTTTTGGAGGAATCCTCTTCAGGACGGAAGCCCTCCCCCGCTAACGGGATCTTGCTCATTTCCCAAGTTCCTCAAGATACCTCTTCTCCTCTTCGTCGTTACATCTAACGAAGTGACCTGGGACGATCTCACGATAGGTTGGCTCTTGTTTCGAGTAATCGTGATCCGTCATTGGGTTATAGATGATACGGGTCCTGTTCTTCTCAACAATTGGATCAGGGAACGGGACCGCGGAGAGGAGCGATTTGGTATATGGGTGAA
>JAEEWP010000086.1 GCA_016287465.1 Caryophanales bacterium | reverse complement strand
GAGCCCACGAGAACAAGGACAACGCTTTCGAATACATTGATGATGAAGGCGCCAAAGCATTTGCCGCCACTTTAACCGAACCAGAGAAAGACAACCCGCTTTGGGGCGTCCCATATTTCTCCAAAGACAACTATTCCACCAAAGGAATTCCATCAACTGCTTCGAGCAATATCCTTAATGGATACATCCCGGTTTATGATGCGACCGTCATCACCAAACTCAGGGAAGCCAAAGCCGTCCTTCTTGGAAAGACCACCCTCGACGAACTCGCCATGGGCGGAACCGGAACCACTGGTCACCTTGGCACCACCTATAACCCATGGGACCCAAGCCACAAGAGAGGCATTGGTGGTTCTAGCTGCGGAAGCGCCGCTGCCGTTGCCGCCTCGATCGTTCCATTCTCTCTTGGAAGCGACACTGGCGACTCCGTCAGAAAACCAGCTTCGTTCGCCGGCCTTGTCGGTATGAAACCAACTTGGGGAAGAATCAGCCGTTATGGCTTATTCCCATTCGCCCCATCCCTTGACCACGTTGCCTACTTCAGCCGTGACATCTATTCGTCCGCTGTTCTTCTCGATGTCCTTTCAGGACGCGACCTCAACGATTCAACCAGTTCAACCAAACCTGTTGAGCGTTACGAAGAAGACCTCGACAAACCAGTCGCTGGAATGAAGATCGCCGTCATCAAGGAAATCATTGATTCCATTACTGACGCAGAAATCAAAAAACACTTCGAAAAATCGATTGAAGCCGCAAAAGAGCAAGGAATTGCAGTTGATTTTGTGAGTTTCGATAAGCAACTTCTCGAATCCATCTACATCACCTACATGGTTATCTCCTGTGCAGAAGCCACTTCGAACGATGCCAACCTTGATGGTATCAAGTTCGGCCCATATCAGGGTGGCAAGTCCTATCAGGAAGTCATGTTCAACGCTCGTGACAAAGGATTCAGCGAACTCATCAAGAGACGTTTCGTCATCGGTTCCTACTGCTTGATGAGAGAGAACCAAGAAGAACTCTTCTTAAGAGCTCAGCGCAACCGCGCCAACATCGTTGCGAAGGTTAATGAGATCCTTAAGGATTATGACTTCATCTATCTCCCAGCCTCTCCAACCGTCGCTCCTCTCTTTGAGAGTGTGTCCGACAAGCTCTCCGACGAATACCTTATGGCAGACAACCATCTTGCCCTTGGGAACTTCGCCGGTCTCCCATCCATCACCTTACCTCTCTTCTTTAAAGAAGGCCTCCCAGTCGGCATCAACATCATGGGTCGCGCCTTTGAGGAGAAGAAACTATTCCAGATCGCTGCCGCTTTCGAAAGAGCCTCTGGCCTTGCCAACGTCAGCATCCTCAACAAAAAGGAGGGCAACTTATGAACTTCGAAGCAGTCATTGGCTTAGAGATCCACGTTCAGATGAAGACCAAGTCCAAGATGTTCTCATCTGCTCCTGTCGCCTTCTCCCGTGATCCAAATACCAACATCGCTCCACTTGATATGGCCTTCCCAGGAACCATGCCAGTGGTGAACAAGCAAGCCGTCATCAATGCCATCCGTGTCGCTAACGCGCTTCACATGACCATTGACCACACCCTCTATTTCGATAGAAAGAACTATTTCTATAGCGACCTTCCAAAGGGATTCCAAATCACCCAACAAGCCAGACCAATCGGAAAGAACGGTTATGTTTTGGTTGATACCCCAAACGGCAAAAAGAAGATCGGTATCGAACGTATCCACATGGAAGAGGATACCTGCAAGCAAGAGCACTACATGGATTACACCCTCATGGACTATAACCGTGCGGGAACCCCTCTTGTTGAAATCGTCTCCATGCCAGATATGTCAAACGGCTCCGAGGCAAGACAATATGCCGAAGCCATCCGTAACATCGTCCTTTATAGCGGAACCTCCGACGGAAAGATGGAAGAAGGCTCGCTCCGTTGCGACACCAACATCTCCATTCGCCCAATCGGAACCAAAGAATTTGGCACCAAGGTCGAGATCAAGAACATCAACTCCTTCAAGAACGTTGAGCTTGCCATCGACTATGAAATCAAACGTCAAGCAGAGCTTCTCCTTTCCGGACAGTCTGTTAGGCAAGAGACCAGAAGATTTGACGAGGGCAGTGGCAAGACCGTTTTGATGCGTGTCAAAACCGACGCCGTCGACTACAAATACTTCTGCGAACCAAACATCACCCCAATCAAGCTCAGCGACAAGTTCGTCGAAGACGCTATCGCGACCTGCCCAGAGCTTTATGATTCCAAGATGGAGAGATACTTAGCCGCTGGACTCCTTCCAGTCGACGCTGAGATCATCCTCACCGATCCTGATATGGCCGCCTTCTTTGAAGCTGGTATGGGTGAGGTCAAGAACGCCAAAGATTTGGCCAACTTCCTCATCGTCGAAATCAACGCTTACCTCAATAAGCACGCCATGAAAATCAAAGAATTGCCGCTAAAACCAGCATATTTATCCGAAATTGTCCTTATGCAAGAGACTGGCGGACTCTCCCACAAGCAGTGTGTCAGCATCCTTGATAAGGTCATTTCAGATGGCATTTCTCCAAAAGAAGCGAAAGAGGAACTTCATATCGAAGCCCAGGTCAGCGACACCTCGACCATCATGGCCTTCGTTACCGATGTCCTTAATGCCAACCCGCAGTCGATTGCCGATTACAAAGCTGGCAAAGATAGAGCCCTAGGCTTCCTTGTCGGCCAAGTCATGAAAGCGTCTCACGGCAAAGTTAATGCCGCTGAGGTATCTAGATGCCTAAAGGAGGAG
>JAEEWP010000031.1 GCA_016287465.1 Caryophanales bacterium | reverse complement strand
TGAGTTTGAGCAAACCGACGATCGCGACATATAGACCAGCGAACCCGGAGATGCAGTGTGTGATCGTGGAGACGACGTTGTCGAAACTCCAAACAGGGTAAGCACCATAGTTTTGGCCTGCACCATAGGTGCCTGCGAACGCACCTAAGACGCCGAAGAGGAAAATGAAATCAATCGCTGCTTCGCGAAGTCTGCCTTTACCAAAGGCCGCAAGAGGGATTGAGATAAGTTGGAAGCTACAAAGGAAGAGAGGCAAAAGCGTAAGCAATTTGCTGGCACTTCCTTCACGAACGCACATCAAAACGATTTTGACGATCTCAAAGGAATCGATCGCAATCGCGGAAACCTTGAGAACGAAGATCTTCTTCGTCTCATCCTCATGACGGTATCTGACACCAAAGAAGACGGCTAAAAAGATCATCAGGACGATGAACGATGTCACCATCGTAAGCATTTGCCAGGAAAACCAACCTTCAGGTTCGCGTTGGTATCCACCAAAGCCAAAGAAATCCATATGTGATTAGTTTATGGGCAAATCAAACAAAAAACCACCATAAGGTGGCTTTTAGTTTCTTTAGCGAATCAATAGACGACTTTGTTCTTTCCGGAGTTCTTGCCGCTATACATCTTCTCGTCGGCCTGGTTGACCCATTTCTCAAGGGAGATGCCGTTAGAGTATTTCATCGCACCGATGGTGACGGTCACTCGCATATTGTCGCCTTCGAATCCGAACGGCTCTTCTTCGATTCTCTTTCTGAGAGCCTCTAACTTATCGAGGACGCTTCCGCCCTCTTTCTCTTCCATGACGACAACGAATTCCTCACCGCCATAACGACAGACGAAGGAATCTTTGAGGACTTCGGTTGAGATCTCGGCGATCCTCTTGAGAATGTGGTCTCCTCCAGAGTGGCCATAACGGTCATTGACGGCTTTGAAGTCATCGATATCGAATAAGGCGAGGACCATGTCGTCCTTGTCCTCAACCAAATCGAAGTAGTCATATAACCCGTAACGGTTGTTGATTTGGGTGAGCTCATCGGTTCTGGATTCGCTCATGATCTTCTTCTCAAGCGATAAGGCGTACTTCAAGAAGACGACCATGTAGGAAGCGACGAAGCCGAAGACCACTGTCGCGTTCGTAACGAAGAGAGTGACCTCAAGCCACTTATCAATCACGTAATACGGAGGATTGAACGCGGTGATGAGATAAAGGGTCAGGTAGATGGCCAAAGAAAGGACAACCCAAATGACCGAGTTTTTGATGTTCTTTTTCGTTGAAAAATAAGAGGTGAAGAAAGATACGACGCAAAGGCCGATGAGATAGAAATGGAAGCCGGTTGAGAATCCCGCCATCAAAGAAGTGACGGCAATCAAACCGAAGAAGACGTTTCCGCAAAGGAGGGCGTACAAGTAATATTTCTTCGCCCTGATGAGGAAGAAGCAACCGACATAGAACGCAACGACCGCACCCGTCACGATTGCAAGAACCGTAAGCTTCGAGATGATGAAAAGGACAAGATAAAAGATATGCAAAACGAGATAAACCGTGTTCGCGGTAAAGCAAGTCTTGTCGATTGTTTTGTAATAATGTTTCTTATCTGCGCCAAGGGACATAAAAATCAATTCCTGCTTCTTATTGTATATGAGACGACTGCTTCATTGGTTTTATTTTAATTGTTAATTGAATTTTCCTCTAGGAAAACGCTTAAAGAGGAACAAAAAAACGGCCAGATGAACCAGCCGTTTGTTTCTTTTAGAAATCGACTTTCTCAAGTCGCTTGGATGAAATCTTGTAGACCAGGAGATGGACCAGTGCTGACAAGAGTATCGTACCACCTAAGCAAGCAAACTGAATGCCGATATGAAGGTTATTCAAGATCTCGCATCCTGGGACATAAGGAAGCCCGATGGTGAAAATGCCGATATAGAAGACGAATCCAATGATGGTGAAGAGGGTGGACATGACAATCGACTTTCCGTGCTTGTAATAGATCGGGAAGAAGATGAGGTCGGCAAGGGCATATCCCATAACGGCGAAGGCAAGAACCAAGACAAAGCTGTTAAGGGTGAGGCCAGCATTGACTGGATCTTTGGCCATCTCCCCTGCCGCTCTTGCCGCAGCGGCGGCCTCGGCCATGCTGTGGTTGATTAAGAGAGCAAGAGGATAGAGGGCGCTCAAGATGAGCATGGAGGCCACTTGCATAAAGAGAACGGTGATGATTCTCGCCAAGACGATGTCTTTCTTACGGACAGGAAGCAAAGTCGAATAGAGAAGGTCGTTGCTCTGCTGTCCTTTGTTAGCCCCAAGGAAGAGAACTGGGTAACAGGTAAGGATGTAGATGAACGAAATCCCAAGCGGATAAATTGGGATAAGGACCATGAATGGGAAAAGAACGATGAAGAGATAGCATATCGGGTGCATCGATAATTTGAACTCTTTATAAATCAAAGCTTTCATTGCCGTCTTTGCTCCTTTCTAAATAGACCATGATCTGCTCAAGGTCTGGCTCCACTGGTTCGATTCCGTTTTTGATGAACTTTTCTTTGTTCTTCGGAGAGATCAAACCTTCAATGTGGTCCTCGAATTCTTTGTAGGAAATATAGTCATTCGTGAGGGATTTGTTGGAGGTTTTGTCTTTTACGAACATGTAGGAATCAATGAATCCCTTCTTAGTTCCGGTGTAGATAATCTCACCATCATGGATATAGGTGATGTCGGAAGCGCACTTATCGAGATCGCTTGTGATATGGGTCGAGAAAAGGATAGCGCGGTCCTTTTTCTTGACGAGGTCCCTGAAGAGGTCGAGGATCTCTTCTCTTGAAACTGGGTCAAGTCCTGAGGTTGGCTCATCGAGGATGAGGAGCTCAGCGTTATGCGATAAGGCGATTGCCACGCTGAACTTGACCTTCATGCCGCTAGAGAGCTCTTCGAGTTTCTTATTGACGTCGAGGTTGAATAAGCGGCAAGCCTCTTCGAACTTATGGTCGTCAAACTGCTTATAGAACCTTTTGGTCACGTTCATCAGCTGACGAATGGTTTTATTCGGGTAGTAGTTAAGCTCGCTTAAGGCAAAACCGATTCTCTGTTTGCACTCAAGCTCATTCTTGGTCATATCCTTGTCGAAAGCATAGACGGAACCGCTGTCATAATGGACGAGGTTCATGACGCATTTCAAAGTTGTCGTTTTGCCTGCGCCGTTCCTTCCGATGAAGCCCATGATCTGTCCAGGCTTGATGTCGAAAGAGACGCCTTTGAGAGAAAAGGAAGGATATTTCTTCTTAAGGTTCTCAATTCTTAACATCTCATTCATTGCTTATCCTCCCCCATCAAGGAATAGAAGAGGTCACTCTTGAGAATGGCGAGACCTCTTTTCTTATCGCCGAGCACAAGAAGGGTTTCGCCTTCTTTGATGTCGAACATCTCTCTGCCTTCCTTAGGAATGGTGATCTGGCCTTTTGGGCCGACTTTGACGCTGACGATGAAGCGATCGTTTTCTATCTTATTCATTTCTTACTTTTCCTACCTTTCTTACTTATCATACTACCTCTAATTGCTTAAGCAACAAAAAAAAGACCAGTCGTTTCCTCTGGCATCTCCCACTTCCGCGAAGAATCAGACAACACCTTCAGAGCGGTCTTCCAGCGTGCCGACAAGATGATGTATAGCCGCAAAGAGCTATTGAAACAAAGAGGCTAATTCTTCATATTGCCTTTTCAACCATTCTTCTTTGTTAAGAAAACTTACGCGAATCTTTTTTGTTGTTTGTGATTGCGGTGAATCCGTTTTGTCTACTATGTGGTGGAAAACAAACCCTAGTTTTTCCTGTACTTTTGCTGACCTTTGATTTCCTTCAAAATTTGCCACCCAAATAATGGACGCATTTAAATCCTCAAACCCATGCCTCGTTATTTCTTTTGCTGCTTCAGTGGCAAATCCTTTGTTCCAATATGGTTTTCCTATCCAAAACCCCAATTCGCATTCATCGTCCTTGTCCGCCAAATCAGTGTTAGGTTTGAATTTAAGAGAAACGCTACCGATAATCGCCCCGTTTTCTTTGAGACAAATCGCGTAGGACTCTTTAATCTCCAAAAAGTTATGGAGAGCAAAGAAGGTGTCTCGAATGTGCTTATGAGGCTCCCAACCACACCAATAACCTATTTCTGGTTCTTTAGCCAATTCAAATAGTTCGTCGGCATCAAAATCATCCCACGGCCTTAAAACCAATCTTTCCGTTCTTAAGGACGATTCGCTTATGTGGTTAATGTCGTCTTTGATCTTTAATAGGGAATCCTTTAAGGCCAGCAAATCCTTGGTGGATGTTAAATATACCTTTTCATAATCGACGTTGTCGTAATCATGAACGATAACATTTCTCATTTTCCTTGCCTCTTTCCAGGGAAGGTCTGGGTATCTATCCGCTAACAACTCTTCCAATTTGTTCATCCGTTCACCAATCTGAACGATGTTAAAAGAGATTGCCTCGGGCAAGACGTCTGATTTGCTGAACTGCTCAAAAGAGACGTTGTTCATCGTTTTTTGAACACGGTTGATATGTTTAAGGACGCCATCAATTCTTTGGATGATTTTCTCAGCCATAGATCCTAATTCCCTCGACTAAGATATCCTTTAGCATCGCGGCGTTATCTAAAAGCGACTCATAAGACTGCAAATCAACTTCTTTGTGAAGCAACTGCTCCAACTCATCAGCAATCCCAAAAAACCTTAAGCCAAGGGGCTCTTCTAAGATGACCAGTATGTCAACGTCGCTCTTTCCAGAGGCCTCCCCTCTGGCATAGCTTCCATATAAATAAGCGCACTTTACTTCCGGGTACTTCTCACTGAAAAACTGTCGGCAAACGTGTTTGATAAACCTAACGCTGATGATATGGTTTGATCCGTCTGGAATGCCAATTTCATCAAGTTTCTTTATCAATTCATCATACGTTGAATTGAAGGTATCTGTTTCTTCATAAGTTTGATAAGTGCGCAAAGAAACACCGCAGGCGTTGGCAGCCTGCAGCTGGGTGATGTTCAGCTTGTTCCTCTTTTTTCTTAGTTCGTTCATATCAACACCATTTTACCTGCGTAAAAATAAATACGCAACTACGTTATAGAATGATTGACTGACATTTTTGCTAAGCAAAAGAAAAGACCTCTGGGGAGGTCAATCTATGTTTGAACGTTGGAAAGCAAATAAAAATGGTGGAGCATAACGGGATCGAACCGTCGACCTCATCGTTGCGAACGATGCGCTCTCCCAACTGAGCTAATGCCCCAACCGCTCGAACATTATAGTTAGCAATTAGATTTCTTACAAGGAAACTTCTTTACTAAGAGGAGAAAAGGGCCCTTGGAGTAGAGGGCCCTTCATGGAGGGTATCACGCAATCGGAAGAGGAGGGCTCTTCAACTCCTCTTCTTCCTTCATGAATGCGAGTTGATTAACGTCTTATTTGGCTTCGGACTTGTGGTACTCCTCAACAAGGTTCGTTTTCTTGCGACAAGCACCGCATCCGCAGCAGGATGGGCAGTTCCCTGGACAGTCTGATCCAAGGGACTTTCCCGTTTTCTTTTTGAGGATGACGTTCCAAACGAAAACGCCAACCACGAATAAGACGGCAGCAATTATGATGAGAATCTCATACCACTGCATAGTAGTTCACCTTACGCTCTAACAGCGAGAGCCTCTTTCTGTCTCTTTGAGACAACGATTCCGCAGCCGACGATAGCGCCGACGAGAACCAAGGTGACGATAAGACCAAGCCACCAGGCAAAAACATAAGCGGCACCGACCCAGTAGATGATGAGGGCGACGACATATGACATGGCGAACCACCAAAGAAGGGTAAGCCAGAAGTGTTTGCCTTTGAGCTCACCATGAGCAGCACCGATAGCGGCGAAGCATGGGATGGTGAAGAGGTTGTAAGCAGCAAAGCTGTAAGCGCCAGCGGCATTGAGGGCGATGGTGCCTTCATCAAGGCCAAGGACGGCCATGGTGGCAACGACGTCTTCTTTAGCGATAAGACCAGTGATGGTGGCAACGCAGTACTTCCAGCCTTCGGCACCGTAGGTCCAGCCGCCTTCGAGGCAGCCAAGAGGATAGAAGAAGTATCTGAGACCTTGTCCGAGAGTGCCAAGGATGGACCACTCCATGTTGTAGGCAAGTTCCATTTCGCCTTCTTCGTTCATGACTTCGACGAAGTATGGATAGACGTTTCCACCAAAGTTGAAGGTGGCTTCCTCTAAGGAACTGTTGAAAGCGTTGTTGTACCAGAAGTCCCAACCGAAGTTGCTGAGGAACCAGATGACGATCGTGCAGGCAAGGATGATGGTGCCGGCTTTGATCATGTAGTGTTTTAACTTCTCCCAAAGGAGGGCTCCGACGTTACGGGCTTGCGGCCAGTGATAGGCAGGAAGCTCCATGACGAATGGGGAGACATAACGATCTTTGGAGAAGAGCTTTAAGAATAAAGCGAAGATGACCGCGGCAGCGATGCCACCGAGGTAGATGGTGAAGACGAAGATGTCGCCAGCGGCGCCAACCCAGGCACCGATGCCAGCGAGCATAGCCCAGATTGGGGCTTTAGCACCGCATGAGAAGCAGGTCATCAAGCGGATGGTAAGACGTTTTTCTTTCTCATCTTCAAGGGTTCTCGTGGCCATGATGGCTGGGACGGAGCAACCGAATCCGGTGAGCATTGGGATGAAAGCCTTTCCTGAGAGGCCGAACTTACGGAAAGCACGGTCAAGGATGAAAGCGATACGGGACATGTATCCAGAATCTTCAAGGATAGCGATGAAGAAGAATAGGAGCATGATCTGCGGAACAAAGCTTAAGACCGCGGATAAACCGCCTAAGACACCATCAAGGAGCAAGGAGGTGTACCAGGTCTCTGGCATAACGCTTCCAAGGTTCTCGATGATTAAGGAGTCTGTGAACCAGCCAAACCAGGACTGGAGGAAGACGCCTAAGGACGGGATGCCGTCGAGAGGTTCTCCGGACATGCCAGAGAAGAAGTCAGCAACCGCTCCTTCCATATGGACAGGGATGAAGAAGAGAGCCTCACCAAAGGTGAAGTGGAAGATAAGGAACATGATGACGATGAAGATTGGGAGACCCCAGATTCTATGCGTCAAAACCTTATCGATCCTATCGGAGGTGGTGAGTTTCTTCTCTTTCTTTCCTTCTTCGGTATAGACCACTTCTGCTTGTGGAGCGGAAATGAAGAGGTCGGTGAAGTGACTTGAGATGTAGGAATATCTGGCATCGGCGATGAGAGCTTCGAAGTCAGATCCGAAAGTCTGGTCGTTGAAGGTTTCCTTGAAATGCTCAACCATGCTGACGAGGTCGGCGTGGTCTTTGGTCTCAAGTTCATCAAGCTCAACTAACTTGATGGCGTGGAAGAGAGGGTTGGCAATGTTACGGCCCTCAAAGGAGATCTTGACGTCTCCGATAAGGTGGAGAAGCTCTTTGTTCTCGATAACGGTTGAACCTTCTCTGCTCTCTTTGGAAGCCTCATAAGCGGCTTTCATGAGGTTGTCGAGATTCTCTTCTTTAAGAGCGGAGATCTCAACGACTGGGACGCCTAAGCGTTTGGCGAGTTCATCGATCTTGATGGTGTCTCCCCTCTTGCGGAGGACGTCGCACATATTGAGAGCGACGACCATTGGGACATCGATTTCAAGTAATTGAGTGGTTAAGTAGAGGTTTCTCTCGAGGTTGGTAGCATCAACAATGTTGATGACACAGTCAGGCTTCTCTTCGAGGATGTAGTTTCTCGAGACAACTTCCTCGCTCGTATATGGAGATAAGGAATAAATGCCTGGGAGGTCAATGATGTCGATGTTCTCCTCAAGTTTCTTGTAGGTTCCTTCTTTTTTATCAACGGTGACGCCTGGCCAGTTGCCGACGTGAGCGGTTGATCCGGTTAAGGAGTTGAATAATGTGGTCTTACCACAGTTTGGGTTTCCGGCTAATGCAAAACGTTTGCTCATGATTAGTCCTCCACCTCAACTTCGATCAAATTGGCTTCGACCTTACGTAAAGTCAATTCGTAGCCTCTCAAGGTGACCTCAATTGGATCTCCTAAAGGAGCGAGTTTTCTGACATTGACTATGGCTCCAGGTGTGACACCCATGTCAAAGAGCCTTCTTCTTAGACGACCTTCGCCGTCTACCTTCTTGATTTGGCCAGTCTCGCCAACTTTTAATTCATCTAGTCTTTTGAGCATGATTCCTTCCTTTCTATGCAACTAGAATTTTCGTGGCAACGTCGCGGTTGATCGCAAGCCTTACTCCTTTGACCACCACAATGACATTGCCGTTAGATGAGGAAACGACTTCGATCTCGCCATTCTGAACGACTCCAAGAGAGGCCAGATGTTTCTTTGTTTTCTCATCAGCTAAAACTTTGACGATTTTGAGCGTCTTATCAGTTGGGGCAAACACAATTGGCATACCTTGTCCTTTCCGTTAGTTCATCTAACTAATTTAGAAAATCTAAAATGATGTCGGTTAGACACCGCTAACCAATATATACTTGACCTACCCCGTGTTCAAGCGAAAGTTAGGCATGCTTAACCAAGTTTTTGTCCATAACCCTTCTTAAAAGAAGAAGAGATGCGGTTTTTCGGGTTTTGACCCCACTTCCTCTACATTAATCTTGTCCAATTTTTCACGAAAAAAGACCCCCACCTCAGGATCCACAAAATCATAGAAATGTAAAAGTATAAAATTGAGGGCGTTTTTGCAGGCGATTTTTCGCTATTTCGTTTTCTCTCTGAAGGGTTATGCAGATTTTTGGATATTGGTTTTCGATTCGCTTTTTCGCTTCTCACTAGGGATAGCAAAACTTTTTATACCGTGTCTAATTTCCAAGTTTTTGAATTGTAAAGATTGCGGGAAAAATCCATCGCTATAAGCCCTCATTTTCAAAAGTGTATTTTTTCGCTTCCCAAAACCAGTTTCAATGTAGTCCCCTCGTTGGAGCATTTATGGAAAAGGTCATCGCGATTATCGACTTGAAAAGTTTTTACGCCTCTTGTGAGTGCGCTTGCCGACACCTCGATATTTTCACCACGCCTCTTGTCTGCGTTGATCCATATCGCAGCGAAAACAGCGTCGTCATGAGCGTCACCCCTTTCCTAAAGGAAAAATATGGCTGCAGCAACGTCTGTAGAAAGAAAGAACTACCTGATGTGCCAGGCATGATCTATGCCGTTCCTCGCATGTCTTATTACCTCACGATGTCATGCAAAGTCGTCTCCATATTCCTCGATTTCGTCTCCGAAGAAGATCTCCATGTCTACTCAGTCGATGAATCCTTCCTCAACATCGGTCCGTATCTCAAGATGTACCACTGCACCGCTGAAGAACTCGTAGGAAGAATCCAGAAAGCCATCAAAGACAAACTCGGACTCCTCGCTACAGCTGGCATCGGCCCAAATATGTTCTTAGCGAAAGCAGCCTTAGACAACGAAGGCAAAAAGAGAGCCCCTTATATCGCTCACTGGAACTATGAGGATGTTCCAACCAAGCTTTGGAGCATCGAACCGATCACCAAGGTCTGGAGCATCAGCACCGGAACCTCAAACCATTTGGCGAGGATCGGAATCAGATCACTCAAGGAACTCGCCCTTGCTCCGCTTGACCTTTTGAAGAAGGAATTCGGCATCATGGGAGAACAGCTAAAAGACCTCGCAAACGGAATTGACGAAAGCGACATCCAAAACAAATATGTCCCGCAAAACACGTCTCTTTCATGTGGACAGACCCTGATTCGCGGGTATTTTCCTGACGAAGCCCTGCTGTTACTCAGAGAGATGAATGATGACTTATCAGGAAGACTAAGAGCCCAGAACTCTTTAGCAGGAAAGGTCTCCTTGTACGTCGGATATGAAAACGGCACGTCTTATGGAAAGAGTTGGACCTTACCATACAAGACGGACGATACCGACACCTTGTATGAGGCGATTGAGGATATGTTCCTCGCCAGGACGGACAACATCAAAATCAGAGGCCTGAGCATCTCATATGGCTCACTCGGAGAAGGCGACTCAGTTCAGCTCTCTTTGTTTGAGAGCCAGGAGGATCAGATCGAACGTTCAAGACTGAACGATGCGCTCGACTCCATCCACAGGATGTTTGGCGACAATAGCGTACTTAGAGCAAGCGCCTTGCTAGAGAGGAGCACGGCCATGAGAAGAAACGAACAGATAGGAGGACACAGAAGATGAGCAAAGACAGAGGCATGAAGAAATGGGCGCCATACAAATCCCTTGATTCCCAAGCGGATTTCCTCATGAAGATGGCCTACGAAAAAGGCAAGAAGGCAAAGCCTTTGCTCATGGAAGATGAGATGCAAAGAATCGATGGCATCCTCGCCTCTTACCATGGCCAAAACATCGAAGTGTCCTACTACGACGATGGATATATCCATAAGCTCAAAGGCACCATCTCAAAGATCAGCAAAGCGTTCATGTTCCTCATGGTAGGAGAGACAAGAATCGACTTCAGAAGCCTTGTTGATCTAAGGGAGAACGGATAGCTTTCCAACAAAAACAAACCCCTCCCTATTTATAGGGTGAATCCACCTTTCGGATTTGGAATATCTACAGAGCCCCCTTAGCGTGGATATTCCTCTTTTGTTTCTAAACCGGCATTTTGAGTTTAAAATGCTCGTAGAGCAGGAGTACGTATGGCTATTGATGAGCAAAAGCTTGAGAAAGCGATAGCCGCCCTTCAGAAGGGCGACAGCAATGCTCTAGGCGACATCTATGTCCTTACGAGCAAAGGTATATTTACCTTTGTTTTACCTATTCTCCACGATTATCAGATTGCCGAAGACGTCATGCAGCAGACCTATATCAGCTGCTACGACAACATACAGTCCTACCGTTTGGGAACAAGCGCTAGGAATTGGCTTTTGACGATTGCCAAGAACGCCGCCTTAAGCGAACTCAAAAAGAGAAACCGCGAAGTCTCTTACGATTTCTCACAAGAGCCATCCGCTAACGGCGTCTATTTCCTTGGCGACATCGAATCGCCAACCATCGAGATCGCCAACAAGGTTTTGGCGGAAGACGAATTCAACATCCTCATGCTTTATGCCATCGGCGACTACAAGCACCGCGAAATCGCCGATATCCTTCACCTTCCTTTAGGAACCGTCACCTGGAAATACTCCATGGCCCTAAAGAAAGTCAAAAAGGCTCTCGAAGAGTCGAAAACGGAATATGAAAGAGAACACGAACTTGGTTACGAAAACGCCTGAGGAACTTTCTCCAGTAGAAGAGAAGGAACTTCTTTCCTTGATCAAGGCCGAGGCCTCTTCTTTCGTTCCGGACAAACTCTGTAGCATCCTTGAAGCCTGTGGCATCGAAAGCGGAGTCAGCGAAGAAGACGAAGCCTTTGTGCTTGGCCTTATGAAGACCAACGTCTTCGTTCCAAATGACAAAGAAGCGTTGAACAAAGCCACCGGTGCGTTCGCTCCAAAAGCCGGCAAAGAAGAGCAGGCTTTAGCCCGTCGCATGAGACGTGAGGCAAACGCTTTCGTACCTGACAAAAAACGCGAAATCTATAGCGAAACCGGCCTAAAAGAACATTTCTCCTTTACGAGATTCATGAAAAAAGGCTGGCCTTTCCTTAGTGGCGCCGCCCTTGCTGTCGCCGGTATCGCCATCGGCACAAGAGTCTATGTGAAGGATCAGGAAAACATCAAATCCACCACTTCATACATCAACGTCGCAATCACCCCATCAACCTGTGAAGGTCCTGCTTATGCAAGAGATGACACCACATCTAAGACGAACAATTACAGACCATCCTGGGGCATGACCGCGGACAACAATAACCTCGTCAAGCAAGTAAGCGCGAATAACTACAGCGCCAACCTTATCGCCGTTAAGAGCGACGACCTTCTTGAGAAGTCCGCTTATCACGCAGTTGCCGATCTCATCAACCCATGCTTCGAAAAGGGTTATCTTGAAGCCGTCGACAAGACCTCCCCTAACACCATCACCATCGACATCGTTTCAACGATGGATAACTATGGCGATGTCTATGAGGATCACTTCAAAGACGCTCTTGAATCAGCCCTTCAGAAAGACAGGGTCTACGCCAACGTTCAGTTCAATGTCTACCATATTGGTAGCCTTGTCAAAACCGACACCATTAAGATGGGCAAGATCTCCAAGATCTACACCACTTTCGGTCGTGAGATCGATGTCGATACGATCGCAGATGGCGACGAGAAGATCCTCGACAACCTTGATGCGGCTATCAACGCTACCGCTCTCGCCCGTCTCTCCGAAGAAGGCTTAGAGCAATTGACCAAAGGCCTCAAGGAAACCTATCTCAGCTACTTAGGCGTTAAGCCTATCACCTCAAACATCTCCGAATACGAATTCAACGCCCGCAAAGGCGACCTCGCCAATATGGCATGGTGCTTGAGACGGTATTTCGGAACCGATGATTACGATAAGCTTTCCAATGCTTTATCCCGTGAAGACGGAGCCATCTATGTTTCCGATCTCAACGTCTTCATGATTGATGAGAATCCGATGCTCAAAGACAACTACAGAGAAGTTCGTAACTACATCCTTGCTAAAGCAACCTCGAGCAAAGAAAACTACATCCGCTTCCTTGAGGATTTGGCCAAGCACGCCAAATTAGCCCAGAAGTCGACTGGTTACTTCCCAGATGCCAGCAAAGCCGACCCAGGTGTTTGGTCACATGGCGAAGGCTGGTGCGAAGACGACTGGGGCCCAGGAGGATGGGCACCTGGCGGATGGGGTCCAGGACATTGGCATTTCTAGGCAAGTGTTTACTTGCCTTTTTCTTTTAATGTCACCGAGAACTCATTAAAATGAGAAAGGCTTATTAAGGAGGATTCATATGAACGAAACAAAGAAACCTTTGAACATGAAGAAGGGTGGACTCATTTGGTCTATCTGGAACTTTATCGAAGCCGCACTCCTCTTGACGATGGGCATCCTTGTCATCGCCAACTGCACCAACAAAGACATCCAATCAAGCGTCTTCATCGTCATCTCGATCTTCCTTATGGTCGGTGGCCTTCTTAAGATCGTCGCCAACTTCTTGCCTGTCATCGGCACCTCCCCTCTTGAGGTCGCTGCCAAACAAGCGATTCGCTCACAGCTCTCTTATGACTTAGTTATCGGCGGAACCATTGAGCTCGCCATCGGCGTTGCCCTTTGCATCTCAATGACCAGCGGCGATCCTGCTGCCATCATCAACGTCATCATGAACTTCGTCGTCTGGCTCGTCAGCGTTCTCCTTATGGCAGCCGGCGCTTCCCTTATCGCCTTTGCCATCGGATTCATCGTCAGCAAGCTCTACAAAGTCTACTTGCCTGTCATTGAGATCATCCTTGGCGCTCTCCTTATCGGCGCTGGCGTGACCATCATCATCCTCTTCACCAATAACAGCGATATCGTCATGAGCATCATGCTCGTCATCGTCGGTCTTGCTCTTGCGGTCGCTGCAGTATTCAAGATCATCTCCGTCGTCAAGGCCATCATCAAAGCCAAAGAAGAGAAAGAGCCTGACGAGAACGTCTTCGACACTGAGGTTTCCGAAGCCAAAGCAGAAGAACCAGCAGAGGAAAGCGAAAACACCGAAGTCGTCATTGTTAACGAAGAAAACGAATAATCTTACGAAACAAAAAAGAGGCTGATATTCAGCCTCTTTTCTTTTTCTTTATTTATTGCTTCTTGGCTTCCATTAAGTTCTTAAGGAGAGCGAGTCTCGTAAGGAGTCCGACTCCTCCAGGAACTGGAGTCTGTTTGGCGATTGGGAGGTTTGGCTCAGCGTCGCCATGGAGATGTCCATCTTCGCCTTTGTTGATGCCGACGTCCACTAACCAAGCGGTTGGTTTGAGCTCATAGGTGTGGTCGACGAAGGCCTGTTTGCCAATGGCGACGACAATGAGGTCAGCATTCTTCAGATACATGCGTCTGTCTTCTTCTTTGGTCTTCGAATGAAGGACAGTGACGTTGCAGTTCTTGTTGAGGAGAAGCCTTGCCATTGGTTTGCCGACAATTTCGCTTCTACCTAAAACCACTGCGTTTTTGCCAGTGAAATCGAATCCATCGGCGGCTAAATAATCAACGATTCCTTTTGGGGTGCAGCAGATGTATTTGGAGCCAAGGACGAAGCCATCGACGTCTTTCTCAGGGGCAATGGTTTCATTGATGTGCTTCTCGCTGATGTGCTTTGGGACAGGAAGCTGAACGAGGATGCCGGTGATTGATGGATCGGCATTCTGCTTTCTGATGAGGGAAAGGACTTCCTCCTCAGTGACATCTTCCTCGAATTGGGTCTGGATAGCGATGATGCCTACCTCAGCGGAATCTTTCTTCTTGCCGCGGACATAGGACTCGCTGGCTGGATTATGACCAACCGTGATTATTGAGAGAACAGGTGCCTCAGACATTGAAGCGACTTCGGCTTTGATTCTTTCCTTTTCTTGAAGGACGTATTCTTTGATTTCCATAGTTAATTTTAATCTAACACTCGAGGGGTTTAATTTCATTAAAAAAGGCCAGATTCTTATCTGGCCTATCGATTATTCTTTATCGATTATTTGAGGAGCTTGGCGAATGTGACAAGCTCGGCGGTTGTGGCGTTGTCGCCACCACTTTCGCCCTGGGCATTAAGGATCATGATGAGAAGGGCTAAGAAGAGGAAGAGAACGGCGAATCCGAAGGTAAGCCAAGTGATGACTTTCTCGGAACCACGTTCCTTGGTCTTGACGAAGACGTTGAGTCCGCCGCCGGTGATGGCACCGGAAGCACCTTCTGACTTACCGCCTTGGAGCAAGCTCAAAATGATCAATATAAGAGCGACGATGATAAATAAGATGTCATACCACTTCATAATACGAATAACTCCGAACGCTAAATGCGCTAGATAACTTTAGTATAGTTATGTCTTTTTCGCAATCAAAGATTCACTATGCAATAGTGCTCCCTTTACTTTCCTAGATTCGCTTTTGTCTCAAGAATGATGTCGCGAATCTCCGCCGCTCTTTCGAAATCGTAATTCTTTGCGGCCTCTTTCATGGCTTTCTCGAGAGTCTTTAAGCGCTTCTCAATCTCAGTCCTCGACATCTTGCCAGCCATCTTGACGATATCGTCCTCTTCTTTGTCGCTGTTGCTAAGAGGAGGTCTGATCTCTTTGATGATGGTCGTTGGAACGATGCCGTATTCATCGTTGTAGGCTTTTTGGATGCTCCTACGACGGTTGGTCTCGTCGATGCACTCTTTCATTGAGCGGGTGATGGTGTCCGCATACATGATGACCTTGCCATGGGCGTTTCTTGCGGCACGGCCAGTGATCTGAATGAGGGAGGTCGT
>JAEEWP010000085.1 GCA_016287465.1 Caryophanales bacterium | reverse complement strand
GCGACGAACGAGAAGATAAGGGCAAACACTGAAGTGATACGAGTTGGGGATTTTGCAGTTTTCATAGAAAGTTCCTGTTTAGTAGATTCGATTTTATATTATGCCCAAAGAGATTACGAGGGGCAACATTGAGTATTTTATACTCCTAGGAAGATATTTCCACCTATTTTGAGAACAAAAGGCACATACTCACGCTTTTTTGAAAAGCCACTCTTTCTTTGAAAGAATTTTTATCCCATAATCTTAATATGCAAAAAAGCAATTTTTCGAAATTCTTTCTTGTAGCAAGCCTTGCTGCTACAGGCATCCTTTCCTCTTGTGGTGGAGATGGCTCTACCTCAATCAAAGGTAGCCCAGTCTACACCGTCAATTATTACGATGAGGCAGGAAACCAGGTCGGCTATGCCTATGCGATCGAGGGCAGAAGCGCCCACTTCAGATCGATGGAAGGCACCGCCTACGACTATAACCCGCATTCCGATATGGAACTTACCACCCCAGGAGCGAGATTCGTCTTTGACGGTTGGGAAGGAACATACGATACAGCTGAATATTCTAGAATCGACAGCTCCGTCACTAATGGCGATCCAGTCGATCTCAATAACATCAAAGGCGATTGCAAAGTCACCGCCAAGTTCGTCGAGAAGTCCTACAAGATCGAAACGATCTTCAAGAACAATGGAGTCAAAGTCGAAGGTGGAGCAAACGTCGCCTACGGAACTGCTCTCACCATCCCAACAGCTATTCCAGCTGAAGAACATCCAGAGTATTACAACACCTATAACTTCGACGGCTGGGTCCTCGCCAAAGACGACACCAGTGCGAAGTTCACGAGCGCTGACACCCTCTCCTACAAATGGAAGAGCGGTGCCTCCGCTAACCAGAACGCCTGGGGCTCAGGCGCACCTGAAGAGACTACCGCCGCTGGCAACAAAGGAGTCATTTACCTCGACAAAACCCTCACGGATCACATGCCGAAGTACCCTTCATACATCAGTGATGGAACCAAGTGGATTGAGCTTGGTGAGCTTAGCAAAGGAACCCTTCCTCTTGAATTCAAATCGACTTACGAAGTTGAGAAGAAAGAGTTCACTGTCTCCCTCTATGACGCTGCGGGTGCAAACAAAGTTGGATCGTTCGATGCCGAATATGGAGCGACTATCAACTTTGAGAGAGTGGTCAGTGGAAACGACACGACCATCATCGTCAAACTCGGCACCGAGGCCAAATACACCTACGAGCACGTTACGAGTGATGCCTCCAAGATCTGCTACAACATGGATGGCACTTATAAGAACGAAGTCGATTCAACCAATCTCCATAGTGAGACGATCGACGACACCAACATGAGCTTCGTCATCACCTATGGTGAAGCCCCGCTTGACCATACCCCAGTCGGTGGTTCCGCCAAGCTTCAAGGCAACGTCAGAATCCATCCTGTCGTTCAGGACGTTCAGTAAAAACAAGTAACAAAAAAGAAGGGCTCAGTTCCCTTCTTTTTCTTTTAAGTAAGCGACGAGTTTCTCAAGAGCTTTGCCTCGATGTGAGATTCTGTTTTTCTCGTCTTCCGAAACGATTCCGAAGTATAAGCCTCCTTCATCGGCCTTGAAGATTGGGTCATAACCAAATCCATGCGTGCCGTTTTTTTCAGAGGCGATTTGCCCTTCGCAAACGCCATCGAAGGAGGAGACTTTTCCATCTTTCTCAATGAGGCAGATGGCGCAGTGGTAGGAGGCTCTTCTATTTGGGTTGCCTTTGAGTTTCTCCAAGATATATGCATTTACTTTCTCATATCCATCACTTGGATTGTCTTTGATCTGGTCAGCGAAACGGGCGCTGTAGATGCCTGGGTAATGCTCGCCTAAGGCTTCGATTTCAATGCCCGAGTCATCCGCGATGACTGGCATCTTCAAAGCGTCGAAATAATACTTTGCTTTGATATAGGCATTCTCGGCGTACGTCTTGCCATCTTCGACAGGCTCTTCGGTGTGGCCGAAGTCCTTAACGGATTTGACGGTGTATCCGAAAGGCTTAAGGATCTCTTGGAACTCCCTGAGCTTTCCTTTGTTATGTGAAGCGAGAACGATGATTTTTTCCATGGAGAATATGATAAAGACACTTAAGGTAAAAGAAAACCCCTCATTAAGAGGGGATTCATATCGATTGGCTTTCTTGTCATTGCGGCTAAAATAAGACCATGAGCAATTTGGATGTTTCAGTCGTCAAATCATTACTTACCGCCGAAGAAGGAGACGTTAGGGCCAATGTTCTTAACGCTTTTTCTTATATCCGCCTGACTTTGGGCGAGAATTCCTGGGTTGGTTTATACCGCAAAGAGGATGATGGGCTTCATCTGTCCTATTTCTCCGGTTCCGTCGCTTGCTTATTCATCGCTTTCGGGAAAGGCGTGGTAGGGGAGTCTTATGTCTCAGGGAAAGAGATGTACGTTCCCGATGTCTCCGTTTTGAAGAACTACATCGCTTGCGACGCGAAAAGCAAAAGCGAATATGTGGTGCCCGTGATAAAAAACGGGGAGATCAAAGCCATTTTCGATATTGATAGCGAATACATCGACGGCCTAAAAGACGATGTCCCTCTTTTGCGTGAAATCGGCTGTGTATTAGGCGATCTCTTAAGCGATTTCTAGGAAAAATAAAACCCCTCACAAGGAGGGGGACACTCACAGATGGAGCGGGCGGCGGGAATCGAACCCGTGTATTCAGCTTGGAAGGCTGATGTTCTACCATTGAACTACGCCCGCAGCCTGGCGGACCATACGAGATTCGAACTCGTGATCTTCTCCGTCCCAGGGAGACATGTTAGGCCGCTACACCAATGGTCCAGTGCTGCGTGAAAGAATATACCACAACATACCTTATAAGGTAA
>JAEEWP010000030.1 GCA_016287465.1 Caryophanales bacterium | reverse complement strand
TTGTCTCTGCCATGCCAATAGGTGTAGTCGGTGAAGTAGAGGTCTGCTTTGCAGTTCTGTTCTTTGACGTCTTTGAGAAGAGCGGCAAAGCCATCGTGATCGACCCAGTCGTCGCTATCGAGGACGCGGAAATAGATGCCAGTGGCAAGCTCTAAGCCATGGTTGATGCCTTCACCATGTCCGCCGTTTGGCTGGTGGACAGCCTTGATGAATGGGTGCTCGGCGGCATACTTGTCGGCGATTTCGCCAGTTTTGTCTTTGGAGCCGTCATCGATGATAATGACCTCAACATCCTCTCCGAAAGGAATGAGTGAGTCGACGGCGTAGTGCAAATATTCCTCGCTGTTATAAGCAGGGATGCACACGGTTATTAATTTCTGTTTTGTATTCATAAGTGGTGTTCTAGTCTTGCTCAGGGCAAGCCTAGTAATTATACACAATTAAAACTACCTTAAAAGGTAAAGAAAGTTTTTTGTAGGAATTGTCTAGTTTTCGGAGGCTTTTTTAGCAGCGTTAGCCAAAGCTTCGTCACGAGCTTTCTTTCTTTGTTTTTTGGCTTTTCCCTGACGCAGGAGTTCACGTAGTCCTTTGAAGAATTTGCCATTGAACATGATGATGAGACCACCAAGTTGGCCCCAACCAAGCATGCCGCCAGAAGCGCGGGACATGTTCCTTAATGGGGTGTAGTACAAACCCATTGTCATGGTGTCTGCTAAAGATCTGTTTCCAAATGCAGGAAGGATCTTGATGATGGCACGGATGGCCCATTCAAAGAAGCGACCAAACCAACCTTTCGCATAGCGAAGATCGTAAATCGTGGTCTCCGGGGTGACCATGATGCGGTTTTTCTTGATGAAAACGATTGGCTCTTCGATCTTTCTTCCAAGAAGAATCTCAAACTCCTCTTGGTCAACGCGTCTGACCTTACCCTTGAAGTAGGAAGGAAGTTTCTCTTTGTCGTATGGAGCTGGAGCGTTAGTTCCTTCTTGATGGACTTTGCCAGAGAGAGGGAAGGAAGCGCTAGAAGGTCCGACGTATATGTCGTAGTCCCCTGCTTCAATCTCCCACTTATTGGTGAGTACGTTGAAATAACGGAAGGTATATTCGTCGAATGGGATTTTGATTTCTTTTGTCTCACCTGGCTGAAGTTCAACCTTGGCGAATCCTTTGAGTTCGAAGGCCGGACGGAAGATGGCGCTATCTTTGAGAGCGACATACATCTCAGCGACTTCTTTACCGGCGACTTCGCCAGTGTTCTTGATTTTGAAAGAGATGCCTTTCTCGTCGATGACGAGATCGCTGTATTCGAAGGTGGTGTATGAAAGACCGAAGCCGAATGGGAATCTTGGAGCGATGTCAGCGGTCGAATAGTAACGGTAACCGATGAATGGTCCTTCGCGATATTCGACTAAGCCGTTCTGCCAACCAAACGTCTCAGCGCTTGGGCAATCTTCGTAGGTGTATGGAAGGGTTTCGGAAAGCTTGCCAGATGGGTTGACCTTACCAGTAAGGACTTCGATCATGGCTCTCGCTCCAGCCTCGCCTCCGAGGTAGCCGTGGACGAGAGCGTTCACACCATCGACGAACGGAAGTTCAACAGGTGAACCAGCGCTCAAAACGCAGACGATTGGAGTGCCGATTTGACGCAAATTCTCCAGCAAATCCAACTGATTTTTTGGAATTGACATGGTTTTTCTGTCAAGTCCTTCGGTCTCGCTATGCTCATCTAAGCCAAGGAAATAGAGAACAACATCAGCCTTTGAAGCGAGGGCGCAAGCCTTCTTCGCTAAACCTTTGCTCTTCTTGCCGTATCTCTTGAATCCAGGTTCATAACCAACAAAGTTGATACCGGATCCTTCTTCTTTGGCGACCTCAAGAGCAGACTCAACCTTGATTGGGTTGACGATGCTTGATCCTGCGCCTTGGTAGCGTGGCTTATCAGCGAAGTCACCGATGATGGCGACCTTAGTTTCTGGTTTGAGAGGGAGGATATCTCCTTCGTTCTTTAAGAGAACGACAGATTCTCTAGCAACTTCGAGAGCGGCTTGGTGGTTGGCCTCTTTATCGGTTTCTGGTTTCTTGTCTTTGAGGTTTTTGTTCGTATAAAGAGCTAAGTCGATGATGCGGTCGATAGCCTCATCAATGTATTTCTCATCTAAGCTTCCGTCTTTGACGGCATTGAAGACATCGTCATTGGTCTCTCCGCCTGTGGAAGGCATTTCAACTTCGTTGGATGCCTTGAGGCCAAGAATACGATCGTTCTCTCCGCCCCAGTCGGTGATGATGAGTCCTTTGTATCCCCAATCCTTACGGAGGATATCGAGGAGAAGGTGCTCGTTCTCGTTGGCGTAGGTGCCGTTGAGTTTGTTGTAAGAAGACATAATGCTCTTGGCTTTGCCTTCTTTGATGGCAATTTCAAAACCTGTGAGATAAATCTCACGGAGGGTTCTCTCATCGACGATGGAGTTGGAGGCCATCCTCTTGATTTCTTGGTTGTTGGCGGCGAAGTGCTTTGGACATGCGCTGATGCCGTTTTCCTGAACGCCGGCGATGTAGTTGGCGGCCATCTTGCCAGCGAGATATGGGTCCTCTGCGAAGTATTCGAAGTTACGTCCGCAAAGAGGGTTCCTCTTCATGTTGAGAGCAGGAGCGAGAAGAACGCTGACATCGTTTGTGGCAGCTTCTTCGCCAATGGTCTTGCCCATTAAATGGGCCATCTCAACGTTCCAGGTGTTCGCAGTGGTAGCGCTGGATGGGAAACATGTAGCAGGAATTGAAGGGTTAAGGCCAAGGTTGTCAGCTTCGCTGGCTTGTTTCCTTAAGCCAGTAGGCCCGTCAGAGAAGAACATCGAAGGCAAATCGATGCTTGGCAAATCCATGGTTTGCCAGAAATCTTTGCCGCTAAGTAAAGCGACTTTTTCCTCGAGGGAAAGTTTGGAGATCAAGTCTTTGTGTTTAAGGGCCATATCCTACTCCTTCAAATATTTGTTAGGCGATGCCTAATGATTTCAGTTTGTCGAACATCTCTTTGGCGGCGATGATGCAGTCATCCATGTCGTAATACTTGTAGACGGCAAGCCTTCCTAAGAAGAAGGTCTTTGGCTCAAGCTTGGTCGAGAGTTCTTTGTATGCGGCAGCGAGGGAATTGTTCTTTTCGTCGTTGATTGGGTAGCAAGGAATCTTGCCTTCTTCGAACGTGTCTGGGTACTCAAAGGTCACGAGGGTCGAATGATGGTTCTTGCAGAACGGATCAAAGGCCTTGTGCTCAGCGCAGCGGGTGTACGGCTGGTCGTGAGTGGTGAAGTTGATGACTGGGTTGTTCTGATAACGGTCCATCTGCATCCACTGGTTGTCGAAGCGGAGGGATCTGTATTCGAGCTTTCCAAGCTTGAAGGAGAAGTATTCGTCAAGACGTCCGGTGTAGATGACGTGGTCCGCCATCGCATCCCATTTTTCCTTGTCTTCGAAGTAATCCACTCCGGTTTTGACATCGATTTCTTTCAAAAGGTTCTCAACCCACTTGGAGTAACCGCCGACCGGAAGTCCCTGCCAGGTGTCATTGAAATAGTTGTTGTTGTACTCAAATCTGAGAGGCAAGCGTTTGATGATGCTGGCAGGAAGCTCTTTGCAATCTCTGCCCCACTGCTTCTCGGTGTAGCCTTTGATGAGTTTCTCGTAGATCGTGCGGCCAACGAGTTTGATGGCTTGCTCTTCGAGGTTCTTTGGTTCATCGATATGTTCCTTCTCAACCTCTTCGGCAATCTTGGCCTTCGCTTCTTCGGCGGTTGTGACGCCCCAAAGCTCATGGAAGGTGTTCATGTTGAAAGGCATGTGGTAGAACTCGCCATGGCAGTTGGCGATAGGCGAGTTGATGAACGGATAAACCTCAACGTTCTTGTTGAACATATCCCAGGCGAATTTGTCTGATGTATGGAAGATGTGTGGTCCGTAGGTGTGAACGATGATGCCGTCTTGGATGGCGGTCGAAATATTGCCGCCGACGTCGTCGCGTTTCTCTAAAACGAGGACCTTTTTTCCGGCGTTCTTAAGTAAGTTGGCGATGGTTGAGCCAGATAGGCCGCTGCCAACAATCAAGTAATCGTAATGCATAAGCACTCCTATTCAGTCTGCTATATTCTACCTTAGTAGAAACCAAAAGTGCTACAATACCGTAGGTAAATTTTATGACGAAAAACGAAATTATCCGTGAGGCCTTAACAAAAGAAGGCGCCGATGCTTGGGTCATCGTTGATTATGAGAACAGAAACAAGACCTTAGTCGAGTTCCTTGGAAACAGAATGCTTACGAGGAAGATCTTCCTTGTTTTCCCTCGCGATAAGAAGCCGTTCATAATCTGCCATTCAATCGACACCGTTTTCCTTAGGGACGAAGAGATCACCAAGGCCTTCGACCTGAAGGTCTACCATACCTGGCAAGAAATGCTCGACATCGAGAAGAAAGAGTTCGCCGAATACAAGAAGGTCCTTATGGACATCTCTGAGTTTGGCCTTCTCCCAAGAATCTCCTTGGCCGACTATGGCTCAGTCGAGTTCGTTAAGAGCCTTGGCATCGAAGTCGCTTCAAGCGGCAACCTCCTCCAGAGATTCAGCGCCTTATATAGCGATAGAGCCTATGAGCTCCAGCTTCTTGCCAACAAGAAAACCCTCATGATCAAAGACGAGGCCTTCGCCAAAATCAAAGAGCTCATTCTTAAGAATGGCGAAACAAGCGAATACGAAATCCAGAAATTCATCTGCGATAGATTCCACGAAGAAGGCATGGTCTATGATGACCCTGCTATCGTCGCAATCGGCAAGAACGCAAGCGACCCTCATTACGGCCCAAGCGAAGAAGTCTCCTCCCCAATCAGAAAAGGCGATTTGGTCCTTATCGATATGTGGGCGAAAATGGACGACCCTGAAGGCGTCTATGCCGACATCACCTGGATGGGCTATGTCGGAGAGGAAGTCCCAGAGGTGTACGCCAAGAGGTTCGGGATCTTGAAGAAAGCCATCGAGGCCGATTTCGAGTTCCTCAAAAACGAGCTTCCTAAGAGAGCGGTCGCTGGCTATGAAGTCGACCAAATCTCAAGAGATTACATAAAAGAAGCTGGTTTTGCTGAGTATTTTGTTCACAGAACCGGACATAACATCGCAGTTGATGTCTCTCCTCACGGCCCTGGCGTCAACATCGATAACTATGAGTCCCACGACACGAGAGAGATCATCGACGGCGTTACCTTCTCCCTAGAGCCAGGCATATACGCACCTGACTTCGGCATGAGAAGCGAGACCAACGTCTACATCAAAGACAGACAACCGATTTACGTCGCAG
Organism: Caryophanales bacterium; assembly: GCA_016287465.1. Lineage (GTDB taxonomy): Bacteria > Bacillota_I > Bacilli_A > RFN20 > CAG-826 > UBA4951. The sequence goes on along the minus strand of JAEEWP010000030.1, from coordinate 10,418 downwards.
GACACCAAGAGGAAATCATTCCGATCCTCAAATAATCAAAGGCCGGCCTAATTTGACCGGCTTTTCAATATTTCATACAATAGGCGGGACTTATGAAATTCTCGTCCTTCATGAAATTTGCTGGTTTTGGTATCAGCACAATTCTCTTTCGCAGGAAGAAGCCTATTTTAGGAACGGTCATCGTCACCGATAAGTGCAACCTCCACTGCAAGCACTGTTCCGTTAATAACATAACCGCTGTAATCCATCCTTATGAGCAGATCAAAGGTGAGATGAAACAGCTCTATGATATGGGGGTGCGCATCCTTTTCTTCTGCGGAGGGGAGACCTTCATGTGGAAGGATGGCGACAAGACCTTAAGAGACCTCGTCATCGAAGCAAAGAAGATGGGTTTCCTCATCGTCAACGTCGTCACGAACGGCACCTGGCCAATCGATTTGCCAGAGGCGGACTTAATTTTATTAAGTCTTGATGGTGACAAGGTCCACCACAACATCATCAGAGGCGATACCTACGACACCATCTTCGAGAATATCTCCAAAGCGACTTCAGACAACATTTGTTTCTATATGGCCGCGAACCAAATCAACAAAGATTGCATTCGCGACGTCTGTGAAAAAGCCCGTGACACCAAGAACGTCAGGGCCGTCTCCTTCAACTTCCACACACCTTATCCGGACACTAAGCAGCTCAAGCTCTCCAAAGAAGAGAAAGCCAAGTGCTGCGACACCATCAAAGAGATGATGAAAGAAGGTTGCCCGGTCTTTAACCTCAAAAGCGCGTTCCCTTACATCATCGAAAACAAATTCCCAACTCCTTGCTATCAATGCGTCGTTATGGAGAACGGAAAGCTTTCGACATGTGGCCGCTGCATCGAGGTCCCTGGCCTTTGCGAGGAATGCGGCTACTTCTTCGTCGCCGAATACACCCTCCTTTTCAGAGGCAACCTAAAGATCGTCTTCGAGATGCTTAAAACATATCTGAAATACATCTAATGAGCTTTCTAACTTCCCTTGCGAGATCCTGGCTCACAAGATCCTTAAAACCGTTCACATTCAAGAACGATTACGACCAGGAGCTTCCGTATCAAGACCTCGACAATTTAGGCCTATACGTTCATCTTCCTTTTTGCAAAAACATCTGCAATTTCTGCCCGTATTGCAAAAAACTCTACTCAGAAGAGGAGAGTAACAGGTATATCGACGCCCTCATAAAAGAGATACATATGGTGGGTTCTCAGAGCCCCGAAAAGAAGAAGGTCACGAGCCTCTATTTCGGAGGCGGAACCCCTGCTTTATCCGCTCCAAGAATCCATGAGATCATCAAGGCCATCAAAGAGCACTTCATCATCACCGAGGGAATCGGTCTTGAGCTCCATCCAGACAACGTCAACAAAGAGACCCTTCAGATTCTCAAAGACGCCGGAGTCACAAAGATCTCAATCGGTATTCAATCCTTCCGCGAGAAATACCAATCCATCTTAGGAAGAAGAGGCGTGGATACCAAAGCCATGAAAGAGGCTCTTGAAGCCGTGCCTTTTGAGACCGTTTCGATGGACTTCATCTTCGCCCTTCCTTCCCAAACCTACGAGGATTTGAAAGCGGATGTCGACGAAGCGTTCGAGCTTGGCGCGAACCACGTAGCCATTTATCCATTCATCGACTTCACCTTCACCTCTAGCAAGGTCAAAGCGTTGCCGAAGAAAGAAAAGAGAGCCCTTCTCGATGCCATAACGAAACACTGCCAAGAAAAAGGCTATCCAAGAAGCACGATCTGGACCTTCTCAAGCAAGCCTGAAGCCAAGTATTCCTCAATGACGAGAGAGACGTTCTTGGGATTTGGTTGCTCGGCCACCACTCTTCTAAGAGACCAGTTCAAGATCAACACTTTTGATATCGATTCGTATATCCGGAGGATAAACGAAGGGAAGCTCCCGACTTCTCTCACAATCAGATTCAAGAAGAGGCAAAGAATGGTCTATTGGCTCTTCTGGACCGCCTATAGCACTAGCGTGGATTCTAAAGATTTCGAGAAGTTCTTTGGAGTGCCGCTTAAGAAGATGTACCGCTTCGAGCTATGGCTCGCTAAGAAGATCGGTTATCTCACTGAGAAAGACGGCGTGTATACGATGACTCTCAAAGGAGCCTTCTACTACCACTACTTCGAGAACTTCTACACCCTCTCATACATCGACAAGATGTGGGGCATCATGAGGAAAGAAGCTTTCCCAAAACAGATCAAACTCTAAAACAAAAAAAGAGGCGCGGAGTAAGGACGCCTCTTTCTTTTGTTAGTCGAGATAGTTGGTATGGAACAGCGTGAAAGGAGTAGCCGCTGTTACTAGTTGATTGAGATGTTGTGAACCAACTCTTTCTTCTCTTCTTCCTTAGGGAAGACGAGGGAAAGAACACCGTTTTCGAATTTAGCGTTGATGTCCTTCTCGTTGGTCAAACCAACATAGTAAGTCCTAGAAGCAGAACCATAGGTTCTCTCGTGGCAAACATACTTGCCTTTGGACTTCTCATCCCTCTTGTCTTCGCGCTTGGCGGAGATGGTTAAGTATCCATCTTTGAGGGTGACGTTGATGTCTTCTTTCTTAACGCCAGGAAGCTCTACATCCATCATGTAATGGGTTTCGTCTTCTTTGACATCCGTCTTCATGGAGATGGTGTGATTTTCTCTTCTGCTAACCGGAGCGAAGAAATCGTAGAATGGATCAAATCCGTAGTTGACTAAATCAAATGTCATTGTAGTTACCTCCTTGGGATTCTTTAGCACTCGGTCTTCCTAAGTGCTAACTATATATTAGCCCTCTTTTTAGCACTGTCAATAGGTAAGTGCTAATTTTTTTATGCAAAATTTTTGGCCCTCTCATTCATGCGCGCGAACGCATTAAATAATAAGGATGATATCTGCTTTTCGTAGGCGCCGAAGTCGATCAAAAAATAATCGCATTTTGTGTTTTCTCGGAATAATTTTTCCACTTCGAAATTAATTTCTTTAACCATTTTCTCGGCGCACACATCGCAGATCTGCTTGTACCTGCTCATGTCAAAACCCCAGCCTGTGATTAGGCCTGCCGTGTCCTTCAAGGTCTTGGAAAGCTTCTCCCTTAAAGCGGTCATCTTGAAAGACCCTTTGAACTGCGATGCGTATGGATCAAGCCCTTCAGAAATGAGCTTGGCGAAGTATGCGAGGACTTCGGTTTCTGTGTTTTCGTAAATACTGTTATTCATAATAGCCTCCACTTCTCATATAGAGGCCGAATCAAAAATATTCGCGAAAAAATAAAAAAGGACCGACGAATCGGTCCTTAAATTGCTATTTGTTCCTTACTTAGCAAGGAAGGCTTTGACGCCGATGAAGAGTTCAACAGCAGCGGCAAGGAGAGCGGAGATCGCAGTAGCGATGAATCCCCAAGCAAGGGTGAGCTGGAACTGTGGAGCCTCGACCATGGCAGGAGCAAGGAAGGCTAAGATGCCAGCAACGGCCATGCAAAGTCCACCGACGATGGAAAGGAATCCACCGAACTTTCCGCCATACCATCCGAAGGCGACTCCGAGAAGCTCGAAGAAGGCACCGACGATGAAGAGAACGAACATGGCGACAAGTCCACCGGTAGCGCTGATTGTGAATGGAGCAGCTGGGTTGGTGAAGACGAAGTCATAGCCACGAACGAACTCATCCGCACCGGCCTGGACGCCAGGGGCGATTGGGAAGAGGAACGCGCAAAGGGTGAAGATAAGGGCGATGATGCCAAGTAATCCACCTAAATTAGAAGTCTTTTTCATATTGTTAGTCCTTTACTAGAAACGAGTTAATCTTACTAGCCTTGTTTGTTATGTTCAAGGTTTCTAATTGTATTAACAATTATTCGAAGTCTCTCCAATCTGGGTCTGACGGCTCTTTGTTAGGTTTTGGCAACGGCTCTTTCTTTGGGCCTTGATTCAATCCGACGACCAAGAGTACCACGTATAGGGCGACGTCAAGGGCGCAGAACATATTCCAAAAAAGCGTAAGAAGGGTACCTAAAACAATACCAATGATACCGATGATGGTGATCGCTTTCTTTTTGCTGCCGTCTTTGTTGCAGCAGACTAAGACAATGAGAGCTACTTCGAGCATGATGTTAATTTCCTTTGTTTCCTAATGCAGCTTCAAGCTGCTTTTTCTTGTTTTGCAATTCCTTCAAACCGAGGTTAAGCTCATTGGCTTCGCCTGGCTTGAGATGACGAACCCTTTCAATCTGGGCCTCGATGGCTTTGACCGCCAAGGCTTTCGAATAGTTAGGGTTGTTGATGTTGGCGTTAAGGATCTGATCCTGTTTTTGGGTCTCGACAAAGCCGGAACTATGCTTAACAGGTTTCTTAGGCGCTTCTTTTTTGGCCGCAGGCTTCTTTGGCTCGGCTTTCTTTGGTTCAGCCGGTTTGGCCTTTGGAGCCGCTTTCGCCTTTGGCGCTGGCTTTGGTTTGGCTACCGCTACAGGTTTTGGTTTAAGAGAGGCGTAGAAGTCGTTGTTCTTCTTTTCGAAGATGATGGTTGCGCCGCCTTTAAGTGGCCACTCTTCCATCATGTCCGGTTTGAGCTGGGAGAGCTCTTTATCAACGCCTTTGAGATCTCGCGTGGTCACGTCGTAGGCGCCATGAACAGGCGCAAAGTATTCGACATCTGGGTCTCTGAAGATCCAACCATTATGATCACCGAGCTTCTGAAGGGCGAAGCTTGGGGTTCTTCCGATTCCGTAGAAAGTCTTTGTTGCCTCAGGCTTTGGTTCCGGTTTCGGAGCTGGGGCGGCTTTCTTTGGTTCGGCTGGCTTTTTAGGTTCAGCCGGTTTGGCTTTTGGAGCAGGCGTTAAGCGTTTCTTCTCCTCAAGCAGTTTTTCTTCAGGGTAGCGGAGTTTGAGGTTTGCTTTCTCAGCAGGCTTCATAGCCTTGAGGAGAGCAAGCTGTTTATCAATGTCCTCGAGCTTCCTTGAAGAAGGATAGTTAGGGTTGCTGAGATTCGCCGAGAGGGCAGAATCTGCTAAAACCACAGGGGATTTGTCAGTGGTTTTTGGTTTTTCAGGGGCTTTTTTAGGGGCTTCCTGTTTGGTTTTGATTGGGGTTTTGTTGATCCTTGCTGGAGCGCGTTCTTGCGGCTTTTCGCCGTAGTTGATCTCTAAATCGCCATTCCTACTGATACGGTAGACGTGGATGTTTCTTCCCTTCTGGGATTCGAGACCGTTTAACCCGCGGATGTCGTTTGTAAGTTTCTTGTCTTGTGTGATGATGAGAATCTTCTCGGCGATTCTCAGATCGGTGACTTTGGCAAAGATTGCTCTGTCCGCAAAACCGTCTTTGTGCGTCGGTTTTGTGATCTCAATGGTTTTGCCATGACGCTTATTGTGTTCAAGGATTTTGATGGCGAGCTTTGCTTCTACGAACTTATCGCCGTCCTTGCTCTTCGAATGCTTTTTGAGTTCTTCCATGCATTCTCCAAGAACAATAACTTTCAAACCGTCTTTCCAATATTCATGGGATTTGACTAAGCAGTCCATGAATTGGGGGAACGAGTCTTCCATCAAGGAACAGGTGTCCATGAACACTTTGTCGAAATTATTCAGTAATTTCGCAAGGTTCGAGGGCTTTGTTTCCTCGCTGTACATTAAAAGTACCTCCTTTATGAGTCAATTTTACTATATCTAGAACCAAATGGTTCTGCCTATTTTTTTAAGCGATGAATAAAGCGGCTGCGCCGACGACGCCGGCATCGCTGCCCAAAGCGGAGACGAGAACCTTAACTTCTGGAGTTCTCTTGAAGCCATAATCCTTGGCGGCGAGTTTCTTCTCGACCGCGTCGGTTAAGTATTTGCGTTGGTTGGAAAGGCCGCCGCTGAGGATGACTGCCTCTGGGCGGAAGATGTTGCAGAAGTTGATGATGCCGAGCGTGAGATATTCCTCATAATCGTCAACGACTTTCAAAGCGGTTTTGTCGCCTTTTTTGGCGCATTCGAAGGAAGTGCGGCCATCAACTTTCTTGATGTCGCCTTTGACGAAGTCCCACATCTTGGAATCTTTGTCTTTCTTCATGGCTTTCTTGGTGTCGCTAATCAAAGCGGTGACCGAAGCGTATGCCTCAAGGCATCCTTTGAGTCCGCAGGTACACTGACGTCCGCCTCTTTCGATGACCATATGGCCTAATTCGGTTCCTTTGCCTTCATTGCCTTCGTAGAGTTTTCCATCAAGGAAAAGTCCACCGCCGACACCGGTTCCAAGGGTAAGGAGAACAAGGTTGTTATACTGTTTGCCAACACCAAATTTGGCTTCGCCAAGCATGGCGGCATTCGCGTCGTTGGTGACTTTGGTTGGAAGACCAGTCGATTGTCTGATCATCTCAGCGACTGGAGCGTTGTTCCAGCCAAGGTTTCCAGAGAAGCAGCAGATACCGCTTCTGCTATTGATTGAGCCTGGGCAGCCAATTCCGATTCCGCCGACTTCATAGCCTTCGGCCTGAACGGCTTTCACGTTGCCTCGGATAAGTTCGCCGAGCTTGATGAGGGTTTCCTCTTGCTTGGCTCCCTTGATGAATTTCATCGTAAATGGGTGGCTTATTGTTCCTTCTTCGTTAACGAACGCACACTTAATGGACGTTCCACCGATATCAATTCCTAAATATAGCATGGTGCTATTTTGCCTCATTTATTCAAAAGAATAAAGAATATTGCTTTACCTCTCCTCTACTGTGTCGGTTAAAGGTTTTCTATCAGAGTGCCTTGGAGACGGTTCTGAAGTTTTGGTTGGATAGCCGATAGCGAGCATCATAACTGGCTTAATGTTTTCAGGAAGCTCAAAGGCTTCAGAGACGAGTTTCGAATTGAAACCCCTAAGCCAAACGCTATGAATTCCAAGGTCTTCCGCTTCAAACATCATCGAAGTTGCGACGATGGAGGCGTCTTGCTCGCCTGCGTTGTAACCTTCCTCGCGAGCATTCTTCCAAACGGTATTCAAGTCATAGCAGACAAGAAGAACGATTGGAGCGTCATAAGTATGAGTGAGCTTGGCCGCTTTCCATAAAGAGTCCTCGGTCTTGAGGACGTAAACCTTCTGTGGCTGGAGGTTGCACGCGGTTGGAGCGAGTCTTCCTGCCTCAAGGATCTTCGAAAGCTTTTCTTCCTCGATAGGATGCGCTTTATCGAAGGCGCGTTCGGAGTATCTTTGCTCCGCTAATTTCAAGAATTCCATAATTAACCCCCCTTCTGGTTAACGGGACATCTTTTATTAAAATAAAACGTCTTCAAAAATATAATGTCATTCATTGCCTCTTTTGTTCAAGGTAAATACTTTCTTTTTTTGTAAAAAAGTAATTGGAGTGAATGGGCCTCTGTTATATACTTGCCACGTGAAAAACGAAGAAGAGAAAAGCATCGCTAAACATTCAAAGGTCGGCTTCATAATCGCTCTCCTTTTGACATGCGCTGGCGGATTCCTCGAAGCCTATTCCCTTTATTACCGTGGTTTCTGGGGAATGATGATGACTGGCAACCTCGTTTATGGCGTTGCCGGTATCGTTGAAGGAACCCCAATCAAACTTCTAACCTACATCCCAGTTGTCATTCTCTTCACTGTCGGCGTTTTCCTTGCCAGACTCATTGAAGACAAAATCGCCAAAAACAACGAAAAGAAATACCACGTTATCGAACTTTCGGTCATCGTCGGACTTCTTCTTGTTGTCATGGCTATCCCAACCATTTTCGACCCGGAGACCAAGAACCCAGACAAATTCGCCTGGCCAAACATCATCTCTAACGGCCTTATCGCCATCATCGGCGGCTTCTTGACCAAGAGCTTTGCCTCATTTGACGAAGTGCCATACACCGCGACAATGATGACCGCAAATATGGGCCGCCTTGCCATATCAACCTATGACGCAATCTTTGGCGAGGAGAAGGCCAAGAGCGGTAAAGCCGCCCTCAAATACCTCGTGATCATCCTCTTGTTCGCCGCTTCTGCTATAGGCTGCTACTGCTTCTACTACTTCGTCTATAAACACCTTGAGGGCGAAGCGCTCGTCTCTTACTTCCCTAATTTGACGCTTATGCTTCCATTAATCCTTATAGCAAGTTCGCTCATCATTTCGGCGCAGAGAAAAGAATAAGAAAAAGGGCTCAAGTGAGCCCTTTCTTTTTTGTTAACTCTATTCGAATGAGCCGAAGGTCCTTACGGCCTCATCCACGCTCATGCCTTTTTGGCAGACGGCGATGCCGGCTTTCCTGACCTGCTTATCAGCAGCATCAAGCAAACCAATATGAGACGGATTGATGATGCGACTTGCATCGATCTTGCCGAATGCGGAGTAAACCTCGTCGAATGTCATGTCTTTGCATGGGGTGATCATTCGCTTGGCTTTAGCCATGCGGTTGAGACAAGAAGATGAAATAACGAATCTCATGAACTCATTGGCCATGGCTAAGTTCTGGCTCTTCTTATTAACTGAGAAGCAAAGATCGACGGTGTTATAGAAGTATCCGCCTTTATCGGTCGATGGGACTGGGTGGAAGCTATATTTGAATGGGTTGTTGGTGAAGGCCTCAGATTGGCTTTCTCTCTTTTCGGTGCCTGAGACGGTTCCGCCTTTGGCGAGCATCATGGCAACGTCGCCGTTATAGAAGCGTTTGATTGTCTTGTCGTAATCGTCAGCGATGTTTGTCGTGCATTCCTCAAGATCGACGAAGCCCCTGCTCATAAAGTCGTGGGCAAGCTCTAAGCTGGCACGCATGTGCTCACCGGCGGAAGGTGCCAAGGAATTGAGCTCATCCACCGCTGTTTTGTTATTGACCAAAGAAGCACAGAAATGCGGGAAATAGAGAGGGTACATGACCATGCTTTCGTGGCCAAGCATCGGATAGATCTTTGGGCTTGCTTTCTTGAAAGCGTCGCACGCAGAAATGAGTTCGTTATATGTCTCTGGAATCTTGACGTTGTTCGCCTTGAAGAGGTTCTCGTTGATTAACATTCCATAGGAAGTCGTGTAGACAGGAAGATATGGGACCTTGTTGTTCGAATCACGGTAAAGAAGGTCGTCGCGGATGCACGAAAGATCAAAGCCGAGCGACTTGTCGGACAAATCTTCTGTGTATTCGTCGATCGCTGAGAAGTCGATGGTTGAGTAGGTAAAGAAGATATCCGGTGGGGTGTCTCCCTTAAGAGAGAGGGAGATGTTCTTCTTGTGGTCTTTGTCGTACTCGTAGCTCAGCTCAACGTTCGGATAGTACTCGTTGAAATTGTGGAACTCGGCCGTCAAAGCTTCAAAGTTCTCATAGTGGCCTCTGACTGTTAGGTGGCACGCGGTCTCAGTATCGAGTTTGGGGGTAAAGTCGCCGTTTTGGTTCTGTCCGCAAGCGTTAAGCGCAAGAAAAGAGAGACCCAATAACGCGAAAACACGGTTCGTTTTCTTCATGGAAATATCCTGCCTGTTCCTTAATTTAATAGTATATCGGTTTTCTTCTTCTCTAAAGAAAATGTAAAATAAGTTAGATGAATAAGCCGTCCAAAAGGAAGTTCGCGAATATCGCAATCATTTTGATTAACGTTCTTTTCGTATTGGGACTTCTCATCACCGAGTGGCAATACATCCATTTGTCCAACGAACGCATCAGGGAAAGCAACCTCGATCTTTTCAACGACACGAACACCGCTTTAGCGAACACCACAAACAACTACTTAACTGGCGAGAGCCATCTTTGCCGTTCATGGGCTCAGCACCTCAATAACAATGTGCAAACCATGGACGACGCCGTCGATTTCGTACGTGGATCCATCGTCGATTCAACCATCATGGGCCACGTTATCTATAAGAGCGATCTCAAAGGTTATTCCACACGTGAGAAGGTAGACCAGCCAGGGACATACACAGTCGACTATTCCTCTTTGGGCAACCTCTTCTCCTCCTACCAAGAAGGAATGAACATCACCCCTTCCTACGTGAACCCAATCAATGGAAGCCGTTCTTTAGCTTTCTACACCGGCATCAAACTTGTCGATCCTGAGGACGCGTCTAAACAAGTTGACGCTTATCTCCTCCGTGTCGTTTTGCTTAATAATTTCAAAACTCGCTGGACCTTCCCTTCTGGCTCCTTCGACCACTTAGAAGTCGCGATTATCGACGGAGAAGGTTCCTATATCGTTGCCGGCAACTCCTTTACGGGCGCGAGCTTCTTCGGATTCTACGGATCATACAACCCTTCTTCAGACGCCAAACTGGCAGAAATAAAGAATGAGATCACGCATAATAGCGGCCACCTCACGATGAAGAACTCCTATAAGGAGGAGTGTTACATCTCCTATTCCCAAATCTCCAAAACCGAGAATTGGGATTGGACGATTTTGACCTTGGTTCCTGCCTCTGACATCTTAGATGTCCACGTCAATTGGCTCGTCATC
>JAEEWP010000084.1 GCA_016287465.1 Caryophanales bacterium | reverse complement strand
GGCCCTATCGCGTACGCATTATACGAAGGAAAGGCTCCTTTCGAGGTGTTCAAAGTTAAAAAACTCGAAGACTTCGGCCCATTCCATTTTCATAAGTTCAACCCTGAAAGATATCCGGCGGTTCCTCTTTGCATCAAAGCTCTAAAAATGGGAGGAACGGCAACCGCGGTCATCAATGCCGCCAATGAAGTTGCCATTGCCCTTTTTCTCGAAGGAAAAATCCGTTTCTCGGACATTGTCAAAGTAAACGAAATGACCTTGAGTCATTTTACTAATATAATGAATCCAACTCTCACCACATTGGTGAGGATAGATAAAGAGGTACGACAGTATGTTCGCGCCACATTTGAGAAAGGAGTCAACTAGGCATGCAGATTTTTACGACCATAATCGTCATGATTGTCATGCTTGGAATCCTTATCTCGACTCATGAGCTCGGGCATTTGGCAGTGGCGAAAGCCTATAACGTCTATTGCCTTGAATACTCGATCGGCATTGGTCCTGCCATTTTCAAACACAAGAAAAAAGGCGGAGAAACCACCTTTGCGATTCGCGCCATCCCTCTTGGCGGATATGTCTCCATGTATGGAGAAGGGCTTGAGCTTCCAGAAGGGCAAACCATCCCAAGAGAACGCTCAATCGAAGGAATCAAGTGGTGGAAGAGATGCCTTGTCTTTATTGCGGGCATCAGCGTCAACCTCTTAACCGCTTTGCTTTTCTCTTTCGTCTATACGACTTGCTTCCCGAATTATTACACCTGTTCGAGCTTCGACACCGGATTCAATGCGAACGCCGTTGTGGCGGAAGGCGAGCCAACTGCTAGAGCCTACTGTTTCTGGACTACTGGCGAAATCGATGGGGAAATCATCGAATACGCTTTCGATCGTCTTTATGCTCCAGAAATCGCCTATGACGACAACAACAATCAAGTCGGATTCATAATCGATTGTGATACAAAGATCATCAATGGCGAAGGCGAAGAAACTTATGTCGCCGTCTTTAATCTCACTAGCGTTATTAACGATAACGACGTTTTCACAAACACTAAGTTCTATAAGCCTAAAGCAGGTTACTTTGCCGATGCGATTCAAAAAGAGCTTCATCTTGATGCCAAACCAGATATCGCTTTAGGCGCATATACGCCAAAAGCAGGGGACACCATCGTTATGAGTCCAACCTTCATCGCCGCTTCTAATGCTGAGATGGGCCCAACCGTCAAAGAGTTCTTGGCGACCAAAGATGATTCAAAACAAGTCACCATCATCGTAGATGAAAATGGCGCTCTCAAATCCGATAGCGCTTCGATCAAAGTCCATTGCCATCAGTATTGGGCTCCTTTCGGCCAAAGGCTTGCCAATGGCTGCTCGCAATTCAAATCGCTTTTCACCGCGATTGGCGAAGGTCTTAAGTATCTCTTCAGCGGGAATCTTGAAAACGTCGGTTCAATTGTCGCGGCAGGTGGTCAGGTGATGAGCATCTCTAACGAAATTGGCTGGATTCAGACATTCTTCTTCTATGGCGGATTCCTCGCTCTCAATTTGGCTATATTCAATCTCTTGCCATTCCCTGGTCTTGATGGTTATCAGCTTTTGGTTGTTTTAGTTGAGACCGCATTCCATAAAAAGATTCCTGAGAAGGTCAAGAATGCCATATCTCTTGTCGGCATCATCCTTCTTTTCGGATTCTCTTTCTTCATTATTTTCCGCGATATCGTGAGGCTTTTCTAAGATGGACAAGAACCAACCGAAAATCATTAGATTCCTTGAGTCATTAGGCCTCGAAGACGTCAGCCGCTTCGGGATGGATTTCGAATTCGTCAGAAACGATCCTAACCGCAAAGGCACCGTCCAGATGACGATCAGAAAAGAGACTCCATGGGATTATGCTCTTTTGAATGAATTCTTAGATGCCCTTCAGACTGCTACCTATGGAATCGATATCCGTTTTGTGTACGCTGAAGAACCAAAGGAAGAAGATGTATCCCAACTCTTTTCCGACTTCTGTTTTGAGAAATGCAGAATCGTTTCTGAGGTTTTCGTGAAATATGAGAATGGCCGTTATCTAACCAAAAACGATGAAGAGATTTCAAAGGCCGTGAAAGACTTTAACGCCCTTCTCAAATTCCTTTCTTATGGCATTAAGATCGAATGTGTCGATGGCCTTGAACAAGAGAAACCAGAACCAAAAATAGAAGAACCAAAACCTGTCGAAGAAGTTCCTGAAGATGACGTTGATGAGGAACCTTTAGAAGAAAACGAAGAGGGTTTTGCTGAAGATAATGAGAAAAACGTCGATGAATATGATTTGATAGCAGAAGACGAAGCCCGCCATGAGGAAGAGCTTAAAATCGCTTTTGCCCAATACAAAAAAGACGAAAAGATCATGGAGCAACTCTCCCATAACATCCATTCCAAAGGCAATTACTATAGACTCGAAACCATAAAAGAGATTTACGATAACGTTGGTGGCAATTTCGAAATCACCGGATATGTTTTCGGTTATGAAATCCGTACAACCAAAAGAGGCCTCGCGATGGCCACATTTGGCCTAGGCGACGAGACAAGCGCAATCAACGTGAGGGGTGTTGAGGACAAAGAAGTTCTCTCTCCAGCCGTCCTTGGTTCAATCTCTAACGGCGCTCACTTAAGAGTAAGAGGCGCCATCAAAATCGAAGACAGGCCAGGCCCAAACGAAGGCCTTTACCAACTCTATCTCCATTCCTTTGACGTTCTTCCTCCAAAACCTCTCCGTGATGATCCGTGCGAAGAGAAGCGCGTTGAGCTTCACGCCCACACGAAGATGAGCGCGATGGATGGCCTTGCTGATGCAAGCGACTACGTTAAGCTCGCTCACCACATGGGCATGAAAGCGGTGGCCATTACCGACCATGGCGTCATCCAATCCTTCCCTGAAGCCGAAGGCGCATGTCTCAAGATAAACGAGAAAATCAC
>JAEEWP010000029.1 GCA_016287465.1 Caryophanales bacterium | reverse complement strand
GTATTCAACCGTTGGTGAAGATTATGTCTACTACGCTTTCAAATACGCCTCCAAATACAAAGCCGAATGGCAGGAACTCTATTACAACGACTTCGCCTTCGACTATCAGCCAACTTGGTGCAACTGGGCCCTCAATGGCTTCCTTGCTGATGCCATCACCGAAGGTCTTATCGACGGAGTAGGTCTACAGACCCACCTTGATTCGAACGCCAACATGGATAACATCATCAACGATGCCAAACTCATCAAGCAGAAAGGCTTAAAGTGCCAACTCACTGAGATCGACATCACCATCAACGGCACGAGTCAAAGCGAATACGACAACCAGAGCAAAGCCTACAAGACCCTCATGAAGAAGGTCCTTGAGAATAACGCTTCCGAGCAAACCGACATCAACGCCGTCATCCTTTGGGGCGTCACCGATGATCAATCCTGGAAACGCAACCAGTATCCTCTTCTCTTCACAAGCGAATACGAGAAGAAACCGTGCTACACTGGTTTCCTCTCCGCTCTTAGCGAAGCCAACATCTAATGATTGGAGAAGCCAAAAAGATAACCGCCGTCATCTTTGATATGGATGGCGTCATCTTCGATACCGAAAGCCTTTGGAAAAAGGCTTTTTTGGCGGCTAACAAGAAATTCGGAGTCGACATCAGCGAAGAGTATCGTCAGGGGATGTGCGGCAAGAATGAGAAGCTTGTCCGCGATGAGCTTAGGGTCCATCGTCCAAACCTTGATGTGGATGCATACCGTGACTTCATGCTCGAAAGCGTCAACCACGATATCAGGGTGGGCGATTTCAAGATAAAGCCTTTCTTCAAAGAGGCGATTGAATTCCTTAAGTCAAAAGGAATCAAGATCGCTCTAGCAACTTCCTCCCATAAAGCGAGGGCAGAAATGCTCTTCAAATTGAAAGAGATGGAAATTGCAGGGATTTTTGACGCCACAATCTATGCAGAAGACGCATTAGGCAGATCAAAGCCTGATCCCTATATGTTCCTAGAAGCCGCGAAGAAGCTTGGTCAAGATCCTTCAAACTCCATTGTCGTCGAAGACTCGATCAATGGCATCGAAGCGGCGGTGAGAGGTTGCTTCGTCCCAGTCATGGCAGTGGACTTGATCCCGCCAAATGCATTTGCCAAAGAACACGCTCACATAATCGGTGACCTCAGTGGTCTCATAGAAATGTTGAAGCAATAAAACCGCATAACAAAAAAACCGGGGCGAACCCGGTTTTTCTTTTGCTTAAACTTAATTGTTGCTTGAGTTGTCGTCTCTTCTCTGATCGGTGATGTTGTCGATCGCGATGACGAGAGCGACAAAGAACGGAAGCTCTTGCTTGTATTCGTCATTAAGGTCAAGGACGAAGGAATCTCTTAAAGAGATCTTTCTGGAAACGTGCCCGATTTCCTTGCCCTTGAGGGAGATATGGTAGTCGAAGCAGAGGATGTTGCCTCTGATCTCCATCTGACCGAGTTTGGTCTCGATGAAGTAGTGGTCATGGAAGGACCAGAATTTCTTCTTCATGAAGGCGACCTGGTTGCCATCCTTGTCATAGACAAGGGCTTTTCTCACGAAGAACGTCCAGAATTTGTTTCTGACAGTGTAGAGGAGATTTCCGCTCATATCCTGAACGAATTTCTTTCTCGTGAAGGTGAAGAATTTGCCTTTGACGTAAAGAACGTCCTTCTCGTTCATATCTTTGACGGTTGAGCCACCGCGCAAAGAAATCCATTTGTTCCTGATGCTGACTTGCATATATTCAAACCTTTCTGAATGTAAATTTATTTTACCTTAATTTCCCTCCAAACAAAAAGAGGCTATTTTGAGTTTTAAAGATTACTTTTGGACGAAAAACACATAAATTTCGGGACTTGGTAACAGGCATTTCCTTGAAATGGGGTAATATTGATTTACAATAAATCCATACATATAAGCCGAATATTCGTCAGAAATCTCGATTTATGTGTTTTTTTATGAAGCAATAGCTTCGAGAAAGGTTAAACATGAAAGTTTCAAAAATTCTTTTGGCCTCCGCGATGCTTGGCAGCATGATGCTTGCCAGCTGTGGTGGACCAGAGGCCGATCAGTCCCCAGCCGCCGGAACCTCGACCGCCACCTCCAAGTCCTCCGCCGCCAAGACCAGCTCCAGCAAGTTCTCTGCCATCTGGTCAAGAGACGCCTCCCAGCACGTTGACGCTAACTGCGAACACGAAGGTAAGGATGTCGATGTCTGCATCAACAGCAGCATGAGCAACAAAGAGACCATTATCGCCAAGACCCCACATACCTGGGGAACCAAGAGCGAGAAGGTCACTGCCGAAGGCAAGACCGGTTACTGGACCAATGAGTGTTCCGTCTGCCACACCAAAGCCATCATCATCGACGCTTTGAACTGGACCAAGCTCGAGGGAACCAACAAGGATACCAACAACACCACCCTTAAATTCAAAAACAACAATGAATACGCCGAATACGAATTCACCATGCCACAGGCCTTAACCAACGTCACCGTCGGTGTCTATGGCTGGGTTGACTACTGGAAAGACGGCAGCAACAACAACGATCAGAGAGGCTTCTTCTCCACCAAGGCTGGAGATGGCAGCGCCAACGTCGGAGTTAAGATCAACGATACTGATCTCACCATCACCAACACCAAGACCTATGAAGAAATGGGCATGACTGCTGGCGAGAACGGCAACAGCTCCTTCTGCCTCTGCGAGATGGGCACCGTGGCTTCCATCGCCGCTGGCGACTTCAAGCTCACCTACACCCGTTTAGAGTCCTACAATCTCAACATCACTGAGATCTGGTTAATGTACAAGTAAGTCTTAGGACATTACAAAAAAACAAACTAGCCGAGGCTTTTGCTTCGGCTTTTTTGATTTTCAATCAAGTTTTGCTTAGGATTCCGAAAAAGAAGAGTGACTTTTGAAGAAAGGCTTATGATAAAATCATAGGTAGCATTTTTCGTTTACGTTACGGGAGATATTTATGAAGCGAGTGTTTAACTTCTCAGCAGGTCCTGCGACCCTCCCTCTTGACGTCCTCAAAGAGGTCCAAGAGGAGCTTCTCGACTTTGAGGGGACTGGCATGTCCATCATGGAGATGTCTCATCGCACAAAGCCTTTTGAGAAAGTCCTAGATGAAGCCATCTCCGATCTCCGCGATCTTCTTAAGATCCCAGAGAACTATAAGGTCATATTCTGCCAGGGTGGCGCTTCAACCCAGTTCGCTGCCGTTCCGATGAACCTCATGAAGAACAAGAAAGCGGACTATATCCTCACTGGCCTTTTCTCCACGAAAGCCTACAAAGAAGGCTGTCTCTTTGGCGATTGCCAAGTCATCGCTTCCTCAAAGGACGATAACTTCACCCATATTCCTAACCTCGACAACCTCCCAATCAGGGAAGATGCCGACTATGTCCATATCTGCGAGAACAACACCGTCTATGGCACGAAGTTCCATAAGCTTCCTGACACAAAGGGAAAACCTCTCGTCGCCGATCAGTCTTCTTGCTTCTTAAGCGAGCCATGCGACGTCAGCAAATACGGCGTTATCTATGCAGGCGTTCAGAAGAACGTTGGCCCAGCAGGTCTCGCTATTGTCATCATCCGCGAAGACCTTATCCGCGAAGATCTCGATATCGTCACCCCAACCATGCTCAAGTGGAAAACCCAGACTGATGCGAATAGCTTATACAACACCCCAAACTGCTTCGGCATCTATATGTGCGGCAAAGTCTTCAAATGGCTTAAGAAGCAGGGCGGCTTAGAAGAGATAAAGAAGAGGAACGAAGAGAAAGCCAACTATCTCTACGATTACCTCGACCATTCGAAATACATCACCGTTGCGGATAAAAATAGCCGCTCAATCATGAACGTCACCTTCAAGACAAACGATCCTGAGTTAGACGCTCTCTTCTGCGAAGAAGCCAAGAAACACGGCATCATCTCCATCAAGGGACACAGAGCCGTCGGTGGAATGAGAGCCTCGATCTATAACGCCATGACCTTCGAAGGCGTCAAAACCCTCGTCGAGTTCATGAAGGAATTCGAAAAGGAGCATCTTAAATGAAAGCCTATTGCTTAGACAAGATCTCGAAAGTCGCTTTAGCGACTCTTAAGGATGGCGACAAGACCGTCGAATCGCTTAACGATGCTGATTCGATTCTCGTCAGAAGCTCCAAGATGCATGATATGGCTCTCCCAGAGAACATCCTTGCCGTTGCTAGAGCCGGCGCTGGAGTCAACAACATCCCATTACAAGACTACGCTGAGAAAGGCGTGGTGGTCTTCAATACCCCAGGTGCGAATGCCAATGCCGTCAAAGAACTCGTCATCGCTTCCCTCTTGCTTGCTAGCCGTGACATCATCGGCGGCAACCTTTGGGTCAAAGAGAATGCAGGGGATGAGAATATCGCCAAATCCGCTGAGAAAGCCAAATCCCAGTTTGCCGGAAACGAAGTTTTCCATAAGAGTATTGCCGTTCTTGGCCTTGGCGCTATCGGCGTCCTCGTTGCCAATGCCTGCGTTGATTTAGGCATGCAGGTCATCGGATACGACCCATATCTCTCAATCCATAACGCCATGCTTCTCAATAAGAGAGTCACCTATGTCTCTTCTCTAGAAGAGGCGGTCAAAGACGTTGATTTCCTTACCGTCCATATTCCGCTCACCGATTCGACCAAAGACCTCATTGGCGAAGAGCTCATCAACAAAATGAAAGACGGCGCGACCATCCTTAATCTTTCCCGTGATGGCATCATTGACGAAGCGGCTCTTGAGAAAGCCCTCGAAGAAGGCAAGATCAAGAAATATGTCACCGACTTCGCTAACCCGAACGTCGTCAAGATGCCTAACACTATGTGCTTCCCTCACTTAGGTGCCTCAACCGAAGAGGCGGAGGACAACTGCGCCCTCATGGCCATCAGCGAACTCAAGGACTACCTTGAGAACGGAAACATCTCTAACTCGGTTAACTATCCTGCCGCTGACGCTGGCAAGAAAGGCCAAGGGGTCAGAATCTGCATCAACCATAGGAACATCCCTGGCATGATCAACAACTTCACGACCATCATCTCCAGAGACGGAGGCAACATCGCCTCCCTCGTCAATAAATCAAGGAACGAATACGCCTACACCATCATCGACGCCGACAAGGAAGTCGACATGAAGGAACTCTTAGATGTCCCAGGCGTTCTTCGTGTGAGGGTAATCGCATAAAAATGAAACTAGGAATGCCGATCCTCTTTGAGTACGAGACCATTGAGGAGAATCTCAAACTCGCAACGGAACTTGGGCTCGACTTCGTTGAGCTTAACCTCAATTTTTCCTATTGCCGCAAAGAGATGGAAGAAGGCACTATTCCTGAGCTATTAAAGAAATATCCCCTGCAAATCACGCTTCATTTCTATGACGAAGCGGATTTAGGCTCGTATCCCGAAGTAGTGGAAGGCTACCTCAAACTCTTAGAGAGATATGCCTCTTTCGGAGAAGGTTACGTGAGGATGATGAACTTCCATAACAATGGGGGACCTCTCGTCACCATCTCAGGCAAGAGGAACTACGTCTATGAGAAGGAATATGACTCTTACATCAAGAGGCTTATCCCTGCTTACACGAAAGCCAAAGAGATCTGTGAGAAGAGAGGTATCAAGCTCGTCATTGAGAACACCGATACCTGTCCAGGCGCCACCTTCCTCAAAGATGTCTACCGCGACGAGATGAACGCTGGCTTCCATTTCAATTTCGACATCGGGCATGATGCCGTGATGGGAGATTGGCTATACGAGTTATCAAAGAGGCTTCCGCTCAAATTCGATGAATTCCATATCCATGATTCCGATGGAAAACGAAACCATCTCGCCCTTGGTGAAGGAACCCTAGGGGAGAAACTCAGGGAATTCAAAATGATGGCCGAAAAGAACAATGCCTACGTCCTTCTTGAGGTCAAATCAAAGGAAGATCTTAGGAAATCAGTTCCTTTCTGGAGGAATCTATAAACCATGCAGTGGATTTTATTCGTCTTCGCTTTTGTCGCGCCCTTATTCCTTGACGGAATCATTTTCGCCGTCAGGTTTCTTAAGAGAAGAGAGGAGCAAGTCACTTTAAAGAACCCGCTTGTTCAGGAAGAACTTTGGAACTTTGGATTAGGCGCTCTGCTTTCTCTTATCGCCGGTCTTGTCGGCCTTGGCTCAACCAGCCTCGTTCCTTGGAACATCTTCATCGGTTATTTGTTCATCTCCTTGCTTGCTAGAGAGATAACCCCTCTCATCAGGCTCAATTGGAAAAAACTCAACAGAGAATCCGTTGCCCCAATCGCCAAAGCCGCGATTGCTCTTCTTGGATTCGTCTTCGAGATCACTCTCTTCCAGAGCTGGTCCATCTATCTTCTTTCCGGAATGAGGTTAGGGGCATTCATTCTCCTTGCCTATTTGGTTGGAAACTTCAGCAAATCCTATGCGGAACACAAAGACCTCTCGATCATCAGAGTGGCCTTTGTCACGTTCTTCATCATCTTTTTGTTCTTCACCGCAGCACATCCGGCGAACTTCTTCGATGCCTATCCGTTTGAGGATGGCCTTAAGTATCTCGAGGATAACCCATATCTCTATTACAACCAATTCGACGCTTTCATGCATGGGCAACTCCATCTCGTGACCGAGCCTGATCCAGCGCTTGCGGCCCTCCAGAACCCATATGACCCATATCAAAGAACGGGCATCGGTTATCTTTGGGATACCGTCTATTACGAAGGCCATTACTATTCCTACTACGGCGTCGCCCCGATCTTCTTCGTGATGTATCCGTTCTATCTCCTTTCGGGATTCGCTCTTGTTCCTAATGGACTCTTCTGCCTTACCCTTGCGACTATCCTTTATGCCTATGGCATATTCAGACTCTCGCTCGTTCTTAAAGAGAAATATGCAGCAAATCTCCCAAGCTGGTTCTTCTATACCTTCAGCTTCCTCGTTTTCGTTTCAACCTTAGGCTATAACTTCCTCAACTTCAGATGGACGGACTGGAAGTACCGCATTCCTTTCGCCTATGCGGCAGTGGGAATGACCCTCTTCCTCACTTATTTCTTCGAGGGTCTCAAACGTGAGAAATTCAAACAGCATCTCTACTGGGGATTATCCGCTCTGTTCTATGTTCTCATCATGGGCTCAAGACCAGAGGTCGGTATCCTTGCCATCCTTATTGTCCCGTTCCTCGTGAGATACATCCTCGAAGGAAGGACAGAACTCACCAAAGGTCAGAAGAGAGACCTTTTCCCTCTCATTCCTTTCGCTGCGATTCTTCTCGTTGGAGGTGTCGCTTTAGCAAGTTATAACTACCTCCGTTTCGGCAGCTTCACCGAATTCGGTTCCAGCTATCAGCTCACTATTAATGACGCTAGGACAAACACCCTTAACGGAGAAGGTTTCTTTAATGCCTTCTACCATTATTTCTGGCAGCAGCCTACCTTCTCTAACGAAATAAAAGAAGCGGGATTTGCAGGCTTTTTCAACTTTGAAAAGTTCCCGTTTATCATCCCTGAGCAGGTCCACCTTGGCTATTATATCGACCGTTCTTTCCATAGCACTGAGACTCATGTTTATATCGACCGTTCCGTCGGCCTTCTCAACAATCCATTCTTCTTCCTTGCTTTGCTGCTTCCTGTCTCTTTGGGGGTTCATAAGAGAATCGATGAGTGGATCTATCTCATCTTGCCTCCGTTCCTTCTCTTCATCCTTTGCTGGCTCATGTACTGTCTTGGTGGCGTCTGCATGCGCTACATCCTTTACTTCTGGCCTCTTGCCGGAATCTGGGTGTTATCCATCTTCTATTCTTCTTATTCCACCTTGGCAAAAGAAAAGAGCACCAGGACACCTCTTATGATCGTGTCTCTAGTGCTTGCTTTCTTAGGTATGTTCCTCGCCATCAACTTAGGAATGAACCCATTCGATGGCTGGCAAATAGTCGGTTAATTCTTCTTGCTCCAGAAGCCGGTTGGAACACTGGCTTCTTTTTTCTTTTTCTCCGCTCTCTTGGCGAAGAAATCAAAGAGGGCTCCGACAGTAAGTCCGATCGGGAGATATAGAAGCATCGCGTATCTGGCGTTCATCGTGCATCCGACTGGGTAGCGCATGCAGAAGGCCATGTATGAGATAGCGGAGCTAAGGAAGACGACGGCCAAGAAATAGAAGACGAAATCTTTCTCCAAATCTCCATTGCCTTTGACTAGGTCAATGATCTTGCTGACGATAAGGATAATGCTACCGATAACAAAGAGGATGCCAGTGAGGATAGCCAAAGCGTAAGCGATTCCGGTAACCATGAGGAAGAGGGATTGATAATCGCCAAATGTTTGCTGCGTGGCACCTAAGCCAACCTCAGAGAATAATCCGGTCTTGATGAATGCGGTCCAGCAGTTGAAGTCGATGGTTCCCCATTCATACATGGCTGGATTGTAATTGTAGATTCCGCCCATGGCGCGGATATTCGACATATTCCAGAAAAGGTCCGGTGATGGGAAAAGGAATAATCTTACGAAAGGATTATAGATCTCAGGATCGATGTACATGAAATAACCGGTGCCATATTCTCCGACAAGATCCCAGACATAAGCGATTGGTCTGTCGTATTTGACCTTTGTATAGATTTCAAAGAATAAGCCTAATGGGAAGACGATGGCGGCAAAGACAGCCATCTGGATGATGAATTTGATAAGCGCGCTCTTATCGGCTTTGACCCATTTGCCATCGTTTCTGAATAGCTTGATGAGGTCGATTAAGAAGATAGCAGCGATTGGGAAAGCGACAACGACGGTGGAGAGCTTCGTTTCCATGCCTAAACCAATGCAGACAGCGGTTAAAACAAGAGGCAAATAAGAATGGGTCTTGTGATAACGAAGCGCAGCAAATAAAGCGGCGAATGAGAACAGCAACGATAAGGAATCGTTGTTCTTGTATGCGCTGATAAACCAGAAAACAGGGGTGAAGAAGAGGATGAGTCCACCGATGATCGATGTGCGTTTGCTGAGGTTCAACTCAACGATGACCTTATAGGCGAAGTAAAGAGTGATGATGCCTTGGAGAGCAAGGAAGATCCTAGCAGTCTCGAAAGCGGTGTAATCGAATAAGGTGAAGTTAACGAAGTGAGTGCTCTCGGCAACATTAGGAACGATGTTCTCGGAACCTGCAAAATGTGGCATGAAGAACGAATTGAACTTCATGAAGTAGGCGACAGCAGCATGGTAAAGCTTCGGCTGATAGTATTGGTTCGTTAAATCAACCCCTGGGAAATTACCATCGTAGATGTCATAGATAATGGCCCAGTGCCCGCCTTCGCCAAAGACACCATAGTCATGGGTGTATGAACCGTCGTTATAGGTTCTGGCCATGCAGAATGGGAGGACGAGTCCCGCTGAGAAAAGGAAGAGGAGGAATATAGCCTTTCTGGTTGTTAGTCTCTTTGAGAGAGAAAGGAAAATGAAATAGGCCGCGACAAGGGCCTCGTAGATGATGAGGAAAACGATGAACATCGTCATGGATGTCTGGCTGTTAAAACCGATTTTCTGATACATCTCCTGTTGGTAGATGAAAAGGAAATATACGGCGTACAAAATGAGGATGGCGATTGGCCATGTGACGAAACGGGCCCATTTCTTTTTGAGGATTGAGCAAAGGCTTTCGTCAAACTTGGAAAAGTGTTCAATGACAGTGTTCATAGGGTAACCTTAAACGAGTGAATCGTTTAGCACTAATAATCTTGTACCTACCTTTCTTTGAAAGGCAAGAAATGATTTCTTAGGGTTTCTACGCCATTTGGTTTAGAATAGTCATGCTCCTTAGTAGAGGAAAGACCGAAAATAACATGGAAAACGAAGATAAAAATCAGGAAATTGCCAGCAAAACCCCTGTAAATGAGGTTCCTGCTGCGACAAGAAACATCAAAATCGAAGCCTTGCTCATAGCCGCTGCGATTGCCATTGGCGTCATCGTCGCCGTCATCGTGAGCCTTTTGATGCCAGCCAATTCAGGCGAGACATTCAAGATCGAGAATATTACAAGCGAGCCTTTAATCAGAGAGAAGGGGACCCTCATCATCTCCCTCATCAATGGCTTTGCCGTCAACATCGCCGCCTTGACCGCTCTCTATTTCATTAGACCAAGCGGAATCAAACCAATCTTAGGCAACAAGTGCCGTAACGGCTTTCTCCTTGTCATACTCGCTCTCTTTGGCGTTCTTGCTTTCGTGGTCATGGGAATCCTCGTCCCGGTCACGACCCTTCCTAGGGCCCTCATCCAAGGCGCTATCGCTGTGGTTGTCGGTGTCTACGATCTTTTCATCTACAAGCTCTACATGGAGAACCGCACATACTCCAACAACCTTTTCTGGGAGATATTCCGTTTTGGTATCGTTGGTCTTGTTGCCGCTGTTTTCGATTTCCTTACCGTCTTCGCTTTCCGCTTTGGGGTTTTTGGAAACGCATCAGATTGGTATGTCACCCTCGTTTCCACGACCTGCGGATTCCTTGTCGGTGTCACCATCAACTACCTTATGTCCACCTACATGGTCTACAAGGCCAGCAAATCCAATCTCGCCAAAACCTCGAAAGGAATCGTCTTCTTCGTTGTCCTTTCCGCGATTGGCTTAGGAATCGGAATTGGCTTAGAGTATCTTCTCTACGATTTCCTCTTCAAGACATTAGGAATCGCTATCTTCATCTATCCTGTCGTCTTCGTGGTCCGTACCCTTGTGGTTATGGTCTATAACTACCTAAGCCGCAAATTATTGATCTATAGATAAAAGAAAAGGAGGCACCTTGCCTCCTTTTTATTTCGTCTAAGGAAGAGTTATTTCTCTTCTTTTTTCTCGTCTTCCTCGTGATAGGATTTTTCGGTGTTGACGCTCCAGATCGAGGATTTGTCTGGGTTGCCGGAGAGGAAGACATCGACCGCGGTGATGCCGCAGAGCATCGAGTGGTCCATGTTGTTGTAACGGTGCTGTCCGTTTCTGCCGATGCAGTAGAGATTCGGGATGCTATTGAGATAATTCTCAACGACTGGGAAGTTGTCGTAGGCACCGAAGTAAGCAGGATAGGCTTTCTTCACGCGGATACGGGTTGAATCAAGGACGTTCTTCTCGCTTTCGATGATGCCCATGGAGACAAGCTCTTTGATGGCCATATCGATGAAGTCCTCATCCTTGGCTTCCCACATCTCGTCGCCTTCGTTGCAGAAGTATTCAAGGCCGATCCAGATGTGTTTCTCTGGGTCATCGACCATATATGGCGACCAGTTGTTGAAGATTTGGATACGACCAAGCTTAACGTCTCTTTCCTGAACGTAGATCCAGTTGTCAGGGACGATGTTGTTGAGGGTTTTGATCTTGGTTTCGTTCTGAATTTTGAGTTTGTCGAGGAGAAGGCCGACGGTGATGAAGTCACGGTATGGGAGCTGAGTTCCGGTCTCGTAGACTTCTTTGCTCATCTTATCCTCACCGATCGCAGCGATGAGGTCTTTGATCGGCATGGTTGAGAAGACGGCATCGCATCTGAAGGCTTTTCCGTCTTTGGCGACCAAAGAGGTTATGTTGTTATTCTCGTCGAGATTGATTTTGACGACTTCCTTCTCGTAAAGGATGGTTCCGCCTTTGGCGACGACATCGCTAGCGAGTTTGGTGTAGAACTGGCCTGGACCGAACTTTGGATATTTGAACTGTTCGATAAGGGAGGTTTCGACCTCTTTGTTCTTCTTCTTGAATGGTTTCGTGAGAGCGCTCCAGACAGCTTTGGTAAGGGAGAGGCCTTTGACACGCTGGGCACCCCAGGAGGCGCTGAGCATATTTGGGGAAACGCCCCAGAGCTTCGTGGTGTAGGATTCGAAGAAGAGCTGATAGAGAGGTTTTCCGAAACGGTTGATATAGAAGTTCTCAAGAGAGGTCTCTTTTCTCTTGTGGAGGCAAGAGCCAAGGTAGCCGAATCCGCATTTCATCGTACGGAAGAAGCCCATGTTCTTGATGGTTGAGAACTTAAGGGAAATCGGGTAATCGAAGAATTTTCTTAAGAAATAGATGCGTGAGACGCGGTGACGGAGAAGCATGACGTTGTCTTCCTTCTCTGGGTCTGGTCCGCCTTCAACGAACTTCTTGTCGGTGCCAAGGATTTTGTCGTCGTAACTTGGTTGGCCCTGGGTTGGCATGAGCTCATCCCAAAGGTTGTTGACTCTTTCGTCTTTCGTGAAGAAACGGTGTCCGCCGATATCGATGTGATTGCCTTTGTATTCGGCTGTGCGGGAAATGCCGCCGACGAATTTTTCGGCTTCGAGGATAATTGGCTTAATGTCGCTTCTTTTGAGCAACTCATAGGCTGCGGTAAGGCCAGCTGGGCCCGCGCCGATGATCAATACTTTTTTATTTTCCATAAGTAGTAAGAATCCTTATTCCATAGGCAATAATACCCATGGGGTTTAGTAATTCAAGTTTAGTTTTTGCAACCTGAAAGATATTGTATGCCTTTATAAAGGCAAATCATAGGTTTAGAGAAGGCTTTCGAGGTCTTGCGCCTCATCGATGAAGGTGATGTCTTCCCAAACGGTTTCCTTGACATAGCCTTCCTTGATCATTCTGTTGATCTGGTCTCTGGTTGGATCGTAGAAGCCTTTGTAATTCACGACGATGGTTTTCGGGGTGACGATGCCCATTCTCTTCCAGCTGATGACGTCGGCCATTTCCTCAAGGGTGCCGAATCCGCCAGGAAGGATAACGTAAACATCACCTAAGGCCGCCATTCTTTCTTTTCTGATGCCCATGTTAGGGACGTATTCGATGACGTCGTTGTTCTTGTCGACGAGATCTCTGAAGATCTCCGGGACGACGCCGATGATTCTTACGCCAGCCTCATTCGCGGCTTTGGCCAAAACAGCCATCGTTCCGCTTCCGGAACCGCCAAAAACAAGGGTGTGGCCTTTCTTTCCGATTACTCTGGCCACTTCGACGACTTGGTCGATATATGAAGGGTTCGCAGGGGTCTGCGCACCTAAGAATACTGCTACGTTCATGTTAACTCCTTAGATTTTCGAATAGAGGGATGCCATTCGGTACGTCATGTATTTTACTCGATTCACGTTAGCCGCAAACATCCCTCTTGAGATAATCACCAGATTTTTATACGGTTTTTGCTTTTCGTAGAGGCTATGGGCAAAGGCATCTATTCTTTTGTTCTCAAAAGTTTGTCTCGTCGGATTGATCATGACATAGAAGTTCCCAGATAAGGTTTCGACGACGATTGTTCCATCGAAATCGAGGGTTCTTGGATCGGTGAAATATGGGGCGATGTGCATGACTTCCTCTTTGAACTTGCCTTTGGCGGCCTCTCTGGTGAGGAACTCCATTGCGATATCGGAGATTCTTCTTGGGAGAAAACTCTTCTCGAATTCCTTCTTGATTACCGTTTCATATGTGCGGTCGATTTCCTCGTCGAGGATATCGGACATCGTATTCTCGTAAACGTGGGAGTAGAAGAAGTTATAAAGAGGGTCGTGGAACTGGTAGAAATATTTTTTCTTGTCGTATTCGTAATGGAGAGGAGACTTCTTCTCGATAACGTTCATCTCAATCAATTTGTTGAGGATGTAGTCGAAGTCACCAGTAGGGGATTTGGCTTTGAATTCGTCTTTGAGCTCTCCGTAATGGCCAAATCTGTGCTTTGCTAAAATGCATAAAAGCGTGTCAGCCTCGTACTTTTTGGCAAAAGAGCCGTTTAAATCCCCCTCGATTTTGAGCCTCAGAGGCGAATCGATGTACAAAAGAAGGTCTTTTAAGTTCTTCGCAAAGCCTTTCTGAGGCTGGATCATCGCATTGTATAAAGGGAAACCGCCAAAGACGGCGTAATAGGAAAGCTTATCGTCAAGAAGAGCGGTGGAGTAGAAAGAAGATGCTGCTAGATAATTGAGTGGGCTAACTTCGAGGACCTCATTGAAGAAAGTCTGAAAGAACTCTTCATTGGCTTTATAGCCATGCGTGGATGCGACACCAATGAGCTTGATGTTGCTGAGGTTGGAATAGCGGTCTTTGAAACTGTTGAAGAAAGGAACGATCTCAAGACCGACGGATAGAAGTTTTGCGAGGTCATCAATCACCAAAATAATTTTTTGATTGACGGAATTTTCGAAGATGAATTTGATGAGCTGAGAGATGTTATTTGTAGCAGGCAATTCTATATTAGGAAAAGCCTCAATGCACTTAGCTCTGATATGGTTGAGAATGGTATCTTTATTCTCACTGTCTATATGTAGGTAAACCTTGGTTGCCAGAACACCTCTGGTAGCCATATGGACAAGCGAACTCTTACCGACGTTTTTGTCTCCGTAAACCAGGCATGCACCATAGCCGGTTTTACTTAGGAAGCCTTTAAGTTGGCTGATCTCTTTTTGCCTTTCCTTAAACATATAACACCCTTTCTATATTTTAGTGGAAAATAATCTACTAAACAAATATTTGCTGGAAATATTACAGGCGTTTTCTTTTTCGTGTGAATTTTTTCAGTCTTTGCCCGTTCCCCTTTCTAGTGTAACTTGTAAAGAAAATATGAATATTTTTCCACTAATAAAAATAAGGAACAATTACTATTTTGTAAATGAAAAAAACAATGTTTTTGCTGAAAAAACTACGCAAAACCTTATTCTTTTCGCACTTTTTGCCTCCTTACATTTAATAAGACGCGCGCATAAAGATTTTCTGCTCAGAAATTCATTCCTTTTTCCCTATTTTCTTTCTCCTTCTTTAGACGATAATATTCGAGTGAACCATTTGGAGGATTTATAAATGAATAAGATTGCCATTCTCATCGACTCAACCGGCGACCTTAACGCCGAGCTCCGTGAGAAGTACGGAATTGATGACTATTGTGCCATGCATATCAGCTATGATGGCAAGGAAATCCCAGCTTCCCTTGATTGGGATGCCGGCGTCCAGCCAGAAGAGCTTTATAAGGTCTTGACTGAGGGAAGAAGAATCTACACTTCAGCCGTTACCGTTCAGGAATACGAAACCAAATTTACCAAATACTTGGATCAGGGCATGGATGTCCTTTACATCTCCTGTTCCAGCGGCCTTAGCGCTTCGATCAACGTTGCCCACCAGGTTGCCGATAAACTCAACCCAAAATACAAGGGCTGCAAAGTCGTTTGTATTGACTCTTTAGTTTCTGGTTATGCCCAGGGTCTTATGGGTATCAAAGCCAGAGAGCTTGCCAACGCCGGAAAATCGGTCGACGAGATTGGCGAGTGGCTTGAGAAAGAACGTCTCAAATTCAATCAAGTCGCTTCTTGCGAAACCCTTAGATACCTCAAAGCCGCCGGCCGCGTTACCGCTGCCGCCGCTTTCTTCGGAAACCTCTTCGGCGTCAAACCAATCCTTATCAGCGATGCCAAAGGTCATAACTTTGCCATCAAGAAGGTCAAAGGCCGTCTCCCATCCATTAAGGAAGTCGCCAAGATGACCGTTGAAGGCTGCGAAGACATCGAAAACAGCACCATTTACATCGGCCACATCGTCGATCCAGAGGGTGCTGAGATGCTCAAACAGGAAATCCTTAAACTTGCCAAACCAAAAGACATCTATGTTGGCATGATCGGACCTATCGTCGGTGCTTCTACCGGTCCTGGAACCATCTCTGCCTACTTCTATGGCAAAGAAGTCACCGTCGTCGGAGAAAAATAAACCCTTTACCTCCATTTAGATAATTCGAATATGAAGACTATTACCGGAAAAATCTTCTCAGAAATGGTTCTCAACGGTTATCGCGACCTTAAGAATCACTATGAGAAAGTCAACGATCTCAACGTGTTCCCTGTCCCAGATGGCGATACCGGAACCAACATTGCCGCTACCCTCACCGGTGGCGTCAATGCTATGAAAGACGCCAATTTCGATTCCATTGGAGATGTGGCGGAAAAGCTCGCTGGCGGCATGCTTTTAGGTGCCCGTGGCAACTCTGGTGTCATCATCAGCCAGTTCTTCCAGGGCATTTCCGAGGCTCTCAGCAACCTCGAGACCGCTAACGTTACCCAATTCGCCAGCGCCCTTAGAAGCGGAACCTCAAAAGCCTACGAAGCCGTCGTCCATCCAGTCGAAGGCACCGTTCTCACCGTTGCGCGTGAGTCAACCGTCTATATCATGGACAACCTTTCTCATATCAATGATTTCGAAACCTTATTCGAAGATCTTCTTCGTGAGATGAGGCTTTCGCTTGATAGAACCCCAGATCTTCTCCCAGTCCTCAAAGAGGCCGGTGTCATCGATAGCGGTGGTGCAGGCCTTGTATACATCATGGAAGGCATGGGCAAATACGTAGT
>JAEEWP010000083.1 GCA_016287465.1 Caryophanales bacterium | reverse complement strand
TGATTATGATGGCAAGGATTCCCAGGAGAATAAATGGAAAAAACTGCGCGAGGACAACGAATAAGCCAAACCAGATCGCTCCATAATCAATTGAAGGTTTTGGTTCGGGCTCCGCTGAACGATAGACGGTAACTTTATTGATAGCGATCTTGTCCATATCCAGTGTTTCCTCTGCCTCGAAACCCGCTATCTTACGTGTCTTCTCTCCGTTTTCCCAAGCTTTCACGATTTCCGAATAAAAGGCGTAGCGAACTCCGTCATAGGTAATGTCGATCATCGCATAGTAAACATATTCGTCAATGCCTGTTAAGGACCCGTTAAGCGTGTAGTAGTTTCCTCCGTAATACTTAAAGAAGCAATCGGAGACGGTGACTTCTTCAGCTATCAAATCGTATTTGTAGAACGACCACGTGAAATTTTCGAGATTGCAGGGTTCGTTTGCCTGAGACCAGTAAGAATATGTTCTTGTTTCGCCAGGAGGCACGGCTTCATTGCCAAAAATCCCGCGGTTTAGATAAACGTATTCTTGGATTTGATTATGCGATCCAACACCATGACCAGGCACAATAGCGTAATCGTCGCCCGTGTTCGTGAATGTGACCTTATACTGCTGCTGATTGTCTACAGTATCAACATACTCTGATGTCGCCTCGACATCCTCGTACTTGGTCCTCGATGGAACGACAGGCATACTTGGCGGAGTAGGGGAGAACGCAGTCAAAAAAGGAAACAATAGAATGAGAGTTAACAATGATTTGTCCCCTTTTTTCATAAAATCCCCTGCAAAAATAAGCTATTCATATTCTTACAAAAATCGCATTTAAAAGGCAATCGGTGTTTTTCGCGTGTGTGCAGTGCGCCCTAGGGGGTATTAACTCAATTAAGGATTTTTGCTAATATTTGGACAGTTTTTCGTTTTTCAATTGTCACGTTAGGTGAAAGGCAACAATGGGCATTTCCAGAAGAATCGCTGAGGCCTTCCTCGAAGGAGAGGAAAAGGCGACTGAGACGGTCTATCTTGAATTCAAGAACCTGATGTATTTCATCATCGCCTCTTACGTCCCTTCGAAAGAAGACTGCGACGATCTTTTGAGTGAGTCCTTCATGAAGGCGATCGAACATCGCTCCGAGATGAAGGATCCTAGCAAAATCAAGGCGTTCCTTTCCACGATCGCTAGGAACAGTGCCCTCAATTTCCTCAAAAAGAAGAGTGACGTTCCATCATCCGAAATCATCGATAGGATGTATGGAGAAGATGATCGTTGCAACGGCGTCCTCACTTTGATTGAGCCTCTCCTAACCAACAAGGAGACCATCGTTGTCTATCTTAAAGCGGTCTTCTCATATACTTGGCCGGAAATAGTGGAAGAAACGGGTATCGCCGAATCCACCGCGAGGAGAATCTATGCCTCCGCCAAAGAGAAGCTGCAGAAAGGACTCCTATGAACTTCGAAAAACGAATGAAGAAACACGGCATGGAGAATCTCAACTCCATCGTGCCGAACCCATATTCTGTAGCCGAACCTCAGAGGTCTTTCCCATTCTGGGCGAAGATCGCCGCTCCTTTAGGCTCGCTCTTACTCGCTGCCTCCGTGGTCGGTGCCATTGTCATCCCTGTTGCCCTTAATAGAGGCATCGATGAGCCGCCAGTGGAGCTTAGCTCGCTTACCTCTGAGGCTTCTTCTTCCCAGCCTTACCAAGGCGATCCAAACGTCACTCCAAGCGTCACTGTTGTTGGCGCCCCAAAAACCAATTATACTCCGATCTTGGATAAGAAAATCGTCAGCAGAACCGGCCCGAAAGCCCTTGAGCACCTCTCTTCTTATTTGACCGATCCTAAAAACAAGAACTTCACCATTTCGCCTGCTTCCTACATTCTTTGCGCTTCCGCCTTGGCAGCAGTTTCCGATGACTTTGACTTGAACGCTTACGGCTTGGTCGATGCCAAAGACGACACGAAAGCCCTCTTGGAGAACTGGAACGGCCATTTCATTACGGGCAAAGTCGGCGAAGAGGTTGAGATGTGTTCGTTCAAGAGCGGCGTCCTCCATCAGCAAGTCGGCGGCACATACGCCTTCGATGATGAAAAGCGGAAACAATTTGAGGATGCTTATATCGCCACAAGCGTAGCCGTCCCTGGACAGCACGCAGAACAAGCCCAACAGTATTTTGAGGATGCGGTGGACCTCACCATCCCTGTCCCTAATGTGGATATCATGGGTCGCGATGGCGTGCTCACCTATGGCGCCCTCACGATGATGGATTTAACCTGGGGCACATACGAGACCAAAAACAACCCTTTCACTCTCGATGATGGTAGAGTTCTCAGCGTCCAAACTGGCATTTACGCAACCGAAGCCAAAGCGGTCGGCATCAAATACTATGAAGGTGCGACATACTTGGCTTTCTCTTTCAGGGTTTATACCACCGACCTCATGATCGTCCTTCCTAACGAAGGCGTCTCGCTCGAGTCGATTCCTCTTCTTGAGGCGTATAACGAAATCGCCTTGAATAATAGAGTCGCCGAGGCAAAAGCTTACGGCTATATCCCATATTTCCATCTAAGCAATTATTCATTCGATGTCGGGGAGGCTTTCATAAGGAATTCGAACGGAAACGAGAAGCTCTTTTCCAAACTGTTAAAGAGAGACTTTCTCCGAATTGGCCCTGCTTTCCGAGCCTATCAGTCTGCGGATTTCGAATTATGCGACAAAGGCATCTTTGGGCAAAGCGTGACCGTTGCTGGCAGTGGCTCTGGTGCCATAGATACCAGAATACCTAACGAAATCAATGTGGACCGCCCATTCTACGCAGTCTGTTTGAAGGATGGATTCCCATTATTCGTTAATAAAGTAAACAATCCTTCTATAAGAAGTGCTGCCTAATAATTCGAACTAAAAACATTAGCGCTAATCGGTAAATCGCTGAATAGCGCTTTTTTCTTACAATATCGTTTGCCATGACTAACTCCTCGGTGCTATAGTCCTAAAAGTTAGTTACCACTAACAATGAGGTTTTAGCACAAATGAATAAAACTAATACACATTACTGGAGCTTCATCTTCCA
>JAEEWP010000082.1 GCA_016287465.1 Caryophanales bacterium | reverse complement strand
AATCATGGTCGAGCCATCGTAGCTCGCTTTCTTACCGACTAATATTGTTGTGCAAGGCATGTTTTGTCCTCCTTCATCCCTTAAGGATGTTAACAAATTATAGCACTAGTTTTGAAGGTTTCATTGATACCGATTTGAAGCAAACTGAATTTTTATGAATTGTCTTGAATTTTAAGGAATAATTATATATACTACCCTTGCTCAAAGGAGGAGCATCAAAATGGAAAACAAAGAATTGTTCGCCCCTATTCTTCAGGAAGATGAAGAAATCATCAAGGTGATCAAGCCAAACAAAACGAGGTATGTCTATCTCGGTGGGTTGGCCTACACCCTGCTTGCGCTCATTCCTATTCTATTCATGGCCATTCCGTTTGGCATTGCGATTGAGAGTTTTGCGGAATATGGCATGCCGGAAGAGTTCGTCATCGCATTAACCGTTTATGGAAGTCTGATGTTGCTTGGCATAATTACAACTTGGGTTGGTCTAAGCATGAGCTATAAGAAAACCTTCTATGCATACACGAATAAAAGGATTCTTATCAGAAGAGGATTCATCGGTGTCGATTACGCCACACTCGACTTCGAAATGATTGGAGGCCTTATGGTCAACGTAAACTTCTTGGATCGTTTAATGAAAGGAAGCGATAACCCAGGCACCATAACATTCGGTTCCTCTGCTTCCCCTGTCATCTATACAAGAAACGGCAGAACAGCAGCCTACGCTTTCCGTAACATCGATCACCCATATGAAGTCTACCGTGACCTAAAGCATATGGTTGACGAATACAAAGCAGCGAAAGCAAAACAAGACTAAAAAAGTCAAAAACCCTGTGCAAAAACAGGGTTTTTTGTTATTTCTCGCACCTCTATAAACAAATTGAGAAGTATTCTGGCTGAGTTTGTTCTATAATCTTTCTCGCCTAAGAGTTAAAAGGCTCTTTGGAAGCTCCGCCCGTACCTCAGATGGATAGAGGGTTCGCCTCCTAAGCGAAACGCCAGCCGTTCGAGTCGGCTCGGGCGGGCCATTAATAAAAAACAGTTCCCGGTTAAGGGAACTTTTTCTTTTTCAATGAAATGGTCGGAACGATGGGATTCGAACCCACGACCTTCTGGTCCCGAACCAGACGCACTACCAAGCTGTGCTACGTCCCGACAGCGACTAATAATCTATCACTTTAGAAACTGAAATCAAAGAGACTAAGTTGATTGGACTCATTCATGCCTTCAAGACTGCCATATTCTCTAAGGGCATCGATCGTTGAAGAACCTAAATTGGCTCTGTCTTTCAAATCTTCGATTGAAAGGAATTCCCCTTCTTTCCTTGCTTCTTCAATGGCTTCAGCGGCCTTCGAACCGAAGTTCGGAATAACGGTGAATGGAGGAACGATTGTCTTGCCGTCTTCCCCTATTGTCCATTCGGAGGAATGGCTCTTCATGAGGTCGACTTTGCCGACTTTGAAACCTCTTGCTGTCGCTTCGCAAGCAGCCAAAAGGGCTTTTAGTTTTTCTTCATCTGTAGCGTTGGTCTGCTTCTTATCGCGTCTAGCCTGATATTCCTTGATTGTGGCCACCATCTTATCGATTGGAGAAGTCATGGCTTTGATATCAAAGGAATCGCAACGTGTGCTGAAATAGACCGCATAGAAAGCGGCTGGTTTATAGACTTTGTACCAAGCGACACGAACGGCCGACATAACGTAAGCAGTCGCGTGAGCACGTGGGAAGAGATAACGGATCTTCTTGCAGGATTCGATGTACCAGTCTGGAACATTGTGTTCCTTCATGGCTGCGATAAACTCGTCTTTGAGAGGTTTTCCGTTCTTGTTCTTACGAACATACTCCATGATTTTGAAGGCGAGACCATGGTCAACACCCATATCGATGAGGTAGTTCATGATATCGTCACGGCATCCGATGACATCGTTGAGCTCAAGGTTGTTCTTCATGATGAGATCCTGAGCGTTGTTGTTCCAAACGTCGGTACCATGGGAGAGGCCTGAGATGATGAGAAGGTCGTTGAATGTATGTGGTTTTGCCTGCTTGATAAGGCCTTGGACGAAGGTCGTGCCGAATTCTGGAAGAGCGATAGAACCGGTCTTGTATGTATCGGCGATGAACTTCTGAGTATCAGAATTGCCAGAAAGCATGATTCCTAAGGCTTTGTTCGTGGTGAAAAGCGAAAGGACTTTCTTATCGTTCATTGGGATCGTCTTGAAATCGATTCCCGTCATGTCTTTCATCTTACGAAGCGCAAGAGGATCGACGTGTCCGAGCTCATCGAGCTTAAGACAGCTGTCGTGCATGCTCGCGAATTCGTAGTGGGTTGTTAACCATCCTACTGATTCATCGTCGGCTGGGTACTGATATGGAGAGAAATCAAAGATTTCCATATCGGCTGGAATGACGACGATACCACCAGGGTGCTGACCAGTCGTCTTTTTGACACCGATGCACTTGGAGGCAATGTATTTAACGTATGCGTTATCGTTCAAAGCGACAGGTTTTCTGAGAACCCTCTCGTAATAGCCTTTGACGTAACCGATGGCGTTCTTCTCTTCTGAGCAAGAGATGGTTCCAGCACGGATAACGTGAGGAGAATCAACTGTCTTGCCAGCCTTATAGAGTTTATTCTCTTCTGGCGTCGAAAGAAGCTCACGGGTATAGGCGTGGGCCCTAGCTTGGTAATCAGCGTCGAAGTTAAGATCGATATCAGGAACCTTCTCAGCATGGAATCCTAAGAAGACCTGGAATGGTATGGATTGTCCCGCAGTGATCATCTGTTCGCCGCATTCAGGACATTTCTTGGCAGGAAGATCATAGGCACTCTTAAGGAGTTTGTCTTCCGCCCATTCGATGTGTTTGCAGTGTGGGCACACATAGTGAGGCGCAAGAGGATTGACCTCGGTGATGTCCGCCATCGTGGCGGCAAAAGAAGAACCGACTGAACCACGGCTTCCAACAAAGAAACCATCATCGGCGGCCTTCTTAACAAGGAGGTGAGCGATGTAATAGGTAACAGCATAACCGTTACCGATAATACCATTGAGCTCCTGGGCCAAACGGTTTTTGATGATTGCTTGCGGACTTCCTTCAGGATAGTCAATATCCTTATCAATTCCGTATCTATTTTTCAAATTTGTCCAGCAAAT
>JAEEWP010000081.1 GCA_016287465.1 Caryophanales bacterium | reverse complement strand
GAATGATGTTTAAATGGGTTTTGCCACACATCAATTCGAAGATAGGCAAATGTGTCTATTTGTTCGTTTTCTTAGGCTCTATATTGAGGCCTGGGCTCATATAGCTCCAACCTTTGAAAGCAGCAGAGTAATCATATATCGCGAATTTGAAGTCTTCTTTGTTTGCGACGCTTAATCTATCTTCATCATTCATAAACATGAAGGCAGTCGCTAAAGCGTCTCCTTTTGATCCGTCTCTTCCTAGAAGGACCGCTTCTCTGGTGGTATAGACTCTAGCAGAACCTGTTTTTGGGTTAATGAGATGGGAATACATATGCCCATTAGAATGGATACGGTATTGCTCATTGACACCAGATGTTGAAAGGGTGGTGTCCTTAGCAAGAAGGGTGTACTCCCCTCCTAGGAAAGAGACCGTATAGAAGTAATCATCTTTTCTGTTCATCTTCTTGCCTAGAAGGACACTTGATGAGCCTGCATTAACAAGATAGTATTCGGTCTTATCTTTTATCATCTCATAGAGGGTATCGATGATATATCCCTTGCAAATCCCGCTTAAATCGATATCGGCATCGCCATTAAGGGTGATTCTGTTTCCTTCGAAAGACACGCTTGTGGAATTGATCTCAGTAAGGTGGGTGTTTATCTCTTCATCAGATAAAGGATCATCTCTCTTCTCGTTGATGAAGAGCATCCATTCTTTGCAAAGCTTACCCATGAATGGGTTGTAATATCCGTCAGTCTCTTCTTGGATTGCGATTGCTTCTTTGAGACATTCGACAAGTTCATCGGAGAAGGTACCACTTCGATCTTTGTTAAGGCGATAGAGCTCAGTTCCTTCTTTGTATGGGGAGAAGATGTTCTCTAACTGATCGACCTTCTCTTTAAGAGTGGCAGCAATGCCATGATCCTCATATACGATGTATGTGAAGAAGGTATCGCACTGGAACTCTTGGAGTTTGACGACATCTAGAGAACAGGAGGAGAACAAAAAAGACATCCCCGCGATAAGGAGACATGTCTTTTTCATATGTTTATGTTTAGAGAGTTGGGACATTGGTTTTTCCATCTTTGTCAGGATGGGTGGAAAGATATTCGATGATCGGATCGAAGTTCTTGTCTTTCTTTCCTGCTTTGCAGGATGAGACCTTCTTGCATTCCCCTTTGACGAGGGCCTCTGCCATATCATGGCATCCGGCATAGCCACAGGCGCCGCAATTATAGTGAGGGAGCATGTCTTCCACTTCTTTGATGCGAGGATCTTCCTCAACGTGGAAGAATTTAGCCGCAAGCGCCAAAAGAAGACCAAGGATGGCTCCTAAGCCAAGCAATAAGAGAAACGACCATAAGACGGTTAAGAAGTCCATGTTTTATTCCTCCTCCTTTTGGTGATGCTGCTTGTAGATCATGCAACCTTCGACATC
This sequence comes from Caryophanales bacterium, assembly GCA_016287465.1. GTDB lineage: Bacteria > Bacillota_I > Bacilli_A > RFN20 > CAG-826 > UBA4951. The sequence continues at coordinate 1,826 of JAEEWP010000081.1, read as the reverse complement.
GCAGTCCTCGCAGCTCTTAGGACCTATCTTGAGTTTCTCGCATCCTTTTGGGGCGGGAGTCCTCACGTATAAGACGAAAGAGACGACGAAGATGATAGCAAGAGCGACGATGATGGAAATCGCGAGAATAAGATAACCTGTTGTGCTCATGTTCTAACCCACCATTCCTTGGAATCCCATGAAGGCAAGTGCCATGAGAGCCGCGGTGATAAGAGCGATCGGCACTCCTTTCATGGCCTTAGGGATATTGTATCCGTTCATCCTCTCTCTCATGCAGGCGAAGAGGACGATGACGACGAGGAAACCGATTGATGTTCCTAGTCCGTTAGCGAGCGATGTTAGGAAGTCGAGAGAGGAATCGCTGTTGGTTTGGACGACGCCAAGGACAGCGCAGTTGGTGGTGATCAAAGGAAGATATATGCCAAGGCTCTTGTAAAGAGCAGGCGAATACTTCTTGATGAATAGACCTACTATCTGAACGAGGGAAGCGATGACAAGGATATATACCAAAGTGTCAAGGAACGGGATTCCCGCTGGGACAAGGACATAGAAGTAAAGAGGATAGCAAACAAGCGTTGCCATCATGATGACAAAAGTGACCGCTAGTCCCATCGAGAAAGCGGATTTGACTTTGTTGCCGACGCCGATGAAGGAACAGATGCCATAGAAACGGCTAAGGACAACGTTGTCGATAAGCATGTAGCTCACGATAGCGAGGATGAACGAAACGATGATTTCCATTATTTGTTACCTCCTGCTAAAGCAGCCTTCGCCGCCATCTCGAGTTTAAGGGCTTTCTCTTTGGCTTTCTCCACTGCTTTCTTATGGTTGGTTATGGCGGCCATGATGCCAAGCATCAAGCCTAACACTATGAAAGCGCCGGCTGGGTTCTGGAAGATGGAGATCGAATAGTCGTATAAAGGATTTCCATAATGATCTAAGACTGTGCTCTTAAGGATCGGGAGGGTAAGAGGATCTCCGAAGAAGTTGAAGACCTTTCCTATGGTGAGGGTTCCTAAGCCTAAGACCTCACGGATGATGCCCATGAGGGAGATGGCCCAGGTATAGCCAATGCCGTTACCGACTCCGTCTAAGAAGGAATCAAACACTCCATTAGAGCCGGCGAAGGCTTCAGCGCGCCCTAAGACGATGCAGTTGACGACAAGGAGAGATAAGAAGACTCCGAGTGAGCTATATAACTCAGGAAGGAAGGCTTCCGCGAACATCTTGACGATGGTGACGAAGGTGGCGATGACGACGATATAGGATGGGGTTCTGATCTCTTCTGGGATGAGTTTACGAAGTAACGAGACGATGACGTTGCTTGAGACAAGAACGAAGGTGAAGAGTAAACCCATTCCGAAAGCGGTCTCTAAGGACTTCGTGACCGCGAGCGCAGGGCAAAGACCAAGGACCTGGATGAGAAGAGGGTTCTCTTTGAGGATGCCGTTTAAGAAAGAGGCTTTATGCTGTTCGCGTTTGATGTTGTCCATCTTTAGTTGGCCTCCTTATAGAATTCGGTCCAATGGGCTATTGCCTCATCGCATTCTTCTTTGACGAGCTTCGCACCATAGGTGGCACCGCATTTGACATCGGCTAAATCGGTGAGATAGCCGTTGTTGTATTTGTTGATATAGTTGTCTTCAAGGGTTGGGCCATAGGACTCGGTGTTCGTAACAACAAGCATCTTCTCGACTTCACCATTACCAATCAAAATAAGAAGATCGACTTGGCCATAGGCGTTTTTGCCAGTTGTGCTATAGACGTATTTGTTTTCGTCCTTATCTGGTACGGTAGTTCTTAGTTCAGGACGGATTTCACAGTTA
>JAEEWP010000080.1 GCA_016287465.1 Caryophanales bacterium | reverse complement strand
GAAGCTTGTGACTTACGCCAACGGTGAGACCATCACAAAGCAAACTGTTGAGACGCTTGTCAGCAAACCTCTCGAAGAGAATATGTTCGAGCTTAGCAATGCCTTGACTAGAGGCGATAAGAAGAAAGCCCTAAATGTTTACAATGATTTGAAAGTCCACAATACGCGCGGTATTTCGTTAATGAATGCCCTTGTGAAGCAGCTGACTTTCCTCCATCAGGTCCAGTATCTAAACAACAATGGAATGAACCCTCAAACGATAGCCAAAGAGCTTGGTTGCTCAATAGGTCGAGCTAACGCCTCTTTATACTCTGTCCGCAAGATGAGCGACAAATGCCTTGAGAAGGCTATTGAGGATCTTTATCAAGCCGAACTGGGCGTCATGACTGGCAAAGTCGATGAAGATCTTGCCTTCAATCTATTCTTAGCCAATTTCTCCTTATGAGAATCTTAGTCGTAAGCGATACCCATGGCGATAACTTCGCCTTAGAGCAAGTTGCCTTAAGAGAGCCTGGTATCGATATTTATCTTCATGCAGGTGATGTCTGCGCTCCAAAAGAGAGCATCTCGCCTTTTGCCGCCGTTAGGGGAAACTGCGACGGCTACTTCCGAGAGGACTACAAACCGGTTTACGAATGCAAAACCCCATATGGCAAACTTCATATGGAGCATTACCCAATCAGGGATATATACGAGGCATCTCTTGAGACAGAAGGGGTCAAGATCTTCATTCACGGTCATACCCATGTAAGAGAACAGAGATGTGACGGTGGAATCTACACGTTCTGCCCAGGCTCCTTATCCTTCCCGAGAGATAACGACAAAGGCACTTACTTGATACTCGATATCACCGAGAAAGAAGTTAAAGCAACCTTCAAAGAGATATAAAAAAAGAGCCGTGATGGCTCTATTTTTATTTGTTTTAGTAAGCTTTAGTTAAGCTTGCCGAGTTCCTTCTGGAGGTGGGCCTTTTTACGAAGAGCACTGTTGGTGCTGATGATGTTGGCCTGTCCGAGTTTGTCGAGAAGGGAAAGGGCTTCGTTGACGAGCTTGGTCGCTTCTTCTTTGTTACCGGCGGCAAGAGCGGCCTCAGCCTTCTTGATAGCGGTGCGGGTTTCGGATTTGGCGGCGCTGTTACGCTCGTTGTTCCTTCTGCGGACCTCTAATCTCTTTTGTTCTGATTTAATGTTTGCCATATTACTTAGATTCCTTTTATTTGTGCGTCAGTTATTCTACATTTGATGACGCTTTTAAACAATAGTTTTGTTTACTTTTACTTTCCGAGCTTTCCAGCTGCTTTCTTGAGGGTCAAGACTTCTAATGCGAAATCGTTGACGTTGGCGAGTTTGCCATAGAGTTCCATAGGAATGGAAACACCGAAGGCAATCTCAAGTTCCTGGATCATCTGGATGTATGACATGGAGTCACCTCCAAGATCAACGTTCCAGATAGCGTTGTTCGCGATCTTGTAGTCTGGAAGGAGAAGGGTCTTAGCGAAGATCTTCTTGACTCCCTTGATGGTTTCCTGGACATCTTTGTCATCATATCCCTCGAAGGAGACTTCGACTTTCTCTTTGGCGATGAAGTCGACGAAGTTCTCTGGATGCTCAGCGAAATCCTTCTTGACGGCGAAGCGCTTGGCTTTCATCGAGTTGGAGATCGGGATGCTCTTTTTGTAGACGTAGAACTCAGCGACTTTCTTTCCGCTTGGGATCTTGTCGTTGATTACATCGAGCTTCTTCTTGAACTCTGGGAATTCTTCACTGGCGACTTTGTTTCCGAGTTCGGCAACGAGGATGATCTTCTCATCGGTTCCGCGGCTGTATCCGAAGACACAGACGTGTTCGATTCCTTCGATTCCCTGGAAGTAGGTTTCGATCTCATCTGGGAAGATGTTCTCGCCATTGGCACCGATGATGGTGTCTTTCAAACGGCCTTTGATGTAAACGCGTCCGTCCTCTTCGATTTCGGCGATATCGCCAGTGGCCATGAAGCCATCTTCGTATTCGGCTTTTTTGCGGACGCCGCCGATGATTTCCTCACTGTGGAGGAGCTCGCTCTTGATCATGAGTTCGCCTTGCTTCTTGCTTTCCTCATCTTTCTTGAGCTTATATTCGATGCCATATAAGGAATGGCCGATGGAACACTTAAGTCTGGTTTTGACGTCTTTGGAGAGTTCGACAGAACAGATGCCGGCTTCGGTCATGCCGAATCCGTTATAGAGAGGATAGCCAACTCCGTTGATGGTCTTGGCGGTATCGGCATTGAGATAGCCGCCGCCAGAGATGCAGAACTGAACCTGCGATCCGAAGAGCTTTCTCTGGACGAACTTGGTCATGAATTTGCTAGAAGCGAGGATACCAGCTTCTTTCTTGGTCATCTCGCCAAGGTTGTAGCCCATGATCTTCTTGAAGAGTTTCTCGGTTCTCTTGTTGGCCATTTCCATAGAACGCTTAAGTCCCTGGGCGATAGAGTCCCAAACGAGAGGAACGGAGAAGATGTGGGTGCATTTGCCTTTTTTGCAGGCGTTTTTGAGGTCGCCCGCGCTCATGCCGGCTGGATAGACGAGGGTCTTTCCATAGAAGCTAAACCACATTAAGACGGCACTGAAGCCGAAGATGTGGTGGAGAGGTAGCATCGCCAAGATGTTGATTTTGCCTGGGTGCATGAGGGTCGTGCTCTCAAGAGGCATGTTATGGGAAGCGATGATCTGGTTGCAGATGGCTTTGCCAGGCATGACCATGATCTTGATGTCGCCGGTGGTGCCGCTAGAGCAGAACATGGCTTCGTCAGCCCAGTGAGGGGCAAACGAATCAACTTCTGGGGACTTTCTGATCTCATTTAATTTGAGGGAAAGGACGGAATATGGGTCAAATTCATTGACAACAATCGCTTCAGCCTTAGCTTGTTTAAGCAAGTTTTCGGTGTTGGCGTGCTCGAGGCGGGCATCGATAAGAAGGACTGGGTGTCCGTTCATGAGAATGGCCCAGAAGAGGAGTGGCCAGTTTGGGGTGTTCCTCATCTTCAAACCAACAGGAGCGTTAGGATGGATGTCCTTTAAAGCGCTCGCGAGGTGACGGGCTAAAGAATAGGCGTATTCGCCATAAGTCTTGTAATTGTAAGAACGAAGTTTGTTGTCTTCGTCGAAGTAGAGGACCGCTTTTTCGAGGGCTCTTTTGGTTATGATGTATTTGAAGATATCCTCGAAGCGCATGTTGGTCTTTTGGAGGTCAAGAGCGCTGTCGACGAACTTTTGGCATTCTTTTTCTGTGTAGATAATTGGCA
>JAEEWP010000079.1 GCA_016287465.1 Caryophanales bacterium | reverse complement strand
TAAGAGAGGAATATATGAAAGAGTTAGTCGAATTAAAGCAAGAAGCCCAAAACATCGGGAAACTTGTTTCGCAACTCGGTGGTTCTCTTTGACCTTGATAAGTTAAATTCCGAGATTGCTTCATTAGACGAAGAACAAAACAGAGAAGGCTTTTGGAATGACCAAAAGTCTGCTTTGGAAGTTGTTAATAGACTTAACGATGCCAAATCGAAAGTCCAAGGTTATTTAGACATCAAGAATGGTTACGACGAATTGTCGCTTCTTCTTGATGACCCAGATTCCAAGAATCCTGACATGCGTGAGTTAATCGAAGGCATGGAGAAGGAGCTTTCGAAGAAGATTAAAGACCTTAGGGTCGATCTTCTCTTTAGAGGAGAATACGACCATTTCAACTGCACCCTTGATATTCACCCAGGCGCTGGCGGAACAGAAGCCAACGATTGGGCGGATATGCTTTTCAGAATGTATAGCCGTTACGCTGAATCGCACCACTTCAAATGGCAGGTCCTTTCCTACGAACAAGGTGAGGAAGCCGGCTTAAAGAGCGCGACTGTGAAGATCAGCGGCAAGAACGTCTATGGCCTCCTCAAAGGAGAAAAAGGCGTCCATCGTCTTGTCAGAATTTCTCCATTCGATTCAAATGCGAGAAGACACACATCCTTCGCTTCGGTCAACGTCATCCCTGAATTCGGAAAGATCAGCGATGTCGAGATTGATCCAAAAGACCTCAAAGTCGATACCTTCAGAAGCGGTGGCGCAGGAGGACAAAACGTCAACAAAGTCTCTTCTGCCGTCCGTATCACTCACCTTCCAACCGGCATCGTCGTTTCATGCGAAGTCGAGAGAAGTCAGCTCTTCAATAAGCAAACCTGTATGGAGATGCTTGCCGACAAGCTCATGCAGAGAAAGATTGAGGAACGCGAAGCAAAACTCAAATCCGTCGTCGGCGAACAAAAGAACATCGAATGGGGTTCCCAGATTCGTTCATACGTGTTTTGCCCTTATACTATGGTTAAGGACAACCGCACGAACTATGAGACGAGCGATGTCCAAGGCGTAATGGATGGTGATCTCGATCCATTCATCGACGCTTACTTAGAAAACCTTTCCTATAATTCCAAATGAGCCAGTTAGTAATTCCACCACAACAACGTAAGATCCTTAGCGAAGTGGGCAACGTCCTTCTCGTTATTTTAGGTTGCATCATGATGGCTTTCGGCGACGCTTTATTCATCGCCCCATGCAACATCATTTCCGGTGGCGTTTCCTCCGTCGGTATCATCGTGAACTTCTTCGTCTATAACGCTACTGGTTTTGAATGCACCGATATCGTTGTCGCCGCTTGCCAGATCCTTCTTTGGGTCCTCGGTCTCATCGTCTTAGGAAAGAAGTTCTCAATCCACACCCTCATCGCCATGATCGTCTATCCGGCGACCTTCTCCCTTATCTACCGTTTGAATTTGGGAGAGCTGTTCGGAATGACTCATATCTATGAAGCTTCGCTTCTCGGAGGGCCTGAGGCTATTGGACCTCTTCTCTTCGCTGCGACGTTTGGCGGATTCCTCTGTGGCGCCGGCATCGCCCTTGCTTACCATGGCAACGGCTCTACTGGCGGCTTCAATATCGTTTCTGCCATCGTCGCGAGATATAGCGAAATCAAAGAAAGTGCATCGAGCCTTATCATCGATGTCACTTTGATTGTTCTTGGTGCCCTCATCAGACTTAGCGTTCCTAATAACTTCGTTCTCTCTTGTGTCGGCATCCTTTGCGCTATCGTTTGCTCGCTCTCAATTCGTTTCCTATATGTCGATGCATCTCAGTTCGTCATCTGCGACATCATCAGCGAGAAGTACGAAGAGATTAACAGATACGTCATCGATGAGATGGATCACTCAACCACCATGTTCGATACGGTTGGTGGCTACACTGGCGAAGACCGCAAGCTCGTGAGAGCCGTCATCTACCAGGAAGAGACAACCAAGATCAGGGAGTTCATTGCTTCCATCGATCCAAAGGCATTCGTCTCCTTCACCAAGGCCAAGACCATTAACGGCGAAGGCTTCGAGCCGTTCTACGTTAGACATAAAAAGAAGAAGCTTTTGAACGACGCAAAAAAAGAAAATTCCCAGCAAAACCCTGCTGAAGTAGAGGAAAAGCACGATGGCGATTGATAATACCCATCGTTTCGAATTAGTTTCTCCTTATAAACCTACGGGCGATCAGCCTGCTGCTATAGCCAAGATTCTCAAAGGCGTTGAAGAAGGCAAAAAAGTCCAGGTCGTTTTAGGTGCGACTGGCACTGGCAAGACCTTCACTGACGCGAATATCATCGCTGCCTTAAATAGACCAACATTGGTCCTTGTTCATAACAAAACCTTAGCCTCGCAGCTCTATGGTGAATTCAAAGAACTCTTCCCTCATAACAGGGTTGAGTATTTCGTTTCGAACTTCGATTTCTATCAGCCTGAAGCCTATATTCCAAAAACGGATACATACATCGCCAAAGACGCGATGATGAACGATGAGATTGAGATGATGAGGACAAGCGCTGTCAACTCAGTCATCGAAAGAAGGGACACAATCGTTGTCGCTTCAGTCGCTGCTATATACGGATTAACCGACCCAGAAGAATATCGTGGCCTTGTTTTCGAAGTCCGCGTTGGCGAGACCCTCGACAGAAAACGTTTCTTCGACAAGCTCGTTGAAGCCCAATACAACAGAAACAATTTCGATTTGGCTCCTGGCAACTTCAGAGTCCACGGCGACATCATCGATATCTGCCCAATGTATTCGTCTGACTATTACATCCGCATCGACTGCTTTGGCGATGACGTTGAGAAGATCTGTGAGGTCGACAAATTAAGCGGTGAAGTCCATAAGAGCTACCTGACTTACCCAATCTACCCAGCCTATGACCACGCCTCAACAAGAAAGAGGATCGAAGAAGCCTGTGTCACCATTGCCGAAGAGCTTGAAGACAGGCTCAAATATTTCCGTTCCGAAGGCAAACTCCTTGAAGCGGAACGCCTTGAAATGAGAACAAGACAAGACATGGAATCCCTCAAGGAATTCGGTCGTTGCCCTGGCATTGAGAACTATTCCCGTCACATCGATAAACGTAAACCTGGCCAAAGGCCATTCTGCCTTATGGACTATTTCCCAAAAGACTATCTTCTTATGGTCGATGAGTCCCACGTCAGCTTCCCGCAAGTAAAAGGAATGTTCAATGGAGACAGGTCCCGCAAAGAGACTCTTGTTGAGTATGGTTTCCGTCTACCGAGCGCTCTCGATAACCGTCC
>JAEEWP010000078.1 GCA_016287465.1 Caryophanales bacterium | reverse complement strand
AAGACCAAAGCCTTTTCCGCCAAGGATTTCCTTGCCGAGTTTTTGCTCGTGGGCTTCCTTGAAGGAGAATACATATTTTTTGTCTGCCATATTGTCCTCCTATTGACAATCTTTAGGGTGAATAAAGCGCCCTAACGCGAAATATCATACCACCCGAACATTCTTCTTTAAAGAAGAACGAAAAAAGGCAAGCGATTATCGACATCGAAAGAGCATATAATTTGTGAATATGAAGCGAAAAGAGAGAAAGTTCAGCCCCGAATACATGGGTGCGATTGCGCACCGCGGCCTGCACAATAATGCGTACACGGAAAACGGCCTCAAAGCCTTCCAAAACGCGATCGAAAACGGGTTTGCTTTCGAACTCGATATCCACCTTACCAAAGATGGCCAACTTGTCGTCTGCCACGACGACGATCTAAAACGCACAACAGGGAAAGAGGGAATCATTGAGGAGCTCACCCTTGCTGAGATAAAAGAGAATTACCGCCTTCTAGATGGAGAAGAGGTCCCAACCTTCCAAGAAGTCCTCGACCTCAACAAAGAGAGAAGGCTCATCGTCGTTGAGCTCAAAGTACACGAGGGGAACTATAGGCCTCTTGCAAAAGCCGCCAAAGCAGCCCTCAAGCAAATCAAAGACAAAAAGAAGATTGTCATCATCTCCTTCGACCCAAGGGCGCTTCTCATGATGAAACACCAAGGCTTCGGAATCGGTTTGCTTATCTGCAAAGAATACTATTGGGTTTGGAAGTGGCGTCACCTATTTGACTCAATCGACATTGAAGAATGCCTCCTCACGAAGCCTGAGGTTAGGAAGTATCACAAGAGACACATCATCAATACTTGGACAGTCGAAGATCCTGAACACATGAAGGCTAACAAAGAGCTAGCGGACGCCCAAACATTCCAGCTCATTGAGCCAGAACTTGTTAAGAAAATTATGGAAAAGTAAAACGCGTTGGAACAAAACCAGCGCGTTTTTGTTAAGGTTTTTTGATTTTTTACTTGTTTGGAGTGTAGGTCGCTTCGATGCCTTCTCGCTTGCTTAGATAACGCCAAAGTATCTGCATGATGACGTGATCGAAAGACATATGAAGGTCTTCAGCAATTTGGATGTCGTCAACAGGAGCGTGCAAATGGTAGTCAGCGATTTTGGCCAATTTGCCTCCGTCATATCCGGTGATGGACATGAGTTCGGCACCGACCTCTTTGGCATATTGAGCAGCCTTCATGATGTTCTTGGAATTGCCGCTTCCGGAGATGGCTAAGACTAAGTCTTCTTTCTTGAGGCGGTTTTCTAACTGATAGTAAAAGACGTCTTCAAAAGTCGTGTCGTTTGCGATGGCGGTCATGATCGGAACGTTGTCATTAAGACAAACGAACTTAAATCTCTTCTCTAATTTGGAGCAGATGCCTTTGTTAAAGTCGCAGACCATATGAGAAGCGGTGGCAGCGCTGCCTCCGTTTCCAAAGACATAAATCGTCGATTGGTCATCGTAATGTTTGACGAGAGCGTTCATCGCTTTGTTCATCTCGTCTTTGTCTAATTTCTTAATTGTTTCGATTTCGAGCTCGTAATACTTCTCGATATCGTTCTTAAAATCAATCATGTTCGCCCCTTTCTAAGGTCATTATTAGATTAACGGCTTCCGATAAAGAATGGCACACAAAATCCGGTTTCGCATCTACGAAGCGTATTGGAGGGTTAGGAGTTGTGTCTAAAAAGATGGTTCTGCATCCAGCGTTGATTCCGGTTTGGATATCTCTATCAGTATCTCCGATAAACCAGGATTTGCTGAGGTCGATATTGAACCTTTCTTGAGCCTTCTTGAGAAGACCGATTTTTGGTTTTCGGCAATCACAGTCGAATTTGAGTTCTGGAACCTCTCCTTCAAAGCCTCCATCAGGGTGGTGGGGGCAGAAATAGAGGCCATCAAGATAGGCTCCGTCTTTTCCAAGAAGGGTCTCCATTTTGTTATGGATGTTTTTGAGTTCTTTAAAGGTTGTGTCTCCACGGGCTATGACAGGTTGGTTTGTGGCACATATTGCCAAGTAGCTTGAAGCGTTGATGGTCTTGATCGCCAAAGCAGCATCATCTGCAAGCTCTAGTTCGTCAACTTTCTTAACCAAACCACGGTATTTGTTGATGGTTCCGTCCCTGTCTAAAAAGATGCACTTTTGCAAATTTGAGAGGGATTTGCCATGGATAATGCCGTTTTTGAGGTCTTTTTCGACGGAATAATATCTATCAGGTGTGCCACAGTCTTTGACGTATTCGCTCGACCTATAGGCATAGGCTTTTCCTGTTTCGACGAAGTGTTTTAGGACCGCTTTTTCGAAGTCGATCTTCGTTGGTTCTTCTATGAAATCGAGGACCTCTTTTGAGCAAACATAAAGGCCTGCGTTTGTGAGGTTCTCGTAGTAGTAGTCGCGGACATTGTGCTTGCTATCGATCTTGGTGATTCTCTCTTCGTCATCAACGACAAGGAGATCGCTATCGAATGGGTGTGAATTTGGATGTGCGAAAGCAGTCAATGAGGAGCCTTTTTCCTTGTGAAAACGATGGAACCTCATCCAATCGACATCCAGCATCAAATCACCAAAGCAAAGAACGAAATCATCTTTGATGATCTCTTTGGCGAAATAGAGTCCTCCTGCTGTACCGAGAGGAGATTGTTCTGTTATGTATGAGATGTTGACCCCAAACTTCTTTCCGTCTCCGCAATAATCCGCGATGAGTTTCCCGTTTTTGGAGATGATAATGAGCAAATCCTTGATGCCGCTTCTCTTAAGGCTTTCAATCTGCCATTCGATGATCGGCTTTCCGTTTAGCTCAACCATTACCTTTGGCAAATCGCCGGTGATGGTTTTAAGTCTAGTGCCTGCTCCGCCTGCTTGAATTACTGCGTACATCGCTACTCCATGAAGATAATTGAGCAACCAGCTTGGTCAAGCTCAAACGGCATTTCTTTGAGGTTTGATAAGGCTTTTTTGACAGCCTCTTTCTTTTCTTCGGAATCGACGTAGAAGAGAAGGAATCCACCTCCGCCAGCACCAAGGAGCTTGCCTCCGCTTGCGCCAGCTTTGATGGCCTTTTCATATGCTTCGTCGATAAATGGATTGGAGATTCCGTTAGCTAAAGATTTCTTGAGCTCCCAGCCTTCTTTGAGGATTGGGCCTAATGCATCTACGTTATTGTTTTCGAACTCCGCCTTAAGGCGCTTTGTCATTTCGCAAAGCTTTTTGGTGGCTTCGATTTTGTCTTCGTCGGTTGCAAGATTCTTGGTCTCTTTGGCGAGAATGTTATTAGCATCGCGAACTTCGCCTGTGTAGAACATCATGAGGTTCTTCTCGAGTTTGGCGAAAGATTCTTTCTTCATGAT
>JAEEWP010000077.1 GCA_016287465.1 Caryophanales bacterium | reverse complement strand
GCTCTCATTAGAGAAGAGGAGGAACCAAGGGTTATCGGTCTTCTGGCAATAGAGGGCGTCTTTATTCGTAAAGGTGAAGTCCGCTTTAGTCAAAGAGGCGGAGTTTGTGAGTTTCTTCCTGTTTGAGGTAAGCCTTCCATCATTAGCGAGCTTATTCGTATTGAGGGTCATCTTGAGTGCGTTCTCAAAGGTGTTGTTACCAGTCGCATAATCGAAATCCCATGGAGCGGTGAAAGTGAGTTTCCTGTTTCCGGTTTCGCTATAGTCGAGCGAAAAATAGAAGGAAGAGAATCCGATATCGCGGTCTTCTAAGATCTCGTGAAGGAGATACATATCAATCAAAGAATTGATATCGATGACTTTGCTCACGGCCTGATATGGGGTTTCGATTGTCGTATCGACGACATAATTGCCATTAACGTCCAAGGTGTGGTAAGGGGCGCTTGTGAGATTGGCGTGGCTATTCTTGACCGCATCATAGGCGACTTTCCAGATATTCTGAGTGACCTTTTTGGCGAAATCGTGCTGAGCGGTATTCATGACGTCATTCGTAATGGTGAAACCATTGTTCCCGGTCTTGATGGAATTATAGGAAACGGTGAATTTCTGAATGTCAGGCTCATTCATGTAATAGCCATCGAATTCCAGGAAGTAGCCGGTATTCACTGAGTCGGACTCGCTTTTGGATTCAGGGATATCGACGCGTTTGCCATTGATTTGCTGCTGTTCCGCCAAAAGATAGACACCGTTATAAGAGCCGTTGAGATAAACCTTCACGAACCTGAAGTCGGAACAATAGAAGCCATCGCTTTCAACAAGGGCGTTGCCAAGATAGAAAGCGCTCGCATCTCTAAGGAGAGAGGTGTCTTTCCAACACGCAAGCAAAACCCAGCTCTTGAGCTTGCTGTTGTTATTGAGCCCAAGCATCGATTGCTTGTTGTCGAATTTGATTCTGATTGGCTTTTTGGCGTAAGTGGAGGTGTAATTGCCTCTTACTTTGACTTTGCCGCTAACTTGGCTAAGCGCGTATTTGTCGTCGCAATGGTTAACGGAGATAGTCGCATTAACATAGTTATAGACCGGAACCTCACCGTTTTTGCCTTTCTTTTCGACTGGATCGATAAGCGATTCATCGTCAATTGCCAAAGAATTTGCGGTGTCGATATGGATCTCTGCCATCTCAGATGAGGTGTCATAGGCGTAAAGGCTGATACTGTTAGCGTCTTCAGAGACATAAACAGGGTAGAAGGAGGCCTCATATTCGCCCTTAAGAATAGGGGCGACGATGCTATAGCTCACTTCCGAGAAATCTCTTAGGGCAATCGAAGTGCCGTTTTGCTCAAGCGACCATCCCTGGAAAATGAAATTCTCTTTGAAATGGTTAGGGACCTTTTCTTTGTTTTCTAAATCCGAATCCAGGGTGAAAGTGGTCGTGGTGTCTAAGACGAAGCCGACGGTCAAGACATCTGAGTAGAGGGCATATAAATCGAGGTTATCGGCATTCTCAAAGTATTCCTCAACTTCCTCAAGGCTTATATCAGCATCGGTTGAAACAATGCCGGTCTTTGTGGAATCCACACTCCAGCCGAGGAAGCGATGGTGTTCTTGCTCAACGCCTTCTTCGAGAGAGAAATGGTCGTGGCCTTTTACTACGTAAGTCTCTTCTCCAATATGAAAAGTGACAGATTTGCTAGGGATATTGTTTAATCCGCAGCTAGCGATCGCGCTGACACACGTTGCCGCAAGCAAAAGCGGGATGAACGTTTTACGTTTGATTTTCATAAATGCTTTGAACAACATAATCTTAATAAAACTTAAAAACGACATTCAATCTTTATTCACCTTTATAAAAGAACGAAACTGGGAAAATATTGAAAACACTACAAAAGAAACAAATTTTACAAACACGAAAGACATAAGGGGTTGTCGGGTAAAACAGTCTTTTTACACTAAATTAGCCAATAAAAAACAAATCAACATAATTTATAGATTGTATAATCGAAGTGGCTTAACAAAATAGAGATCGCGCCCTTTTGGCGCCTTCGCCATTCGTTATTTCTTCCGCGCGCCTTCTCAGGGTGGACGCGAGGAATACAAAACCCTGAAGATGAAAGGAGATTTGCTAAAAAGCAAATTGCATTTATGAAAAAAATCAAAGCCTTGACCCTTCTTTCTTCCCTCGCTTTGACGATGTGCTTAGCCTCTTGTGGCGGTGGCACCACGAACAGCGCGGAAAGCAAAGCCGGAGAGTCAACTCCAGCTGGAAGCCAAACCAGCACCGCCTCTAGCAGTCAGTTAGAGAAGATCGAGCTCACCACAACAGGTTCCAAAACCATTCATATCGGTGAGACCCTTCAGATCACCTCTAGCGTCCAAGGAGTCACCTACAAGTCCTCCGACGAGAAGGTCGCTACCGTCGACCAGACTGGTAAAGTCACTGCCGTCGCTGCCGGAACCGCGACCATCTCCGCTGAAAAAGAAGGCTACCGCAAAGGAAGCATGAGCGTCACCGTCGAAAGAAACGCCCCAAGCGGCAAAGTCGAATTCGAGATTGCCGACCACGTGAGCGCAGATGGCTGGTACAGCACCTCGTTCATGGGTATGGAATTCGGTAGCGGAGGCGCAACCCCAGTCGCCACAAATGACGATGGAACCGCCTATATCGGAAACTTCGGCGAAGGCGATAAAGAAACCCTTAAATTCACCTCCACCAAGGCTGGCGAAGCAGAACTCGTCGCCTATGTCGGCGCAACCTCAGCCCTCACTCTTTCCGAGGTCATGAGCGCCAAATTCAATAACGCAGCCTTCGCCTTGTCTGGCGCAATCGAGACCGATGGTGGCTATCAGACCACTTGGTCCGAAGTCTCTCTTGGCAAGGTTAACCTCGTCCAAGGCGAGAACACCCTTGAATTAACGATGATCGCCGGTGGACTCTCTCTTGATTACCTTAATGTCTATGGCCCAGATGGAGCGACCGTCACTGGCGTCCCAGCCGCCGCTAAAGAGACCATCGTCATCACCAATGCCGAAGACAGCCTCTCAATCGAAGTAGAAGGCACCCTCCAGATCACTTCTGCGACCACTGGCCTTACCTATGTTTCTAGCGATGAGACCGTTGCTACCGTCAGCAGCACTGGCTTAGTCACCGGTGTCTCTACCGGACAGGTCAAGATCACCGCTAAGAAAGACGGCATGTATGGCGCCAGAGTCACCATCAACGTCACTCCTAAGAAAGCCGCTGGCGAAATCCAGGTCGAAGCCGAGACTGGTGTCACCGAAGATGGAGCCATCAAAGCTACCGCCCCATGGAGCATGGGTGGAGGCACCCCAGTAAGCGGAACCTCAATCTCCACTTGGCCAGCTGGCGAAACCCTTACCGTCACCTTCCAGGCGACCGAAGC
>JAEEWP010000076.1 GCA_016287465.1 Caryophanales bacterium | reverse complement strand
GTTCATAAAGGACATATCTCTCTCGTGAGAGAAGCGCTTAATCACACCGACAGCGTCGGCGCTCTCCTTTTCAAAAACAACCCAGCAGATATCTTCGAGAAAGATAAGGAACACTATGTGTTAACCCCTCTCGAAGACAAGATCAGAAGATTCGCCAATGACGGGGTCGAAACCCTCTATGTCATCGACAATGACGAAAACTTTTATAAACACACCAAAGAGGAATTCATCGACTTCCTCCATCGTTTAGGCGTCAGACGTCTATGCGTCGGTGAGGATTTCACTTTCGGTTATCAAAGAAGTGGTACCGCGAGCGACCTCTCGAAAGAATTCCTGACCTTCATCGTCCCTCTCCTTAGTATCGACGGTAAGAAAGTCGCCACGAGACAAGTCTTCGAATTCCTTAAAGACGGAGATATCGAAAACGCCAACAAATTCCTTGGATATCAGTATGAGGTCAAAGGAAAGATCGGATACGGATATGGCAACGGACATAAGATCGGATTCCCAACCGCGAACCTTGAGATGTCTCTTCCATATCTCCTCCCTAAAGCAGGCGTTTACCTTGGCCTTTTCTACCTTAGGGGAGTCCCTCACCAAGCCATCATCAACGTCGGAAAGAACCCAACTGTCGGCCTCTTGAAGCATCCAGTCGTCGAAAGCTACATCAAAGATGTAGATGAGGACCTTTATGGCGAATACGTCTATATCGCCTTCCTTAGGCGCATCAGAGACGAGATCAAGTTCGATAGCCTTGAGGATCTAAGGAAACAATTAGAGCTCGATAAGAAAGAATTTCTTAAGTAAGAAAGGAAGATAAGGATATGTACGCATTCATCACGCCAATGCCTTTAGAGAAGGATGCTGTCCTTCTAGATACGAAGATCATCGAAGAAAAAGCCTATGGCATAACCGAGATCACCTTAGCCGAATACGAAGGCAAGAAATTCATTGCTGCCAAATGCGGAATCGGCAAGGTCAATGCCGCCATGGCCGCTCAGAAAGTCATCGATTTATATGAAAAAGAACTAGAGGGGATCATCGTCGTCGGTGTCGCTGGTTCCCTTAATAAAGAGAAAGCCCCATTATTTGGCGCCGTTATTGCCAAAGAAGTCGCCTCCCATGATTGCGATACGACCGCAGTCGGAGATCCTTATGGCTTAGTTCAGACGAAAGATGGCAATCTCATCTTCTTCAAAACCTCCGAGTTAATGGACAAACACCTTCTCGAGGCTGCGAAAGAGGGGGTTTTCGAGAATATCATCTCCGGTGACATTTTCGTTGCAGACAATGAGAAGAAGAAATGGATGAGAGAGACATTCAAAGCGGTCGCGGTGGAGATGGAAAGCTCTGCAGCCGCCATGGTCGCATATAACGCCGGTATTCCATTCGCGTGCCTTCGCACAATCAGCGATGCCGAGAATAGTGCTGACGAATATCCTGTGAACGCCAAAAAAGCAGCCCTCAAAGCCGGAGAAATAGCAAGAAAGTTCCTTTCTTCTTTCTAATGAAAGAACTATAGGGTATCCTTTAAAAATAGAAATAAGAGGTTCAGTTATGAAACGTTTCCTTAAGACAGTACTTTTGGGCATTGCCGCCGGTGCTTCCATCGGTTTAGGCGGACTTGCCTTCCTTGCTTGCAAAGCCCAGCCAGAAGCAGGGGCCCTTGGCCATATCCTTGGCTCGTTCATGTTCGCAATCGGCTTGCTTTGCGTTTGCTCGTTCGGTTTCTTCCTTTTCACCGGAAAGATCGGATACGTCTTCGACAATAAGCCATCCTATCTTCTTGACCTTTTAGGCGGATATCTAGGCAACATCATCGGCGCTGAGGCGATTGGATACATTTGCTTCTCAATCCCAGCCTTCCGCACGGGCACGATGGGCGCTGCAGCCTATAGCATTGCCCAGACAAGAATCAACGAAGGATTCTTCGCTCCTCTCATGTGGGGTTTCATCTGCGGTATCTTCGTTTACGTCGCCGTTGACCTCTTCAAGAAAAAACCAGGCGTCACCGGTACATTAGCTCTTATCTTTGCGGTCGCCGGCTTCGTCGTCATCGGAAGCGAGCACTGCATCGCCAACATGTTCTATTTCAGCGCTGCGAATAGCTGGAATTGGCAGACGATTCTTAATGTCCTTCTTGTCACAATCGGTAACAGCTTAGGCTCAATCGCCATCCGTCAGCTCGTCAAATTAACTGAACCAAAACCTGAGCCAATTGCCTAAAATCCCTAACAAAAAAGCCACCAATTGAGGTGGCTTTCTTTTTGGTTTCGTTATTTGATCACGCTGAAGGCGTAAGTGGTTTTGGAATGGAATTCCTCGTTGGCCCTAAGGATTGTGGTGCCGTACTCATCCCATTCAGGATGGTTGATCATGTCAGGGAACATCTGGGTCTCTAAGCAAATGCTTCCTGAGTTGTCGCGGTAGAGCTGAAGTCCCGCTCTATCGGTATAGACATCGACCTTGACGCCTAAATCAGTGCCAGTGAGAGTGGAGACTTTCCTATACCCCGTTCCGTTAAGGACGTAGTTATCGTCATAGGACTCATTATTGGTGAAGTTCTTCTCTGTCGTGTAATCGAACTTGGTTCCGCTTACTGGGGAGATGGCGCCAGTAGGGATCTGATTACTGAGAGGGGTGTAATTGGTAGCGTCGATCCAAAGTTTGTGGTTGGCGCTATTTGAATTGCCGTTAAGAGACATGAACAAGTGGTTGGTTGGGCTATAAAGGGTATCGGCATCGCTCACTGCGGTGTAATCGATAGAGAGCTCGCCATTGTTCTTAAGGGTGTATTTGACGGTGGCGTCTAAGTTTCCTGGGTATCCGTTGTCCCCATCTGCGCTATGAAGCGAATAGGTGATTGTGGATGCGGTTTGCTCGACTTTGGTCCAGTTCGCCGTGGCGAAAGGTCCTTGCCAAGAGTTTCCTCCACCATGGAGAGAGTGTGGGGAGACGTTCTTTGTGACGTTATAGGTGGTGCCGTTAAGGGTGAATCTGCCATTGGCGATTCTGTTGGCGACCCTACCGACGGTGAATCCGTCTTTGGCGATCTGCTTGTTGCTTGAACCGTAGGTGATCTTATCAATACGAGCGCCCTGGGCTTTGAATTTCACGACAAAACCGCTGTCTGTGTAGAGTTCGTCGGTTCTCATCGTTCTACCTTCGTCGAGGCTATTTGGGGTGCTATCGGCCTGGCTAGCAGCTGATGAAGTTCCTTCCTCAGGCGTTGAGACTGACGCTTCGGCGGAAGAAAGGGATTCCTCGGCAGGTGTAGAGGCCGCAATAGAAGAATCGGCAGCAGGTGTTTGGCAGCTTGCCAAAAGAGAGGCGAAAGCGAGCACAAAGATTTTCTTGTTCATTTTCATAGTCGTATTTTCCTTGCCATTACTTTCACACTTCCTAAGGAAAGTTGCAAGGGAAGGAAAAAGAAAAACAAGTAAGTTTCTGCTTACTTGTTCTCCATTGCTTCTTTTA
>JAEEWP010000028.1 GCA_016287465.1 Caryophanales bacterium | reverse complement strand
GAAAGATTGACGCACCTATCGGAAGAGACCCGAAAAGCCCAACTAAATTTGCCGTAAACACCCATAATGGACGTGAGGCGATTACTTTTTTCCATGTTGAGAAGCGTTACAAAGAGAATCTGACCCTCATTTCCTGCCGTTTGCTCACTGGTAGAACCCATCAAATCAGGGTTCACCTCGATTACATTCACCATCCGCTTGTCGGAGATCCTCTTTATGGAGCCGGAAATGAGAACGTATACAAAAAAGGGCAGCTATTGCATGCCTATCGTTTGACCTTCCTCCATCCAAGGACTCACGAGGAAGTGAGCTTTGAGGCTCCGTTACCTGATTATTTCAGTGAGTTGCTTGCAACTCTTCACGAAAAATAGAGGTTATTCAATCTCTTTGTAGTTGGCGAAGTTGAGCTTCGCCACTTTTTTAAGCTCGTCTTTGCCGAACTTTTTGGCGAATTGCTTTGCAAACTTGGTGACGGCTGCGCTGGCGCCGAATGGGAACTTAACCCCGTATTGCTCGCTCATTTCCTGCATTTTTCTTAAGAAAGAATAACGGGCGATGACTGAACCTAAAGCAACGCTTGGGAAAAGCTTCTCACCTTTGGTGGAAAATATGATCCCTTTAGCGACTTCTGGCTCGTTTTTGAGGTATTTGTAATAAAGTTTCTCTTCAGCGAACTGATCCTGATAAACAGCGACGCCATGGTGCTTTTTGAGAAGATTGAGCACGCAGCGGTTATGCATTTTCGCCTTAATCGCGTTCATGTTCATCTCATCATGCACTTCGTTATATTTCTCGTTTGGTAAAGCGAGGTGATTATAGTCGAATCTCTTGATGAGCCTTGGTCCAATCTCAAGGATGTACTCATCGGTCATGAGTTTGCTGTCTGTGATGCCTAAAGCCTTGATCTCTTCAAGGTCTTCGTCCTTTACAAAAGCGGCGCAAACGCAAATAGGGCCGAAGAAATCTCCAGTGCCAACTTCGTCAGAACCGATTTGAGGGAAGACGTTGATGATCTTTCCAACTAATGGGCTCTTAGGGGCTTTTGGGGCGCATCCTTTGACATTCTTATCCCAAATCTGGACTTCTTTCTTGACGTTAGGGCCTTGGAAGACGACTTTGACATGACCTTTCTTGTTCTTTTTGTAGATAGCGACCGAAAGGCCTTCGGCTTGGTAAAAGATATCGATGTATTCGTTTGGGCTTTCTGAGGCCATATCGCCATAAAAAGAACGCATCTTATCTAGCGTTTCCTCGTTTGGCTCGATGCTATAGACCTCAGGCGGCAATTTCATACTAATGATTTTACCCTTTGGAGCGTTCTTTTAGAACAATCTTTCGTATGTTTGGGGCGATTTTTACCCCTTTTATCGGAAGGGTTATAATATAAGCATGATCAAAACCAACTTGCTTTTCCTCCTAAAGCCAAAGGCGGACCTTGTTTATCTTTTCGATGACTGCACCCTCCGTCAGGCCATGGAAAAAATGAAGGCCCATCGTTATAGCGTGGTCCCTGTCATCAATCACGAAGGCAAATACGTCAGGACCATCAGCGAAGGTGACCTTTTGGCTTATTTCATCGACAATAAGCTGGATTTCGAACAGTCCGACAACATCAAATTAAGCGAAGTCCCTAGCTATCGTTCGTACAAGTTAGGGGAGATATCCGCCGAACCGAAAGACATCCTCGACATCATCATGGGTCAGAACTTCGTCCCTCTTGCGGATGACCAAGGGACATTCATCGGAATCGTCACCAGACAATCCGTCATGAGAGCCTTCATCAAAGACCTTGAGGAACAATAAGAGAAATATCACCTAAAAGTCCGATCAATCGGGCTTTTTTATTTTGCGCGGGATATTAAGTTGCGTATGAGTGATATAATCACCATATGCAAAACGCTTACGAGAAATTCGAATTTGAAAAGGTAACCGAAAAGCTTGCCTCATATACAAGAACCGAGGGTGGCAAACATAAAGCCCTCTCTTTAAGGATGTTCGACAACACCATAGCTCTCGAAAGGGAACTCGCTTTCACTTCCGAGATGATGGACATCTTGGACCGCTTCGGTAACCTTCCGATCACCGTGTCCAGCGACCTCTCAAAAGCCATCGATTTAGCCAAGAAAGGCGGAGTCCTTGGTATCACTGAACTCGAGAGAGTTGCCTCCGATATCCTTCTCCAAGAAGCGTTAAGACACTACTTCAAGCAAGTGGACAGCTCTCCTCTTTTGCTCGAGTACGTCTCACATTTCCCTGATATTTCCTCGCTTGAGAAAAGCATCCATAAGGTAATCGCTCCTGACCTCACTATCTTCGATAACGCCTCTCCGAAGCTCAGCACCGTCCGCCACGCGATGAGACGCCTTGAGAACGAGATGAAGAAGAAGCTCAATTCCATCCTTGAGGCCAATAAGGAATGGCTAAGCGATTACACCCTTACCCTCAAGAACGGCCACTACGTCCTTCCTGTCGCGAATTCGTATAAGAGCAAAGTCAAAGGCATCGTCCAGGATGTCTCCAATAGCGGTGGCACGACCTTCATCGAGCCTGAGATCCTCGTTGAGATGAATAACAAGATGGTTGAGCTCCAAAACGACGAGAGGGAAGAGATTCATCGTCTTCTCATGGAACTCACCCAGGAAGTCCTCTCGAGAGAAGAGGAAGTTCTAAATAGCAACCAGATGATCGCCTATCTCGATTTCTTAATGGCAAAAGGCAACTACGCTCACGAAAACGATGCGCATATTGCGACGCTATCGAAGAAATCGGTCGTCGACATGATGAATGCAAGACACCCTCTTTTAGACAGAAAGAAGGTCGTTCCTAATGATTTCCTTCTCGATGAGAAAACCTCGCTCATCGTCATCTCTGGTCCTAATGCCGGTGGCAAAACCGTCGCCCTTAAGACGATTGGCTTACTTGTCATGATGAACCAGTGTGGCCTTGCTCTACCTTGCGATCAAGGCGCTGAACTTGGCTTCTTCCGCCACATCTACGTTGATATTGGCGACTCCCAATCCTTAAGCGACAATCTCTCGACCTTCAGTGGTCATATGAAGAACCTTTCTGAGATCCTCTCTAACGTCGGAGGCAAAGACCTTGTTCTCCTTGACGAGCTAGGAACCGGAACATCCCCAAAAGAAGGGGAGGCAATCGCCTATTCCGTCATCTCATATCTCCTTGAGAAACATGCCATAACGCTTGTGTCTTCTCACTTCGAAGGCCTAAAGGCCTATGCTTTATCGCACCCAGAGGTCACCAACGCCTCGATGATGTTTGATGAGCAAACCCTCACCCCAACCTACAAACTCAAGATGGGCCTTCCTGGAGAATCCTATGGCCTTGTCGTCGCCAAACGCTTCGGAGTGCCAGAAGAGATCCTTAAAAAAGCCTCCTCATACTTAAACGAACACGAAGACCTCTCAGTCAGCGAGGCCATCAAGAAACTCAGCGAAGCCACTCGCCTCGCTGAAGAAGAGAAAAACAAGCTCGCCATCGAAAGAACCAAAGTGGAAGGGGAGGCCAAAGCCCTCAAATCCAAAGAGGCCGCTTTAGCCAAACGCGAAGAGAACTTCCTTAGTGACGTCGAAGCCAAAAAGAACGCGATGCTTGGCGATTACGAAGAACAGATGAACGAGCTCCTCAAGAGCGTTCAGCGTTCAGACGTCAAACTCCACGAGGTCATCAAAGCCAAAAAGAAACTCGAAGACCTCCAAGAGGAAGTCAAAAAAGAAACCTTCGATGGTCCTTTATCGGTCGGGGATTATGTGGCCATTCCATCCTTATTCGTCCAAGGCCGTCTTAAAGAGATAAACGGCAACAAGATAACCATCGTCACGAGAGAAGGTCTCACTCTTCACGCGAAGAAAGACCAGGCCGTCCGAGTGGAAGAACCGAAGATTGAACACAAAGAGACTTCAGCCCTCAGGATCGACGATATCACGAACCGTGCCAGCGTCCCTCTTGAGCTCAACATCATCGGCCAGCATATCGATGAAGCAAAGCTTTCCCTTGAGAAATACATCGATGAATGTCTCATCCGCCATTACAAGCGAGTCAGAATCATCCATGGCTGGGGAAGTGGCGCTCTCCGTAACCTAACTAGAACCTATTGTGAGACCCATAAGAACATCATCGCCTCATACGAAGGGGCGACTGGCGAAGAAGGAGGAGGCGGAGCGACGATCGTTCACCTGAAATAGTGATGCCTTTAAGCAAGAAGCTCGAAAGCCAAATCGCTCTTCTTCCGACCAAACCTGGCGTTTATCTCATGAAAGACGCCGATGATAATATCATCTACGTCGGAAAAGCGAAGAACCTCAAGAACAGGGTTTCCCAGTACTTCCTCCGCCCTCAAAGCGGAAAGGTTTTCGCCATGGTCACCCATATCGACCATTTCGATTTCATCATCGTCCATAACGAGAAAGAGGCCTTCATCCTCGAGATGAACCTCATCCAGACGCATTATCCTCGCTACAACATCATGCTCATGGACGATTCGCATTACCCATATATCGCCTTAAGAAGGAAAGACGCTTTCCTAAAGATTGCTAGAAGAGCCGATGACAAGAAGTATTTCTATTTCGGCCCATTCCCGAATTCGAGCGATGCCTATAAGACAATCGACCTCATCAATTCCCTCTATCCGACGAGAAAATGCAAGAACCTTGGGAAGAAGATCTGCCTTTATTACCACCTTGGCCAGTGCTTAGGCCCATGCGAGAAAGACATACCTGAGGAGACATATAAAAACCTCTATGAAAGCATCAAGTCCCTTCTAGAAGGGAACATCGAGCCAATCAAGAAGGAACTCAAAGAGAAGATGCTCAAGGCGTCGGATGATCAAAGGTATGAAGACGCCGCCTTCTATAAGAGCAGCATCGATTCCTTAGAGAGGACTGTCGCCAAACAATCCGTGGAAGTCTCAACCGATAAAACCAACAGGGACATCTTTGCATATGCAACCCGTGACTCTTACCTCGGTCTTTCCATCCTCACGATCAGGGGAGGAAGGCTTTTAGGAAAACAGAATATCGTCGTCCAGGCTTTTGGTGAGCCTCATGAGCAGGCAACCGAACTGATTGAGGAATACTATCAGAACAACGACCTTCCTACGGAGATTGTCTGCAATATCGTCGGATTCGCCGAGGATTTCCTTCCTATCTATCCTGAAGCGAGAATCGTTTCACCAAAGGAAGGAAGGCTTTATGAGCAACTTGATATGGCCTCTCTTAATGCCAGGCAAGGCCTCGATGCCCATTTCATGTCGGCAAGGCTAGAG
This sequence comes from Caryophanales bacterium, assembly GCA_016287465.1. Classification (GTDB taxonomy): domain Bacteria; phylum Bacillota_I; class Bacilli_A; order RFN20; family CAG-826; genus UBA4951. Next base: position 13,439 of record JAEEWP010000028.1, on the reverse strand, counting down.
GACGATAACGAAGCCCTTCTTGATGAGTTAGGAAAGATTCTCCATATCAAAACCCCATACCGCATCGAGCTTTTCGATAACTCCCATCTCCAAGGGTCTTCCCCAGTAGGGGCGATGGTCTGCTACATCAACGGCGAGCCTGCCAAAGGCATGTACCGCAAATTCCATTTGAACGAAGCAAATGCAGGGGACGATTACCATTCGATGGTGGAAGTCGTAACCAGAAGATACAAAAGACTCAAGGAAGAGGAGCTTTCCTATCCTGACCTCATCCTCACCGATGGAGGACTCACTCAGGTCCACGCAACCCTCGAAGCCCTTAACTCCATTGAAGTGGACCTACCAGTCTATGGCCTATACAAAAACGACAAACACCAGACCGAAGGCATCATCGACAAAGACGGGAACACTTACCCTCTTAATCCGACATCTCCTCTCTTCTTCATGCTCATGAGGATGCAGGACGAAGTGCACCGTTTCGCCATCTCCTTCCATAAAGCGGAAAGAAGCAAGAAGATGAGACAAAGCGTCTTTGACGGGGTGAAAGGATTAGGGGAGAAGAGGAAAGAAACGTTAAGAAAGAATTACCCAACGATCGACTCCCTCAAAAACGCCTCTTTATCGGAGCTTGAGCAGCTTTTGCCTCACGATGTGGCCATAAGCCTTCTCGAAAAACTCAAAACTCTATAAAAAGGTTGCCCCAAATCACCTTTGGTGTATTATAATGTCTCGGCACGCGCTCGTAGCTCAGTTGGATAGAGCAACAGCCTTCTAAGCTGTGGGTCAGGCGTTCGAGTCGCCTCGAGCGCGCCAAATTACGCCTTAACTGCTGATAATAATGTCAGCAGTTTTTATTTGTGGATGTTTCTAAGAGACAATCGCGTTAAAAAAACCGTAGAGCATCAAACCCTATGGTTTATTCGTTTGCATTTCGGTTATTACCAAAGCGTCACCGAACTATCGATGCACCGCATGCAGTAGTCGTTTGCCCAATCTAGAGCATCGGCAAAATACTCGAGCGCACGTGTCACGGAAATATTCGGATTTTCAAAATTTGTTTCACATGATGCGACCGAATAGGACACTCTATAGATTGTTGGACATGATGAAAGGATGATCTCGTTGACATTAAGGGAACTGCGAATATAGCCGTGACTGTTGCTAGTGGATTGGTCGATGAACATTTTGCCTTGTTCAAATTTGCCCCAATCAAAGGTTATCTGTGCTTTATAGGATTCGGTATCATTCGAATAGTCAGAGGAAATACAGAACTGTCCACTATATTGAAGATAAGAGAAGGTTTTTGTGAATGACAAGGAATCGTGTGCTATGGTTTCCTTTACTCCGTTGCTTTCGTTGGACATCAAAAGAGCCACAACCTCGTCTCTACCGTAAGAGTTGCCAAAAGAGGAGGAATCATAAGAGGAGGAAACATCAGTGGTGTTTCCAAAACACGAGGTCAAAGACATAACGGATACGGCTAACACAATTCTTTTTTTCATAGCGAACTCCTTTTTTTCCGAAACATTCTACTCTTTTTAAAACACGAATTTCAATGATTCGAAGCCGTTTTTCGCTCATTGATTTAAGCGAAATCATTAGCGTTTAATTTGCCGGTTGAACCGTCGAGTCACAACGGGCGCCAAACTACGACATGGCGGAACCGAAATGGCTCCGTTTTCTTTTGCTCTTCAAAGAAGGGTTATTGACTTTGGTATCTCGTTTTTCCTAGCATTGTGTTGGTGCAACGCTCTAGAAAGGGGCTCTTATGAAGAAAAGAAAAACTAAAAATACATTGAAAAGGTCAATCCTTTTGATTCCTTCCGTTTTCGCTTTGGTTTCCTGTTGGGGAAGCGTTCGTTATTGGCTGAACGATGAGGGGAGAAAAGAATTCTGTTCCAATATGGAATTCATGAGGACGGAAAAGGATTTCCTCATTTTTTACGCTCCAAAGATTAACAACTCCGAATATACATTTGAGGAATGGGAAAACTTCGATATGTTCATTTGCGAAAAACAAGATGATGGCTTTTTCCATTTAAGAAAAGATAGCGAAGAAGCGGATATGGAAAAGCAAATCGCAAATGAGGGCACCACATATGATTTTGGTGTGGCCTCTTTAGAGAAACATGGTTATAAGAATGCTTTTACCGTCAAAGAAATCCTTCCTTTCGTCAAAGAATCCGCAAAAAAGGCCAAGGACATCAAAGGCGTGGTGAATTCCTCATATTATTATTTCGATATGGAGCAATCCGTCTTCGACTCTTTCAAGGATTTCAGAGCCTCTCATTTCAATTCCCGTCTCAACAAAGTCATCGATGAGGAAGGTTCCCTTTATATCAGCATTTATAATTTCCAATCCTTAGGCCTCTATCTTGGAAGCGTCAACGGCAATATGACCGAGAACGGCGTTTTGAAATGGGTGGAATGCGCTTATTTCGTTGACGAAGAATGATTATCGGATTGGAAGGGTTTCTCATGAAGAAAAAGCCAACTAGCAACATATGGAAAAGGTCAGTCCTTTTGGTGCCGTCCCTTTTCGCTTTGGTCTCTTGTTCAGGTTCGATCCCTTATTGGCTGAATGAGGAGGGGAGAAAAGATTTTTGCGCTAATGTGGAAGCGATGGAACCCAATTTCGATTATGTGGAATTTCGCTCCCCGATGGAAAACTATTCGGATTATTCGTTGTTCACCGAATGGCAGAATTTCACTATTTTCGTCTGCGAAAAAACAGATGAGGGCCTTCTTAGCGTTCGCATAGACGGCCACGAGGAAACCATGGAAAAGCAAAGCGCCGGCGAAGAAACTGCCTATGAATTCGGCTTAAGCTGTTTGGAGAATTACGGTTATAAAAACGTCTTCAGCACCATAGATCTCCTTCCTTTCGCCAAAGAATCCGCGAAAAAGGCAAAAGAAGTCAAAGGTTCAATCAGTTATCCGGGATTTTGGTTCGATATGGACCAATCCGTCTTCGATTCCGACTCTTTTAAAACTTTTAGACATACCTATTTCAATTCCCGTCTCAACAAAGCCATCGATGAAGACGGCTCCCTTTATTTCGAGGTTTCAGATGGCTTCCGATACTTGAGTCTCTTTGTTGGGTCAATCGATGGCCGCTTCACTGAAAACTGCATTTTAAGGGGAATGATTTAGTTCGCCTGATGCGACATAAATAAATTCTGGTAAAGGAACACACATGATTAAAAAGAACTTATTGCCGATCGTCTCTTTGTTCGCCTTCACCCTTAGCGGATGCATTTTCTATGACGGATCGAATCTTTGCCCGCCTAGGTCCCATTATGTCGATGAGGCCAATTTCAAAACCGAAAAGGTCAAAGTGTATCGCACATGGTACGAATACGACAAAATGATCGATATCAGGTTCTATGACGACACACCGAACATCCCTTACATCAACGTAATCGACTATTTCAGGGAGTTCTTCAAAACCGGACTGACTGTCTCAACCGATGGCGATATTACCCGTTATTGGCATCCAGGCGGAGGCATGATGTCCTTTAACCCTCGGAAGAACACGATTTATCTCCACGACATCGATGATTTCAATTACCACCCGGACTTTGATTTCGAGAACTCCACGACTTTCCTCGAATACAAAAGCCCAAAGATAACTTCTGGCATAGATAAGGTCATCGATCTTTCTAGCTATCACATCGACATCCACTCCACTTCGAGCGGTTTGATTTACGCGCCTCTCACCCTTTTGAGCTGCTTTGCCGGCGGTTTGAGCCTTATCCAGACCGCTTGGAACGGAGAGAGCATCTATGTCTGCGATGCCTACGGTTCCTTGACAGGGGAGACAAGGGGTCCTCGTTATTTCAAAGACGCTTACTTCAATGTCCTCAGTGACCTCGCCACGAAACGCCCGCAGGATATGATCGAATACTCCTACAACCAGCTTTGCATGATGTTCGACAATGACCGCGGATACACCTCACAGCTCCTTTTTGGGGACACGAACCTCATCTCAATGGGTCTCAATGGCCTTCTTGAGACCTTCTACCCATCCATCAAAGCGCACCTTCTCTCCGAAGACAAAGTGACCTATTACAAAGGCTTCCACGAGCTTTTCATGGGCCTTTATGATGGAGGACACACAACGCCTTTGCTTTATACCGAAATCGAGAACCCTTATGTCGAGGGCAATGATTACACGGGTTATACGAATATCGTTAGTGCATGCCTTGAGGATCCTTTGCTCGCTCCTTTGGCTCAGGAATACATCAACAGATCAGAAGCCAATAATGTTACTGAGCCATATGAGAACGCTTTGAGTGCCGCCTTTGGCGACATGACCAAGAGAGATGGATTTTATTATTACTACGATGAAACACATGCGACTTCCTACATCGGCTTTGATTCCTTCTTCGTGGATTATGAGCAGTGGGACGCTTTCTATGCCGGAACAAAAGAGGAAACCCCACGCGACACCTATGGTTTCGTCAGGGATTCCATGTATCAGGCTCTTGAAGATGGCGCCACAAACGTCGTCCTTGATATGACTTGCAACGGCGGCGGCGACACAGGCGCTTTGATAGGCCTTCTCGGTCTTTTCGACGAAGCGATAGGCCATCAGACACTTACGAACACCCTTAACAAATCCTCCGTAACGGAGAACTATGGCGTCGATATCAGCCTCGATGGCATATGGGACGAAGTGGACGTTCTCGAAGCCGCTAGGTTCGAGGCCCTTAATATCGGCGTCCTCACTTCCTCATATTGCTTCTCTGCCGGAAACACCTTCCCATCCGAAATGAAGAAACTCGGATACAAGACCCTTGGAACCAAGACAAGCGGTGGCTCTTGCGCGATCACATTCGAATTCACCGGAGATGGCCTCCCATATTTCCGTTCCAGCCACTGCATGATCGGCACTGGCGTCAATGGCAAAAACCTCGATGACGGCGTTACCCCAGACTATGACATCCCAGTAGAAATGGCCAAAGCGCTAAATGTCGATGAACTTAGCCTTTCCGAAGCCGCCCCGTATTTCTACGACGTTGAGCTTGTCTCGAATTACCTCGAGAGCGCATACGCCGAAGAACAATAAAACTTTTTTAAGAAATTTCGACAAAATCAACCGGTTTGTCCGTCTTATTTAGCGAGATGGGAAAGATTAGCTATTCAACACTCAAAAAACTCTGTTCGCGAAATCAAAGTGAGGTCGAACTCGCTTTCACGACGATTTTCGAGAAGTACCGCTACCTCGTGTACTATGTTTCTTTTGGCATCCTCAAAAACGAGGAAGAGGCGAAGGACATCGTGAATGAGGCCTTCCTCAAGATGTATGAGAGAAGGACTTACTTCATGAGCGAGAGCAAGCTCAAGTACTTCTTGCTCGTTACCGCGAGGAATCTCTCGATCGACCGCTACAGAGAGCTAAAGAACCGTCTCGACTATTCCGACGATATCAAAGGCACCGAAGATAATGGTGGCATCTCACTCTACCTGGACAAATTCAAAGACATCCTCGACGAAGAGGAATACAAGTATCTGCTTCTCCATCTCGTCTACGAATTCTCATCCAGGGAAATCGCCAAAGCTAATGGCCTCACCACGTCTCAGGTCTCCTCGAAGTATCAGCGCGGAATCAAGAAACTTCGTGATTATTACGGAGGTGAATTCTGATGGACAAACTTCAAGAACAATTCAAAAAGGATTTCGAACAATCGAATAAACCTGAGCTTTCTTTTGATCTTCGTCAGCTTGAGCCAAACACCAAGAAGACTAAACATCAAATCAAGCCTTATAAGATGGTCCTCATCGCGTTTGCCGCGGCGATGGGAACACTCATCGTCCTTCCGACCGCTGCGTTCCTCGTCATGAGCCTTCAGATCGATGAATCCGTTAAGTTCAGCAACAGGCAGTATTCGATGAACGACCTTAGAATCGCCGAATCGAACACTTTCAAGAAACTGAACAATATCTCTTACCCTTCCGGACAAAAACCGGCTGAATCGATTATCAGAAACGATGAGAAAGCGGCCTATGACTCTTTCACGAACACTACATATCACTCATTGGTGGATTCCTCGAAGCAAGACAACATGTCCTACTCCGTCGTCGGTCTCTACTCGCTATTGAATGAGCTCTCAAACGCTTCCTCAAGAGAAGACCTCTCTTATCATCTCAATGAGCTTTTGGGTCTTGATGAGGCAAGCAGAGTCACTTTCTATGAGAAAATCATGAAGGCGAATTCCTTCGCCGAGCTAGATTCCACGATCCAGCTTAAAAACGCCGCCTTCTTCGACACCAAATACGACTACAACCAGAATTTCGTGAACACCCTCACGAAGCTCTATTGCGAAGCCTACCAGCTAACCTTTGCGAACGAAGCGTCTAGGATCGTCGAATGGGTCAACAACGCCGTCAATTCAAGAGGCTTCATCGACCAAAACTTCTTGGAAATGGACGATGAGACGAGGCTTTATCTCTTCTCAACCCTCTATTTCAAAAACGCCTGGGCCAACAAATACCTTTCCGAAGACAACATCGAAGACGATTTCCATCTTGCCAACGGCTCAATAGAAAAGACGACGTTCATGAGGCATTCCTACTTCGCGAAAACCTATTTTGACTATGGTTCCTATATCTCAGTCAGGGACTATTACTATGGTGGAAACGCCTCTGTGACCTATATCATCCCTAAGAAGGTTGAGGACAATATCTTCGAGCTCACCAAAAACGACAATATCTTCGAAGAGAATCCTAAATACAAGAAGTATGCCGGTGCCGCAGACAGCGAGTCATACAAGCGGTTCAAAATCAACCTCAAGACCCCGAAATTCAATCTCAAGAGCGACGTCGATTTCAAACCGTGCCTCGAAAGTCTTGGATTTGGCAGCATCTTCGATCGTTACACCGACTCCTTCAAGAACGCTTTCAGCGGGGAAGCGGTGAAGGACAAGCCATCCTTCCTCCAAACCCTCAAGCAAAGGAACGAAGTCGAGTTCAACGAAGACGGCTCAATCGTCAGAAGCGTCTCTATGGCGGGCATGGCCTGCGGTGAGGCCGCTCCGATGCAACCGGACGGAACGCTTGACGTCGACCTTAACCAACCGTTCATCTACGTCATCAGAGACGTTAACGATAGCCCGATCTTCGTCGGCCACGTCGATAACCCTAAAGCCTAAAAGCAAGAGGCACTCCTGGAAATGGAGTGTCTTTTTGTATCTATGCAAACTTTTGTTACAATAGATGTATGAACAAGCTTTTCATTTATTATTCCAACACTGGGAATGGCGATTTCGTCGCCGATGTCCTTAGGGAAAAGGAATTTGATATACGCAAAATCGAGACCGAAAAGAAGGTCCTCCCAAGCAATTTCTTCTTTTCGATGATGGTAGGGGGCTTTAAAGCGACCATAGGATCCTCCCCAAAGCTGAAGGAGTACAACAGCAACATCGAGGGCTATGACGAGATCTACATCGGCTCACCGATCTGGAACGCGAGATTCGCGACTCCAACGAATACCTTACTCAAAGAATTGAACCTCGAGGGTAAGAAAGTCACCTTCGTTCTCTATAGCGGATCAGGCACCTCGAAAGCGGCCACGAAGAAAATAACAAAGCTCTATCCGGAGGCCAGGATCATCAATCTCCAAGAGCCGAAGAAATATCCGGAAGAAACCGCGAATAGACTATCTCTATAACAAAAGAAAACACCCGATTGCTCGGGTGTTTTTGTTTATTCTTTGATGATTCCTTTCAGAATCGCATCGAGGTAAGCGTAGAGGGTTTCGATCGCGCTCGATACTGTTTTGATGGCTTCCTCGTTTTTCGATTTGAGGATCTCAGCGTATTCCTCGAAGATGCCGCGTAGGACGACGAGGAACATCTTGATGTTGTTCTCATTGAGTCCGTTTGGAAGATTGACGGAACCGTCTTTCATTCCTTTCTTCATGGACTCGACGACTGGTTTGGATAAGGACATGACGCATTCGTTGATGAACTTTTCATCGCTGGCGATGCCGGCAGCAGACACAGCAATGACGATTTCCTTCATCGCGTAGATGTGGTTGTAGTACTTCGGAACGAATTCGAGAATGTGTCTCGTGAAAGCAAGAACCTGTTCGCGTCCGCTAAGTTTCTGGTATTCCTCGGTCTCGCAGAGCTTCCTAATCTCACCGAAAGCGTATTCGACGTATCTTTGGTGAGTCGCAAGGAGAAGGTTTTCCCTGGTATTGAAATAGTTGACGATTGAACGGGTGGAAACCCCGGCTTCATCGGCGATCATCTGAAGGGTCGTGTTCGTGACGTTTTGCTTCGAGAAAAGCGTTATCGCCGCTTTGAAGACCTTTTCCATGTTGTCGATTCTCATTTTCTCAGTTCTCATAAGAAACCCCCTTTGTCCTTAGAGTAATTGTAAATGAAATGCTACAAAAGATAGTGAAATATGCACCACCTTTTCACTTAATAAAGTCATTAGTTAGCGTCTTTGTTGTCTTTTTTTAAAAAAAGAAGATAATAGTGCCCATGAAAAACGCTTTGATTTTCGACATTGACGGTACGCTCTGGGATGCCAGCGCCAGATTCGCGGAGTCTTGGGACCTCATCGCATCCTCCAGCAAGTACCATTTCCATATCACTAAAGAACAGATAGTCCCATGCCTCGGAATGCCTATGAGCGAATTCCCAAAAAGGCTCTTCCCTCCTATGGAGAAGGAAGACGCGGACACCCTCCTCAAGAAATCCCTCGACTTTGAGAACGAATACGTCGTCTCCCATCCTGGCGATGTCTATGAAGGGGTGGAGGAAACCCTCACGAAACTCTCAAAGGATTATGATCTCCTTATTCTCAGCAACTGCCAGAAAGGCTATATCGAGGCCTTCCTTGCCGCGACCAAACTCGGCCATCTTTTCAAAGGCTACATCTGCTGGGGAGACAATCAGTTCAGCAAGAGCCAGAACATGACCCTTCTCATGAATAAAGGCGGATACGAAAAAGGAATGTATGTGGGGGATACCCTCTATGATGAGGAAGAGACCCACAAAGCCGGACTCAAGTTCAGCCACGCCACCTATGGCTTTGGCCAGAGCAAGAACCCAGACTATGTCTTAAAAAAATTCAGCGACCTTGTTAAGGCCGCCGAAGATGCTTTTAGCGAATAGCTTTGGTGAGCGAATCACCTTCAAGGACGAATAGAGCCGGCTCAGGCCTATCCTGCTCGATGCTGGCGTTCCAGACCGCTGTCGTCTCATTTTTGACGTTCCCTTTTTTGTGGGAGTAGGTTTTTAAGCAATAATCCTCGAATTTGAAGGTCAGCTCGTTCTTCTCGCTTTCCTCGGTTTTGTAGATGATATCGCCGACGAGGTTGTTTGATGAGGTCTCGTCATAGCTCTCGAAAAGGATGGTTCCTTTGTCCGCGATCTCTTCGATAGATGAGGAGACCTTATCCGGGGTGTGATAGATGATGGAGTTCATCGTCTCAAGGCAGTCAGTGGCTTTGTCGAGCCAATCGCGCTTGCTCTCGAAGACGTATTCCCTGCGGACGTTGTTCTCGAGTTCCGTGCCTCTTTCGTAGACGTTGACCATGTCTCCGGATGTTCTTCCTTCGACGAAGACCCAGCTTTCATAGGCAAAGATGTCTCCGTTTGGTTTCGAAGCGAGGATGACGAAGTGGCCATATGGGAAAACCTGGCCTTTTTCGCCGTTCACGTATTCGGTATCGACCTGAAGCTCGATCTTGGCTTCGCGGAGCTCGGTTTCGTGGAAAGTCAGCTCATCGACGCTGCTGCGGAGCTTGAGGGTTTTCGGAGGAACGTATGATTCGACTTTCTGCAGTTCGCGGTAACGGACAAGCGAAAGGAGGGCCTGATCACGGTCCATCGGTCCTTTCTGGTTGTTCGTATTACTTGCGCATCCACTTAGGGAAAGGGAAAAGAAAAGAGGAAGCAGTACACGTTTCTTCATACTTCGACAATTTTAGTTGTTTATGACAAAAAGGCAATCTTTATGGAGATAATCGGCCAATCTCGCTAGAATAAGCGCATGGACAATTACAAAACGCTTCTTGAGAAGAAAGAATACGATCTCCTTCTTTCCCTCACCGAAGGCGATCTTTCGCCAGCGGGGCTAAGCTATCGCGCCTCGGCATATCTCGCCAAAGGCGACGCCAAGCAGGCCCTTAATATCCTTAACGCCCATCGTGACGACCTTTTCAAAGTGGCTCCTCTCAAGACAATGAGAAGCATTTTCGAGCTCCGTTTCATCCTCAAGGAATTCGAGGAAGCCTATGACGATTTGGAGTATTTCGAGAACCTCCCATACGTCTCTCAGGAGGTTGAGGAGTACCTTCACGCCCTCCCGAAAATGATCAGAACCGAAGAGAGGAATTCCAGACTCTCCGAGAAATATAGCGAAGAGGAGATTATCGAGAAGCTGTCGGAGAAATCTGACGATTACGAAATCATCTCCACCCTCAATATCATCGGCCCTCTCAAGGTCAAGGATTACGTCCCATCGCTCATTGCTTTGGTGACGGGTCAGAAGTCCTCGCTTGTGAGGACGTATGCCCTCATGTATCTCATCGCCGCAAGATACGACAAAGAGATAACGTTCATCAAAAACGGCAAGACCTTCAAACTCGTGCCGGCGATGGTGGAGCCTCCGTTCACCGGCAAGGTCTTCGAGGATTTCAGGATGAAACTCGATGAGACCCTCAATGACCCATCTGTCTCTAATGTCGCCAAAAAGCTCCTCAACGATTACATCTTCGAGCTCTTCCCAGAGCCGCTTCCGCTTGAAAAAGAGGCGGATCTCTATCTTTTGGCTTTCAGCGCCCTCGCTCATGAATATCTTTCGAGCAGCTATGACCTAGAAAAGGAATGCGCCGAAAAGAAAGCGAACATCGAGGAAGTCAAAGCCCTCATCGAGAAGGTCAAAGAAGTCCGTAAGGCCGAAAGCACACTCCATTACTAGGAAATACTCAAAGTATTTGTTAACTATCGTAAGATAGGCTATAGTTATTCAGTTGCAAAAACTAAAGAGGTTTTGAATATGAAACACACCATTGAACAAATCACCCCTTCCCGCGTCAAGGTCACCGTCGATCTTGAGAAGGAAGTTTGGGTAGAGGCGCAGGAGAAAGCCTTCAACAAGGTCAGCGCCAAAGTCAGCGTCCCTGGCTTCCGTCCAGGCAAGGCTCCAAAGAACCTTCTCAAAGAGAGAGTCAATCAGGAAGCCGTCTACAATGAGGCCATCGATTCCGTTTTGAATCCAACCTTCGCTGAGCTCATCAAGGAAACCAAGGTCCGTCCTTTCTTCCGCCCAGAAGTCGCCGTCACCAAACTCAGCGACACCGAGCTTCAGTTAGCCTATACCATCATCACCGTCCCAAGCGCCAAACTTGGAACCTACAAAGGCCTTAAGGCCGAGCGTCCAGCCGACGTCGTCACCGATGCCGAAGTCGAAGCTGCGGTGGCAAGACGCTTCGAAAGCAATGCCGAACTCGTCCTCGTTGAGCGTGAGGCCAAGATGGGCGACACCGTCACCATCGACTTCAATGGCTTCCTCCCAGATGAGAAAGGCAACCTCAAGCCATTCGATGGCGGCAAAGCCGACAACTACACTCTCGTCCTTGGCTCCCATTCCTTCATCCCTGGCTTCGAAGAAGAAGTCGCTGGCATGAAGAAAGATGAGACCAAGTCCTTCAAGGTCACCTTCCCAACCAACTACGTCAAGGAACTCGCTGGCAAAGAAGCCCAGTTCACCGTCACCCTCCACGAAGTCAAAGAGAAGAAGATCCCAGCCGCCGATGACGCCGCCGTCAAAGAACTCGGTATCAAAGAGGTCAACACCATCGCTGAACTCAAAGAGTTCGAGAAGAAGAGACTCCTTGAAGCCAAAGTCCGTGACAGCGAAGAGAGATTCTACAACGCCATCATCGGTCAGATCGTCGAAGGATCTACCTTCGTTCTTGACCAGGACATCATCGCCAACGAAGCCGCCCAGAGCGAGAACAACCTCAAGAAGCAGATCGAGCAGAACGGTCTCACCTTCGAGCAGTACCTCGAGATCACCGGCGGAAAGATCGAAGACCTCCGCGCTACCTTCATGAAGCAGGCCGAAGCCAGCCTCAAAGGCTACATCGTCCTTAACGCCATCGGCGAAGCCGAAGACTTATTCATCAAAGACGCCGACGTCGACGCCGAAGTCAAGGCCATGGCCGAGCAGTACAAGATGAAAGAGGAAGAAATCCGCGGATTCATCAACCGTGACCTCGACGGATTCAAGAACAACCTCTTCCAGAAGAAGGTCCGCGCTTGGATCCTTGCCAATTCCTCCAGCGCCAGCGCCAAGAAAGCCGCTGCCAAGAAGGAAGAAGCTCCAGCTGAGAAGAAGGCCGCTCCTAAAGCCGCTCCAAAAGCTGCTGCTAAGAAACCAGCCGCCAAGAAAGCCAGCAAGTAAGCTTAAGCAAAGATTTATGGGGTCTAGCTAAACAACTAGACCCTTTTCTATACTTCTGAGCACATTTCTAGCACTCTACTATTGAAAGTGCTAATACTATCCTTATAATTAAGGAACAGGAGGAAACACATGGACAACGTAACCGAAAACACCAACACATTAGTCCTTCCGTTACTCGTAACGCGTGGGCTCGTTGTATTTCCTAATATGACAGAGTCGATTGAGGCTGGTAGACCTTATAGCGTCAAGGCCATCGACGTTGCCAGACGTGACAGCAATTCCCTTCTCTTTGTGGGCGTGCAACGCCAGCTTCAGAAAGATGAAGTGACAGGGGAAGAGGATGTCTATATGACGGCCACCCTTTGCCGAGTGGTCAATTTCTTGAGCGCCAACGGCGTATACCGCATCCGCGTCATCGGTTCGAAGCGCGTCGCTTTGACCAACCTCAGATTCGACGACGGAACCTGGAAAGCCGAAGGTAAGGTCATTCCTGATCTTCTTGGCGACCAAAACGAGGAGACCGCCCTCATCAGACGCATCGTCAAAGCGGTCGAACAAACGCCTGCCATCGCCCATGACATCCCTAAGAGCGCCCTCAACGCCTTAGGAAGAGGCGAAACCCCAAACAACATCGGCGACACCCTTGCCGCCTATCTTAACTTCAGCATCGAGGACAAGATCCAGATCCTTGGTGAGCCTGAGATCAACAAAAGGCTCCTCAAGATCGCTGAGCTTTTGAACGAAGCCCAGACCGTGAGTGAGATCGACAAAAAACTCGATGAGACCGTGAGAAACCGCGCCGAGAGATCGCAGAAAGAATACATCCTTAGAGAAAAGATGAAAGCCATCCGCGATGAGCTTGGCGAAGGCGACAACGAGGAAAGCGACATCGACGCCATCAAGAAGAAAGTGGCCGAGAACCCATATCCTCAGAACGTCAAAGACAAGGTCAACAAAGAGCTCAAGCGTTTCCAGATGATGCCAGAGGCCTCTCTAGAAAGCTCGCTCAT
>JAEEWP010000027.1 GCA_016287465.1 Caryophanales bacterium | reverse complement strand
GATCATGAGGAAGATCTCTATCGGAGGTAGAGGCACTACCTATTGCCCTGCTTGCCAACCACTTAAAGGAATGCCTTTGATTGTTGGTGTTACCGGTCCTATCGGTTCTGGGAAGTCTTCTGTTTCAACTTACCTTTCTAAGAAAGGATTCAAAGTCCTTGATGCCGATAAGATTGTCCATTCTTTATATAAAGAAGAGTCTGTGAAAGAAGGCCTTAAGAAGATGTTCGGAAAGAACGTCATCAAAGATAACGAAGTCGACTACAAAGCCCTTCTTTCGATTGTCTCAAAAGACGCCAAAAAGAAGAAAGAGCTTGAAGGATATGTCCACCCTCTCGTCTATAAGAAGATGGATGAGGATATCCGTTCAGGCGAATACAAGAAGGTCGTTGTCGATGTCCCTCTCCTTATAGGAGGACCTATGGAGAAAGAGTGCGACCTCATCATCTATGTTGAGGCAGATAAGGACATCAGGATGGAACGCTTGGTGAAGCGTAATGTTGATCCAAAGAAGTTCTTAGAACTCAACGATTCCTTCCCAACGAGAAAAGCGAAAAAAGCCGCCTCAATCATTCTTGACGGAAGCGGCTCATTAGACGATTTGTATAAGCAATTAGATCACTTGGCTCTCTTCTGAGAGACGGTTTCGATACCCACTTCGAGAGTAACGACTTTCTCGATGTTTTTTTCGATTAGACTGCTGACTCTCCCACCCTGAATATAACCTTTGAAAAGGGAATAGAGTTGTTTAATCTCTTCAAGGCTGTATTGGCTTGTGAAATATGTTCTTAAACCTGCCCTGCTTCTTTCGGAAAGAATAGGGAGAAGAATCATATCGCGGATGTATTCGTTTTTGAACTCACTGCCGAAATCATCGATGACCATGGTTCCACATTTTTGAAGCTTAGCCATTATTTTGTCGAATTCCTTACGGTTAGTGTTAGCAAGGGATCTAAGTTCGTCGAAACGCTTAGCACAGTTAATAAAACAAACGGTTTCACCGTCTGCAGCTAAACCATTTAGGACCGCGGCAAGATAATACGATTTGCCCGAGTTTGCCTCGCCTTTTACATAGACCCACGGTTTGACACAATCTTTCATAAAGGTCTTTGCTAAAGCAGTCTTGAGTTTCTTATATCTCTCACCCTTGACAGATTTGCCATTCAGATCGGCCCATTCTTCAGGGAAATCCTTATAGATGTAGTTCTTCTCAAGGGCCTCTTTTCTCTTTGTCTCTTCGTTTGGGCCAAGAACATAGGAAAGCTTGCCAGAGTCATCAATGCAAAGTTTCATCGTCATGCCTGGGTATGGTGCTTCAAGCTTATGACGAGGATCTTCCTCTGCGGCTCTCTGATCGAGATAGGTGGCTAAAAGAGGAAGATAATTGGAGATTTCCGAATCATCGATGTCGAGGGCATGAAGGTCGTTCATGAGGCGACGATCACAAAGAATCTCATCAAGGAGGCCAGTTTCCTTTTTAGCTTCCTTTATTTCTTTCGTATCTTTCACAAACGTTTCCATACTTACTTCCTGCTTCTGTTCTTCATCATCATCTCGAACTCTTCGTCATCGATTTCCTCTTCTTCGAGCTCATCCACCACTTCGGATGGTTTGACTGGCTTCTCTACTTTCTCTTCGACTGGCTTCTTTTCTTCCTTCTTCTTGCCATTACGCTTAGCATGGCCACCTAAGAAGTTAAGGGTATCCAAAGCATTGGTGATGCCTGCTCTTACTAGAGACGCGCCAAGCTTGGTGACGTAAGCGCTAGAAAGGGCGTTTTCCTGAACTCCAAGGACGTAGAAGATGAGAGCGTTAGCGACATTCTCCGGAACACCCATATCGACGACAAGGGTCTGAATGAGTTTGACGTCGCTTGGGGCAGGTTTGTTGCCACGCTGAAGCTTAGTGAGGAATTCGAGGGTGGACATGTTGTCCATCATACGTATGACTTTCGCTGTTGGAGCGTCGCCATGGATTTCACTACTCGTCTGTTTGATCTTCTCCTTATGGAGATATTCGTATTTGGCATTTTGCATCGCCAGCTCATTGAGGTTATCGAAGTCCACTCTAGAGCCGATGATGTTCCTTGGATGATATGAATCAGCGACGAAGGAGGCCATTGCGGACTCTTCGTAGTTATATAACGCAGCGATTCTGGCAATGCGTTTTACTTCGTCTCTTGTGATGTAGGCAGGCTTGATGGTTGGGTTCACATTGCTTAAAGCAGCGATGAAGGCGTTGTTATCAAATCCAAGCTGAAGGGTGCCGAAGACTCTTTCTCCGGTCTTAGGACCACTTTGGATGATGGAGGCGTTTCCGATATCGAGATGGAAGACATCGACGAAACGCTCACTGACGTTCTCGAATCCTTCATCGATGGTGTTCGTCTTGTACTTCTTGGAGATCTTCTGGCACTCCTCTTCGCTAAGGAAGCTTCTTAATGTGCCATATAAAAGCTCATTGCTGAAGAATTGGGCTGGGGTTCTTGGAGCCATGATGGAATAGAGATATAAGTGCCTTTTGCCAAGGATTTTGTGGTATGTGGCCACTAAACCGACGGCTTCGAGGTAAGAGAGCGCGCTTTCGAGTTCGCCACTAGAGAGTCTGTATTTGGAGAGGAACTCGGAATGAGGTTTCTGAACACTAGCTTCCTCGGCGATGAATGCGAAATAAATGCTCACGTTCTTGATGCCGATGATTGGGGCATAAAGATCGAGGGCGTACTCGTAATCGTTGTTAGAGATAAGACTCGTTTTTCGTATCTCAAAGATATCGCTGGGGCTGAGTGTGGCTTTCATGTTGCTCAATCTTACCATTTTCTTCTTTGTCGAAAAAGGGCATTTTCTCGATTATTTCTCACTTTTTGGGAGTTATCCACATTGGGTAAAGATGCTAAATATCACACATGGACTAGGGATTATAAACTTCTTCACTAATCCAAATTGAGTTATCCACATTTTTATCCCCAATTTTACTCGGTGAATGGCCCTACCTTTTATATAGATAAAAAATCTTCATTTTTGTCCTTCAAAAAACCTAACTAATTGAAAATATATGTAATATAATCGTTGTGATTTGGAGTTTTGATAATGATCAAAAAAATCGGAATACTCACATCTGGTGGCGACGCTCCAGGAATGAACGCCGCAATCAGAGCTGTTGTTAGATCAGGTCTCTCCCAGGGACTTGAGGTCTACGGAATCTTCGATGGTTACCGTGGTCTCGTCGATGGGGACATCGTCAGAATGGACCGTTCTTCAGTCTCTGACATCGTCAATAGAGGAGGAACAATCCTCCGTACCGCCCGCTTACCGGAATTCAAAGAGGAAAGCGTCCGTCAGAAAGCCGTCGACATCCTTAAGTCCAAAGGCATTGAGGCCCTTGTCGTCATCGGCGGAGACGGTTCCTTCATCGGTGCGAAGAAACTCACCGAGATGGGCATCAATTGCATCGGTTTGCCAGGCACCATCGATAACGACATCGCCTGCAGCGATTACACGATCGGTTTCGATACCGCTATGAACACGGACATCGAGTGCATCGATAAGATCCGTGACACCACCGAATCCCACTCCCGCTGCTCAATCATTGAGGTTATGGGCAACCACTGTGGTGACCTTGCCTTATTCTGTGGCCTTGCCGAAGGTGCTGAGATGATTCTCACCCCTGACCATCCAATCCCAGAAGAAGAGGTCTTCGCCACATTAAGAAAGATGAGAGAAGACGATCCACATAAACGTGCCATCATCATCGTCTCCGAGAAACTCTTCCCTGATATCCACGCTTTCGGAAAACGTCTCCAGGAAGCCACTGGATTCGATACCCGTGTCAACGTCCTTGGCCACGTCCAAAGAGGCGGCGCCCCTAGCGCGTTCGACAGAGTCTTAGCCGCCCGTATGGGAAGCTACGCTGTTGACTGCCTCCTCGAAGGCAAAGGCGGACGCTGTGTAGGTCTTGTCAGCAACAAGATCGTCGACTACGACATCATCGAGGCCCTTGCGCTTCCTCGTGACAAGCACATCTCGATGCTCCGAATCATCGATCTCTTGAAATAAAGTTCAAAGGGGATGCCAGTCATCTCCTTTTTTCTTGACAATAGGAACCTCGGTTCTAGAATGTCTTTAGCGATGACGGAGACACGCTCAAATGCCTATAGGCATATGGAGTACCACTCCTGAGCCCCTGACGATGAGCCAGGCGTTGCCTATTCGCGTTAAGAGTAGGAAAGTGCACTCAACCAGAGTGAAGCAAGGTGGTACCGCGCGGAAGCGTCCTTAAGAGAAGAGGGCGTTTTTATTTTTTCGCCCAGAAAGGTCACTTATGAAGATTATCTACGAAGGAAAAGAAATCGAAATCAAAGACGAGGCCAATGGCTTTGATTTGGCCAAGGAATTTGATGCCGAGAACAAAAACGAAGATGTCGGCTATCTCGTCGATGAGAAGATCTACGACATGAGGATGGCTTTGCCAGAAGGCAAGGAAATCAAATTCATCAAGAAAGGCTCCAAAGAAGCCTTCGAGATGCTTAACCACAGCACCTCTCACCTTATGGCCCAGGCTTTGACTCACCTCTATCCTGGTTGCAAGTTCGGATATGGTCCTGCTATCGAAGAAGGCTATTACTACGACGTCGATTTCGGCGATGCGAAAATCACCGAAGAGGATTTCGCCAAGATTGAGGCTGAGATGAAGAAATGCGCCAAAGAGAATAACCCATACATCCGTAAAGACATCACCGCCGATGAAGCGCGTGTTGCCTTTAAGAACAACGAATACAAGCAAGAGCTCATCGATGAACACCAAGATGAGATGCTTACCACCTATCAAAACGGTGACTTCCTTGATTTCTGCAAAGGCCCACACATCCCATCCACCGGCTTGATCAAGCACTTCAAGCTTCTTAGCGTCGCCGGCGCGTACTGGAGAGGCGACAGCAACAACAAACAGCTCACCCGTATCTACGGCACCTCCTGGTGGAGCGAGGAAGACCTTAAGGAACACCTTGAGATCTTAGAGAAGAGAAAGGCCAACGACCACCGCCGCCTTGGCAGAGAGCTTGGCTTATTCATGATCACCGACTACGGCCCAGGCTTCCCATTCTTCCTTCCTAACGGAATGATCCTTAAGAACGCCCTTATGGATTACTGGAAAAAACTCCATATCAAATACGGATACAAGTTCATCGAGACCCCAACCATGCTTTCAAGGGAGCTTTGGGAAAAGAGCGGACACTGGGCTCACTACAAAGAGAACATGTACACCACCAAGATCGACGAGAAGGATTTCGCCATCAAACCGATGAACTGCCCTGGCGCAATGCTTGTCTATAATAGCGAGATCCACTCCTATAAGGATTTACCTCTCCGCTTAGCGGAGACTGGCCACGTCCACCGTCACGAAGCTAGTGGCGCCCTCAATGGCTTATTCAGAGTCCGTGCCTTCACCCAAGACGATAGCCACATCTTCGTCAGACAAGACCAGATCGAGAGCGAAGTCAAAAACATCATGAAGCTCTTCGACGAAGTCTATAGCGTCTTCGGCCTTTCCTATAAGATCGTTCTTTCCACCATGCCTGATGACCATATCGGCAGCGAGGAATTCTGGAAGAAATCCGAAGAGGCTTTAGCCGCGGCTTGCGAATCTAGCGGTCATGAATACTCCATCAATCCAAAAGATGGTGCCTTCTATGGACCAAAGCTCGACTTCAAGCTTAAAGACTGCATGGGCAGAACCTGGCAGTGCGGAACCATCCAGCTTGACGTCAACCTCCCACACAGATTCAACTGCTACTACATCGACCAGAACGGCGAGAAGGTCATGCCTGTCATGCTCCACCGTGTCGTCTTCGGTTCGATTGAGAGATTCATTGGTATCATCACCGAGAACTTCGGCGGTGCCTTCCCAACCTTCCTTGCCCCAGTCCAGGTCAACATCCTCCCAGTCAATGGCGAGGTCCATGGCGAGTACGCAAAGAAGATCGCCGACATCATGGGCGAAGAGGGAATCAGATGCAACGTCGATGCCGAGAACGAGAAGCTTGGCTACCGCTTAAGGCAATCAATCGTCAAGAAGATCCCATTCACCCTCGTCATCGGTGACAAAGAGGTTGAGAACAACCAGGTCACCTACCGTGTGTATGGCCAAGAGAAGCAGGTCACCGTCTCCTTCGAAGAGTTCAAGAAGATGGTTCACCACTCAATCGAGACCTACGCAAGATACTAAGCAAAAACTGCGTGAATTCAAAAAAAGGAGCGGGATTTGCCGCTCCTTTTTGATTTTTAGTTACTTAGATTTTTGGGTTCATCGTCATGGAATTCTTTTCCATGTTGGCTTTTTCGAAGGCGAGGATCTTTCTCTTGAGCTCGACCCCTCCGACATATGAGCCAAGGTTACCGGTCTTCTGGATGACTCTATGGCATGGGACGAAGACTGGGAGAGGGTTCTTGCTGAGGACAAGTGCGACTTGCTTCTCAGCGTTTGGTTCCCCTATCGCTTCAGCAACTTCCTGATAGGTGCGGGTCTCAGCGTACGGGATTGTCATAACGTACTCATAGACCTTCTTATCGAACTCGGTTCCGCCGAACCAAAGAGGGTTGTCGAATGATAAGCGCTGACCGAAGAAGAACTGGTTGAGGGCGATGATGCCATCATATAACGCAACGGTCTCCTCATTGACTGCGCCGATAGGATCGACGGCGCCAAAGAGCAAGCCCACGATATATTTGCCTTGGGTGACGATGGTAACATCGCCAATTGGGGTGTCATATACTGCGTAATGATTTGCCATTTCTTCCTCTCCTTGTTATGGGAACTAATTATACGAATTATTTTTCGCTTTTCTAGAGAAACGCTTTAACCAGAAAAACAATTACAATTTCACTATAACTGAAATTATGGTGTGCGTTTTTATTAATTGGTTCCTGCTATTATTTTTTCATACCTTTTGTACAAAAACAATTACCCTGCACCGATTTTAATTTCCCTATTGATTTCTACGCGTATACGAGGATAATATCCCTTGTCGATAAAGTAGAAAGCAGTTCGCCATGAACTCGCCAGACTCCCAAAGGGAATTGGCAAAGGCTACGGAGAGATCGTAAGATCACTAACGAAGCGCGTGGCGAAGTGCCACGCTATTTTATTGCCTAAGGAGGAAAAACTTATCCCACACTTCAATCCAAACGATCGTCGCCGCCCTGAAAAGCGATTCGACCCCATCAATGAGCACATCCGTTACCCAGAGGTCCTTGTCATCGGGCCAAACGGTGAACAGTTAGGCGTGATGAGCTCACAAAACGCGAACAAACTCGCGATGAGCTATGACCTTGACTTATTCTGCGTCGCTCCGAATGCGAAGCCTCCGGTTTGCAAGATCCTCAACTATGGGAAATACCGCTTCGAGCAGCAAAAGCAGCAGAAAGCCTCTAAGAAGAATCAGAAAACCACTGAGACCAAAGAGGTTCAGTTGACTCCGGTCATTGGACAGCACGACCTTGAGACCAAGGCGCGCAAAGCCCGCGAATTCATCGAGAACGGCAACAAAGTCAATTGCTGTGTCTACTTCCGCGGACGCCAGCTCTCCCACAAGGAAGTTGGTGAGGATGTCATGAATAGGTTCCTTGCCCTCCTCGAAGACGTCTCTTCCATCGACAAAGCGCCATTCTGGGAAGAGAAACGCTACACAGTTATCTTGGCGCCATCCAAAAAGAAACAGGAGAAGAAAAATGCCGAAAATGAAAACTAAGAAGGGTCTGGCCAAACGTGTCAGATTCAGCGCTTCCGGTAAAGTGAAAGTGCACCACTCCAACATGGGACACCTTGCCCCACGCAAGAGCCGCAAGCAGAGGAAGCACCTTGCTATGCCAAATTACCTCAGCAAGCAAGACGAGAGAAGAGTCACCGATATGATGGTGATCAAGTAATTAAGGAGATATCACCATGGCAAGAGTTAAAAACAGCGTTGCGACCCATGCTCGTCGCAAGAAGATTTTAAAAGCTGCTTCCGGCTACAGAGGCTCCAAGCACCTTTTATTCAAGACCGCTAAGGAACAGGTCCTTCGTGGTTACAACTACGCTTTCGTCAGCCGCAAAGATCGTAAGAGCGACTTCCGTAAGCTCTGGATCAAGCGTATCAACGCCGGCTGCCGTCAGTATGACCTCAGCTACAGCAAGTTCATGAACGGCCTTACCAAGGCTGGCATCATCAGCAAGACTGGTGAGGGCCTCAACCGTAAGATGCTCTCTGAGCTCGCCATCAGCGATCCAAAAGCCTTCGGCGAACTCGTCAAGACCGCCAAGAAGGCCTTAGAGAAATAAGCAAACTTCTTCTAAATAAATAACCGCCCAGGAAACTGAGCGGTTTTTTATTATTTGTTTTCGAAGTCCACTTCTTCACCATCTTTGATCATGATGGCGTTCACGTTCTCGACGCATTCATCAAGAAGGGTCTTCCAATCGAAGAGGCTTTCATAGTATTCGCATTCGGAGATCTTCGGTCTCGTCTTTGGCTTCTTCGGTTTGAAGATGGTGCAGCAATCCTCGTATGGGCGGATGGAGATGTCATACGTCTCAATCTCTTGTGAGAGCTTAATAATGTCGAGCTTATCAGTGACCGCAAGAGGGCGGATGACAGGGAAGCTTGTGACATTATTGATCGTGACCATGCTGTCGAGGGTTTGGGAAGCGACCTGGCCGATTGATTCACCAGAGGCGATACCCACGCAGTTATGGCGGCGGGCCACTCTCTCGGCGATGCGGTACATCATCCTTCTCATGATGGTGATGCAGTATGGCTCAGCGACGTATTGGTAGATGGCAAGCTGAAGTTTGGTGAATGGGACGATATTGAGTTTGACGCTTTCTTGATAGACGTTAAGTTTCTTGACGATATCCTTGAGCTTATCTAAGACGGCATCGGAGGTATACGGCGGCGCGGCGAAGTGGATGCATTCGATCTTGATTCCACGTCTAAGCATCATATATGCGGCGACTGGGGAATCGATTCCACCGCTAAGCATCATCATGACTTTGCCGTTCATGCCAAGCGGATATCCTCCAGCACCCATGTAGGTATGGCTAGAAAGATATATGGCGTCTTTCCTGACATCGACATTGAGGGTGATGTCTGGATTATGGACATCGACTTTTAGGTCAGTGTTCTTAAGGATCTGTCCTCCGAGGACACGGCTTAACTCTAGGCTCTGGAGAGGATATGTTTTGTCTCCCCTCTTGGTATTCACTTTGAAGGTCTTGCCTTCTTCGAGTTTGATTAAAGATAGAGCGTCCTCTTTGAGTTTCTCGATATCCCTATCACTCTTGTAGACAAGAGAGATACGCTGGATGCCGCTTACCTTCTGAAGACGGGAGATGATTGGCATTGGGTCCCCTTCGAATCTCACATAGGTATGGTCGTGATCGAAAGTCGTGACCGCGTTCATGCCCTTTAAGGCGTGGCGGATATTCTTATTCAGTTCTCTGACGAACATCTTGCGGTTCTCGCCTTTGGTGGAGAGCTCGCCATAATGAATCATTAAGGAATCGTAGTTCATCTGTTGATGACTCCTTCTAGTACTTCTTTGAACGCTTTAACGAAGGTTTCGGCTTCTTCAAGCGTGTTTCTTTTTGAGAATGAGAGGCGGATAGAGTTACGGGCGTCTCCTTCGCTCTTTCCCATAGCGGTCAAGACCTCCGAGATAGGCTCGCCTTTGCTGTTGCAGGCAGAGACGCTAGAGACGTAGATACCCTTCTCACTTAAGGCTTCAAGAACGACTGAGGCTTTCTTGTTTATGAGAGAGAAATTGAGGACGTATGGAGAAGCCTCTTTTGGTGAATTGAAGCGTATTTCGCTGGGGATATTGAGGTTTTGACGGAGATATTCAGAGATTTCTTTGACGTGTTTGAGATTCGACTCATAACCCTTTAAAGCCTCTTTGATGACATAGGCTTGGGTCATGACTGCTGGGACATTGACGGTACCGCTACGGAAGCCATATTCCTGTCCACCACCATCGTTAAGTGGGGCGAACTTAATCTTGTTCAAATAGATGAGCGCGCCATCACCTCTAAGGCCTCCAATCTTATGGGAGCTATAGGTGAAGAGGTCGAGTTTCGAATATGGGACTTTGACCTTGCCGATGGCTTGGGTGAGGTCGCTATGGAAGAAGGCTTTCGGGAACTTATGGGTGAGGTCTGCTAAAGCTGAGAGATCATTAACGGCACCGGTCTCATTGTTCACTCCCATGATGGAGACGAGGATGGTGTCTTTATCTAGTGCCTTCTCTAAAGAAGATGGATCGACTTTGCCTTCTTCGGTTACTGGAAGATAGACGACTTCAAAGCCTTCCTTCTCAAGCTCTTTGAAAGCGTTCGTGACAGAAGGATGCTCCACTGAGGAAGTGATGAGCTTCTTGCCTCTGTTCTTATAGAAATGGGCGATGCCTTTGATGGCGAGGTTATTGCCTTCGGTCGCGCCACTATTGAAGATGAGGGAGTGGGTTTTGGCCAAGCCAAAAGACTCAAGGATGCTTGCTCTTGCTTTCTCAAGCTCCCTATCTGCCTGACGGCCAAGACCGTGCGTTGAAGAGGAGTTGCCAGGGAAATCCTTAACAGCTTTGAGATAGAAAGATAAAGCCTCTTCGAGAGGGGCTGTTGTGGCGGCGTTATCGAAATAGATCATTTGCGGCGGAAAAGACGTTCGGAGTTGCCTCCGTTGATGGTTTTGGCGATGGCTTCGGCTTCGGTGAAGTGACCGTCTAAGAAGAGGGTCTCAGCTTGGGAGAGGGTAGCGTTGTTGCTGCTATCGCTAGAACGGTATCTATTGGCGTGGACCACCGCTTCTTCGGCCCTATTAAGAGATTCCTTATCGCTCTTAAGAGAGTTAAGGAGATAATCTCCTTTCTCGCTGAGCTCGTTATAAGCGGCATCGACTTTCTTCACGTCGATTGGGGTGGATTTAAGGGTGGTATAAAGGGTGCCGATTAACTCAAAGGCTTCTTCGAAGAGAGGAGAATACTTCTCGGTCATCGATGGGAGATTCATGTATCTCACTTCCGCTTCAGCATCCTTGATGGACTCATTGTAGGTTGAGAGGGCTTTGGCGGCTTTCTCACAGTCGACCTTGAGGGAACGGAGATAGGCCTGGAAGTCGTTGATGTGATCGCTGGCCTCTTTGGATTGTTCCTTAAGAGCGTTCATCCTGCTAAGAAGAATGGTGAATGGCTGCTTGGTACCGCTATGGATGAAGGTATCAAGGCTACGCTTGGAAGCGGCTGCGCTATTGATGTAACCCTGGATCTCATTGAGCTTGGCCTCATCTTCCTCATCGAGAAGGTAGATGGATTTGATCTTTGGGAGAGCGTGCACAAGGTTGAGATAGTTGTTCTGAATCTCGGTCTCATTGCTTGAGGCTTTGAAACTCTCGGCTTCGAAGATGGTTCTGGCGTGGATTTCCTCTTCGAATTGCTCCTGATATTTGTCGATGCGGGCTCTCATGGAGTCGAACTTCTCCTGAACGCCTTGGATATTGAGGGTCTTAACCTGAGTGATTATGGCGTCAAGTTCTGCTTCCATATCAGGGATGGTCTTCTTGAGCATGATGTGGTTGAGAGGATATCCGTCCTTGATCATCTGCTCATAACGGACAGATAAGGAGTTGATCTTGTCTGGCAAGAGGTTGGTGATCTGGATGCAGATGTCAGGAAGGGATTTGATGATGGAACGGACCTTATTGACGACTGGAGCGATCTTGTTTTTATAGATCGATTCCGCTTCTTCATATCTCGCGTTCTCAATATGGGCATCGGCCTCATCAAGGAGATCGCTGACCTTCTTAAAAAGGAGGTCAAAGGAAGAGGTGAGGATGGAAAGGTCGGAGGATTTGAGATAGAACTCCTGTTTGACCTGACGGAACGATTCTTTGCAACGGAGCGATAAAGAAGAGACATTTTCTTCGACGGCGAATTTGTCTTTGAGGCCTTTGTAGAGGGCTTCGACTTTCTCTTCGTATTCCCCTATCGTCTTTTTCGCAGATGGGAGATAGTTCTTAAGTTCTTTGTAACGTCTATCGGTGAAAAGGTCTTTGACGGAGTTTGAGGTGGCTTGGGCAAGGGAGTCCATGGAGTCACGGACGTTTTTGAAGTTATTCGACCAGTTGGCGTATTCCTCGACATAGACGAGGTTCATCGTGGAGATGGTCTCAAGTCTTCTGATGTAGGCAAGGACGTCGCCGAAGAGAAGGGCGTGTTCCCTTTCGAAACGGCTGCAAAGATCTCTCGCTTGCCTCTTGAGGCTGAGTTTCGAGAAGACGGAGAAATAAAGCAAAACGCCTACGCCCGCTAATGCGAGGACGCTGACGATGATAATAGTGACGATAGCATCGGTCGGGAGTGCATCAAAAACAGTCATAAACATACCTTCGCCCATAAGTGTAGCACGCTTGTCGCGCATATACGATACACGTATTGAGGGAATTTTTTAGGCCAAAATGTTGACAAGCGCCCTTTCTGTTACTATAGTAACCCTTGCGTGAGCTAGCAGGTTGTTATGCTTCCGCCTGACGTCATTCGATAAATTGAAGTAAGGACGTGCTACCGTCACTGAAAGTGAATGACACCCGGGAAGCGGAAATAACCCTCCAATCTTGTTCCCGCAAAGAAAGGAGACATTAAATATGTCCAAATACGTCGGTTCCAAATGGAAACAGTCCCGTCATCTCAATTTTTCTCTTTTAGAGACCGGTGACGAACTCAAAAAGAGAGCCTATGGCCCAGGTCAGCACGGCCAAGACAGAAAGAGAAAGCCATCCGAGTACGGCGCTCAGTTAGCTGAGAAGCAGAAACTCAGAGAGCTCTACAACATCAACGAGAGACAGTTCCGCCGCCTCTTCCTCATCGCTAAGAAAGAAAAGACCGTTACCGGTTTAGCCTTCTTCCGTATCCTTGAGAGCAGACTCGACAACTTAGTCTACCGTATGGGCTTCTCCCGCACCCGTGCCGGTGCTCGTCAGCTTGTCAACCACGGCCACATCAAGGTCAACGGCAAGAAAGTCGACATCGCTTCCTATCTCTGCAATGTCGGTGACGTCATCACCCTTAAAGAAGAATCCCCACTCAAGGTCGTCAAAGAGTCCTTCGAGGGCAAGCCAACCGTCCCAGCCTATGTCACTGTCGACGCTGAGAAATTCGCTGGCACCTTCGCCCGTCTTCCAGAGCGTAACGAGCTTCCAAAAGACATCAACGAAGCGATGATCATCGAGTACTACAACAGACTTCTATAATCCGCTTAGAAATGTAGCAAAAGCGATCCTCAAATGGGTCGCTTTTTTCTTGCTTTCCCCTGCTCAAATAATGAAGATTTGCTGGAGATATTAATAAAAAAGCCCCGCGTTTTGCAGGGCTTATTTTGTTTGAGCAGGTTATTCGCTTTCTTCTGGAAGAGACTCAGTGAGAGGCTCGGAGGAAGTTGGCTCGGAAGAGATTGGCTCTACAGCCGGTTCTTCTGTAGAAGGCACTTCCTGAGTCACATAAGTATCGAATGATGGATATGTGATGGAGATGCTGTTGTCGAAGATGAAGTTCGTGGTTTGGCTCATCTGGATGGTTGAGAGTCCGAGCTTGGTATCGCCGGCTGCAAGGTCTTCATCATCGAGGATGCCTTCCATGACTTTTGTTTCATCCGCAGTCGCGTTGAGGGTCATGCTCATGGATCTCAAGGAATCGACGGTATAGCCGAAATGCATCTCGAAATTGAAGGTTGAGAAATAGTCGGAACCAAGGTCATCGGTAGCACCGGAGACATCGACTGGGAGGCTATCGGTTAAGCCACCGACAAGGGAACCTGCCGTATCAGTGATATCGGAGGTGCCTCCAATGAGAACGCTTGGATCGCTGGTCTTGATGGACATGTCATAGATGGTCTCACCAAATACTTTGGATGAAGTGGTCGTGATTTCGGCACCACCCTGCCAGAGGGACTGGATGACTGAATCGACAGCGCCTGGAATCAAGCTTGGAAGATAAGCGCTGATGAGCATCATGTATGTTTGCATGGTGCTATCGAGCTCAGATTTGCCTTTGTGTTGGAACTCAATATCGTTTGTTTCGCCAGAGGCGGACATCGCGGCAGAGAAAACCAAATCGGCTAGAGCCGATAAGCCTGTGCATTCCTGACCGTTCTCATCGAGGAAGTCCCAATAGAATGTGTTGTTCTTGTAGTAGAGATTCATGTCCTGATTGACCAGGTTCTGAGCAGGAAGAGCGGATCCGGCCATTGAAAGGGATCCTGCGACAAGGGAAAGGTTATTGAGGTTGAAGCGCATACCAGTGAGACCTAAGAGAGAACTCTTAGTGACCTCAAGGGTCTCTTTATCGGCTTGGAGAACGATGTTATTGGTTGAACCTTTGACCAAATTGAAGTTTGGAGCGGTTCCTAAAACGGTGTAGGAAGAAAGACCAAGCTGGAGAGATGGCTGATTCATTTCCATTCTCATGCCGTTTTTCTTAAGGGATTCTTCGAAAGCATTCTGAAGAACGGTTGTGTTGTAATCACCTTTGACAGAAGACTCTTCTGGAGTGCTGGTTCCACCGATCTCGGAAGAAACACCGATTGAGACATCTGGTGCAGAGGTATCAAGGGAGGTAATGGATTCTTCGGAGGTGGTCGCTGGCTCAGAAGTCACTCCTGGGACAACATCGTTGCACGAGGTCAAAACAAGCAATGCGCTTGCTGAGATGAGGAATTTGAATGAGATTCCTTTTTTCATAACTGGGCCTCCTTTTCTAATTCTTTAGAATTCGCCTAAATAGTAATTCTTCTTTCCGCGCCTTACAATCAAGTATTTTCCTGCCATGGCATCGGAGATTGTGTAGTTCTTGTTCGCATCAGTGACTTTTTCGCCGTTGATGGAGACGCTGTTCTGGGTGATGAAGGTACGGGCCTCGGTCTTCGATTTGGCAGCGCCAAGGAGGACGAGAAGGTCAACGAGGTTGATTTCCTCTGGGAGCTTCATCTTGAGGGAGCCAAGGATCTCTTCGATCTGGCTGGCGGTGAGGTTCTGGACCGCACCGGTGAAGAGAACGCTAGACATATTGACCGCTTCATCGGCGGCATCTTTGCCGTGTATGTCCTTGACGACTTCATAGGCGAGTTTCTTCTGAGCGACTCTCATGCCGAGATTGGCAAGATGCTCACGGATGACGTCTTCGATTTCGTCATGGCTTAAGAAGGTGAATACCTTGAGGTATTTGACGGCATCTTCATCGGTGGTGTTGATGAAGTACTGATAGAGCTGATATGGGGAAGTGAGATTGCGGTCAAGGAAGAGAGCGCCTTTCTCGGATTTGCCAAACTTCTTGCCATCGGCTCTGGTGATAAGATGGGCGGTCATGACTTCCGCTTCAGCCTCATCGCCATCGAGCTTTCTGATGAGCTCTAAGCCCGAGGTGAGGTTCCCCCACTGGTCGTTTCCGCCGATCTGGATGGAAGCGCCTTCGGTCTTGCGGAGGTGATAGAAGTCAACGGACTGGAGAATCTGATAAGAGAACTCGGTGAAGGAGATGCCTGCTTCAAGACGAGAAGAGACGATTTCCTTTGAGAGCATGTAGTTGACCGAGAAGAACTTTCCGTAATCACGGAGGAAGTCGAGCATGCTGAGCTTGCCAAGCCAATCGTAGTTATTCACGATCATGCCTTTGTCTGGGTCGGAAAGATCAATGAATCTTTCAAGCTGCTGTCTGATCGATTCGGTGTTGGCTTTGAGAACTTCCATGGACTGGAGGTTTCTTTCTTTCGATTTGCCAGATGGGTCTCCGATCATGCCAGTGGCACCGCCGACGAGAGCGATGATCTTGTGGCCGGCTTTCTGGAGTCTCTTGAGAATCGAGATCATGACGTAGTTGCCAACATGCATAGAAGCGGCGCTTGGATCGAAGCCGCAATAGATAGTGGTTTTCTTTGATAAGAGTTTGCGGACGTTTTCTTCGTTCGAGTATTGTTCAATGAGTCCGCGGTAATTGAGATCGTCAACAATGTTTTCCATTAGTTATTCCTCACGTGTTTATTCTACTCGAATAAAAAGTTATTTGTAGCAATAATGACCGAATATCCTAAAAACATTCGGGCGTTTTGAAAAATATGTCGGTTTTGCTAGGGATTTTACAAAATGTCGGGAAATCGGTATCGCAGCACCTATTAGCGCGTCCGTGAGCGTAGCATTTGACAACGGGCAAATTGAGATTTACTTTTTAGGTAATGTTTACGAAGCTAAATATCAACGTCGGTCTTTGTTTTGGCGCCTTTGTTGTCGCCTTATTTTGCGTCGTAGCAGCTTCAAGAAAGAACCTTAACAGGCTTCAGCACCGCACCTTCTTATATATCTCAATCAGCTGCGCTGCATCTCCTTTGTTCTCGCTCATCGGCGATGTTCTCATGACCTTCTGCACGGTCGAGAATAATATCGCCTGGCTCTTAATGCTCCTTAAGGCCCTTTTCTTCTTCTTCCACTCATTCCTCGCTCCGACATTTGCCTTATATGTCTTATCCCTTAATGGCACCATCGTCGGACGTAAGAAACGCATTTGGTTCTTCTACTGGATCCCTGCGATGCTCGTTGAATTCTTCAACGTCATCAACGTTTTCTTGCCGAGCGATATTAGACCTCTTTATACATACACTGTGACCGCAGATGGCATGTATGTGTATGAGCGTGGACCGGCCGCTTTTGTCTTCTATGTCGTCGCCCTTGGCTATGTCGCTTATGGTTTATTCGCCTTAATCAGAAACATCAAGGCCATGACCACCAAGAAGATTTTCAGCATGTCCTTCTTCGTCGGACTCATCTTCGTTGGCATCGCCATTCAGCTCATCAACAAAAACGTGAAGGTCGAGGCCTTGGCCGAATCCATTTCCGTCCTTAGCTTCCTTGTCATCCTCGAAAGCGACAAGGAATCGATCAACCGCAACACAGAACTATATAACGAAATCGCCTTCTATGAAGACAACGCCACCGCTATGGCCGCTAAGCGTCATTACACGATCATCACGGTCAAAGCCCCTGACTATCTCCAATATCTTGAGATGCTTGGAAAGGCGAGCTACACAGCAATCGAGATCGAAATCGCAAAATATCTGACTTCTGTATACAAGCCTCAGCTCACCTACAATCTCGCAAGCGGTTCCTTTGGAATCATGGTTTTTGACGATGACGAGGAACTCGTTGACCAAATCGTCGAGAAGCTTGAAGCCAGGTTCAAAGAACCTTGGGGACATGGTGAAGTCGAAATCTCGCCAAACTGGGTTATCACCGTGGCTAAGGTCCCTGAGGATATTGAGGACCCACAACAGCTCCACTACCTCTTCCTCGGAAGAAACGCCAAAGCCGATCAAAAAGTCACACTCCGTAAGAGCGCTTCCCTTCAGTTCATCAAACGCAGAAGCATGATCGAAGGCGCGATTGCCAGAGGTCTTAGAGACAATAACTTCAAGCTCTATTACCAGCCTATCTGGGACGCCAAGCGCAATAGAATCATCTCTGCTGAAGCACTTCTCCGACTCATCGATCCAGAACTCGGATTCATCGGCCCGGATGAGTTCATCCCTGTTGCCGAAGAGAATGGCACAATCATTGACCTCGGACACTGGGTTTTTGAAGAAGCGTGCCGATTTGCCAGGAATAATGACATTCAGAACCTTGGAATCGAATGGATTGAAATCAACCTTTCCATCTATCAGCTTCCAGAGAAAGACTTAGCGGGAAGGTTCTTGGAAATCGCTCACAGGTACAACATCCCACCGTCATTCATTAGCATTGAGATCACCGAGACCGCCGATGCGGATAATGACACCGAGCTTCTTGGCCGTATCCAGAATCTCCTTAAGGTCGGATTCCCTCTCTCTCTTGATGATTACGGAACCGGTTATTCGAACCTCACCCGTCTTATTCAGAGCAAGTACAGGAACATCAAGTTAGACCGTTCACTCCTCCTTTCCGCTGAGGAAGGCCAGGTTGGAAAATCCGTCTTATCAAGCATCTATAAAACGATGAGCTCCCTCTCCTTCCGAACCATTCAGGAAGGCGTCGAGACCGAAGAACAGAAGAACCTTATCCTCTCCTTTGGAGCCAACATGATACAAGGCTTCCTCTTCTCTAAGCCAATCCCAGAGAAAGACTTCGTCGAATACGTTATGAAGTTCAACAACATTCAGTACATTGCCTAAGCAAACATGAAAAAAAGACCTCGTGATTGAGGTCTTTTTGTTTTGCGTTTTGTTATCTCTTGATGGTGCTGGAACGCTCATTAACAAGAGGTTCGAAGCGGTAGCTCTTATCGACGAGGTCGTTGTTGATTAAGTCGATAAGCATATACATGGAACGCTGTCCCACTTCTTGCATGTTGATGTGGAGAGCGGTGATCGATGGACGGAGGATGTTGGCGTATTTGGTTCCGACAAGAGAAACGATCTCAACGTCCTCTGGGACCTTTAAGCCAACGTCGGTAGCGGCGTTCTCGATAGCGGCAGCGATGGAGTCACGATAAGCGATGAAGTAACCCTTCTTGTTGTTTTGGAAGTATTCATAGAAATCGTGGTATGTGCGGGTGTAGGAATCGTCGCAGTTGATGACGTTGTACTTCTGGCCGATTCTCTCATGGGTCTCTCTGAAGGCTTTCTCGTTTCTAGAGAGGAGACGGCCACCGTCATGGACGTGGACGAAGGTCATCTGCTTGTCTCCGCCCTTCTTATAGTAGGAC
>JAEEWP010000075.1 GCA_016287465.1 Caryophanales bacterium | reverse complement strand
GAGACAATGGCTGGCGGGGCTTCGCTAGCGCCTAAACGGTTATCGTTGGCAGCAGTGGCAACGGAGATTCTAAGCAAATCCTGATATTCATCGACCGCTTTGATGACGGCACTGAGGAAAAGGAGGAATCTTGCATTCTCAGATGGGGTATCACCTGGCTCAAGAAGGTTGATGCCGGTGTCGGTCTTAAGGGACCAGTTGTTAGGTTTGCCGCTTCCATTGACACCAGCGAATGGTTTCTCGTGAAGGAGGCAGACAAGGCCATGCTTCTGAGCGACCTTCTTCATCGTCTCCATGACGATGTGGTTGTGGTCGGTTGAAACATTGGAGGTAAGGAAGATGGTGGCAAGCTCATGCTGCGCTGGGGCGACCTCGTTATGCTCGGTCTTAGCAAGGACGCCAAGCTGCCAGAGTTCGGTGTTGAGGTCTTCCATGAATGCGGCGACCTTGGTTTTGATGACACCGAAATAATGGTCATCAAGCTCTTGTCCTTTTGGTGCTGGAGCGCCAAAGAGGGTTCTGCCAGTGAACATAAGGTCCTTCCTCTTCTCGTAAAGGTCTTTGTCGATGAGGAAGTATTCCTGTTCTGGGCCAGCGGTGGTCTTGACGTGATCGACATCTTTGTTGTCGAAGTACTTAAGGATACGCATGGCTTGCTTGTTTAAAGCATCCATCGATCTAAGTAATGGGGTCTTGTGGTCAAGAGCCTCTCCGTTATAGGAGCAGAAGATGGTTGGGATGTATAAGGTTTTGCCTTTGACGAAGACATAGGAGGTTGGGTCCCAGGCGGTATAGCCACGGGCCTCAAAGGTGTCTCTAAGTCCTCCGCTTGGGAAAGAAGAGGCATCTGGCTCACCTTTGATGAGGTTTTTGCCAGAGAATTCGGCAACGACGCTTCCACCTTTGCGCGACTCGATGAAGCCGTCATGCTTCTCAGCAGTGTCGCCAGTAAGAGGCTGGAACCAGTGGGAGTAGTGGGTGGCGCCCATCTCAATGGCCCATTCTTTCATGGCGTTAGCGACTTCTTTGGCAATGCTTGGTTCAAGCTCTTTGCCGTTTTTGATGGTCTTTCTTAATAACTGATAGGTTTCATCAGTAAGACGCTTCTTCATCTCCTTGTCATTGAAGACGTGAGCGCCGAATGTTTCGTAGAATTTCTCCATATTCGTTAACTCCTTTTTACTTTAGTCGCAGCCGTGATGAATTCCTTGAAGATCGGATGCGCTTTATCTGGGCGGGACTTGAATTCCGGATGGAATTGAACTCCCACATAGAAATCGTTTTTGCTATATTCGATAGCCTCGACAAGACGGTTGTCTGGTGAAGTACCCACGATTTGCATGCCTTTTTTGACAAATTCGTCACGATATTCGTTATTGAACTCGTAACGGTGTCTGTGCCTTTCCGCGATGGATTTGGCACCGTAGATGGAAGCGAGTTTGCTGCCGTCTTTAAGCTCGCATGGGTAACTTCCAAGACGCATTGTACCACCCTTTTCAATCGTCTCCGATTGATCTGGCATGAAATCGATGATTTTGTGAGCGGTATTTGGGTCGAATTCGGTGGAGTGGGCGTCTTTGTAGCCAAGGGCGTTTCTCGCGAATTCGATCGCGGCGATCTGCATGCCTAAGCAGATGCCGAAATATGGGATGTTGTTTTCTCTAGCGTATTTGGCAGAAAGGATCATGCCTTCGATTCCGCGGTTTCCGAATCCGCCTGGGACGATGATGCCCTGAATGTCTTTGAAGGTCTCGTTGACGTTTTCTTCGGTGATGGTTTCGGAATCGATCCAGGAGATGCTCACGTGAGCGTCGCTTTCGTATCCGCCATGGTGAAGAGCTTCTTTGACGGAAAGGTAGGCGTCATGAAGTCCGACGTATTTGCCAACGAGGGCGATCTTGACGGTTTTGCTTCTGTTGTGGATGCGGTCGAGGAGGTCGTACCAATGGGTGAGGTCGATTGGTTTGGTCTCGAGATTAAGCTCACGGCAAATTACATCCGAGAATCCTTGCTTCTCGAGCATGATTGGGGCTTCGTAGAGGGATTTGACGGTCGTGCTCTCGAAGACACAGTCAGGTTTGAGGTTGCAGAATAAGCAAAGCTTCTCCTTTAGGTGATTTGGGAGAGGGGTGTCGCATCTTGCAACAACGATGTTTGGGTTGATGCCATCGCCTTGAAGCTCTCTGACTGAGTGTTGGGTTGGCTTGGTTTTGTATTCGTCGGAACCGGAGATATATGGGACGAGGGAAACGTGGATGAAGCAAACGTCTTCTTTCTTATTCTCTAAAGCGACCTGACGGATGGCTTCAATGAATGGCTGAGATTCGATGTCACCGACTGTGCCGCCGATCTCAGTGATGACGACATCGGCATCGGCTTTCGAACCGACGGAGTAGATGAATCTCTTAATCTCATTGGTGATATGAGGAATGATCTGAACGGTCTCACCAAGATATTTGCCTTCTCTTTCTTTGCGAAGGACATTCCAATAGACCTTGCCAGTCGTGAGGTTGGAGTACTTGTTAAGATTCTCATCGATGAATCTCTCGTAGTGGCCAAGGTCGAGGTCGGTTTCCGCACCGTCATCGGTGACGAAGACCTCGCCATGTTGGAATGGGGACATGGTGCCTGGGTCGACATTGATATATGGGTCAAGCTTCTGGGAGATGACCTTGAGACCGCGCTGCTTGAGCAAACGGCCAAGAGATGCAGCGGTGATGCCTTTTCCTAAACCAGAGACAACACCACCAGTGACAAAGATGTACTTCATACTCGCGTTTCCTTACTCAAAAAAGAAAAAAGGGGTAGTAAGGCCCAAGGTGTTTCTAACGTGTAGAAGCCTTGAAGCAATCATACCTAATCCTTTACTGCAACCTTAAGTTGCCAACACGTATTATATGCTTGATTGTGTATTTGTAAATGAAAATTTATCGATTACATATAGTATTTATATATTAATAAGGAAAATAGGGGTAGCAACACAACCAATATGTAAACAAAAGTTACCTAATAAAAAAATAAGATATTTTCTAAAAATAATGTCACTTTTCGTAAATCATTATTAAAAGCAAAGGCTTCTAGCAGGGCGAGCTAAAGATTTTTAAAGAATTGTTTGAAGTGCTTCCTTTAGAGATCCGATATCGTTAGCGGCCGTTTCGTAAACGGTTAAAAAATCGGTTTTCCCATATTCGTGAACGATCCCGTTTCTAAAACCGATTATATCCCCCCAAGGTATTTGAGGATTGTTTTCTTTAAAAGCCGCTCCGATGTTCTTAATGTTTTCTATTGTTTGGATAAGCCTAAACATCACAGCGTCTATAAGTTCTTCGTCCGACAAAAACTCTTCGTAGCTTTTGCCGTTTATATATCTCTGTATCGTGTTTATGTTCTCGATTGCCTTTTGTGCGTAATATTTGTCGTCTTTCTTATTATCCATAGACCTTGACGCCATCTTTCATGATTTCGCCAATGAGTTCTAGGTTGCCCTTAAGTGCATCTAACCTTATAAGATCTATCTTTTTGTGCAAAACACCTCGTATTGCTTCCGCCAAACCAGCCACTCGCATGCCGGTTAAAGATGTCGAGACACAAAGGTCAACGTCGCTAGTTTCGGTCGCGTACCCTTTGGCTGGACACCTACACCATTGCCGGTGAGCGCGGCAGTGGCACCATCTGCCTGAACG
>JAEEWP010000026.1 GCA_016287465.1 Caryophanales bacterium | reverse complement strand
GCGAAGATGAACATCGTCGACAAGGCAGTCGAAAACGCCGACCTAGAGTCGTTCACTGAGAAGATATTCGCTCTCGATGGGAGAGCCTACTACGTTCCTTCTTACGAGAAGAAGAACCGTTAATTATTCGTTCTTAAGCTCTTCGGAGATCTTCATAGCAAGGCGAGGCAAATCCATTCCGGATGTGTCTTGTCCTTTCATCGTGATCTGGAAGCCACCTTCGCCTCCGATATAGCGAGGGATGACGTGGACGTGGAAGTGGTTGACGCTTTGTCCGGCTACTTCTCCGACGTTGGTGAGGATATTGACGCCTTTGGCGCCTAAGACCCCCATCTCAGCCTGTCCGATTCTCTGAGCGACGGCCATGACCTTTTCCATGGTCTCTAAAGGACATGCTAAGAAGTTATCATAGTGTTTCTTAGGAATGACGAGAGTGTGCCCTTTCGTGGTCTGGGAGATGTCAAGGATGGCGAGAACGTCATCATCCTCATAGACCTTGGTTGATGGGATCTCCCCATCGATGATACGGCAAAATACGTCTTTCATAATGTAACCTCGAATGTTCTAAGTAATTATATATCCTTATTAATAATAGATATAAAAAAAGAGGCGGAAGAACCGCCTCAATTTTTTGATTCTAAGACTTAGTTGTCGAAGATCTCTGGGAAGGTGTGCTCGAAGTATTCGAGGACGTAATCATCGTGGAAGATGACAGCCATCTGCTCAACGTAGTAGGTGTTGGCGGCTTTCTTCCAGGTGTCGGAGCTGCTAAGAGCGTAAGCGATCTTACGGGCAACGATCTCGGCTTTTTCATCGCCGTAGTAGTCTTTCTCGTAGGAGCTATTGAGCTTAGCGGCCTTGGTGGCCTCTTCAACCTTGATGATGAAGTACTTGCCATTGTCCTGGACAAGATATGGATACTCGGTGCCGGTCTCATAGTTGGATGGCATTAAGTAAGCGTTCTTGGTGGTGGCACCGTCATCGGCGATCTTGCGGAGATACTTCTCGGTGGCGTCATCGTCATCGAGCTCATTGGCAACCTGGATCTTGAAGGCACGGGTGGCCATGTCGGTTGGGATGCCATTGAGAGCGCCGGAGGTGTACCAATCATACTCGGTGTTGTTGTCAGCAAGGAGCTGGTTGACCTTGATCTTGAAGCCGGTTTCCTTGGTGTAGGCGCCGCTGCTCGTGAAGTCGCTTTCGATGGAAGCGAGATCACTCTCATCACGGGTGGTCTTATCAAGGAGCTTCTGATACTTAAGGCAGGTAGTTCCGAAGACGGATTCGCAGTAGTAGTCGTAGGTGGTTCCACCGACAACGATGTTCCTGAGGGTCCAGCCAGCCTCGGTGTAGAGGGCCTGGGCCATTGGGTCAGCGATGATGTCGGCTTCAGCGCCTTTGTTGACTCTGTCTAACCAGGTGAAGCCATAGGTGTCTTGCTTGCCGGCGTTGACGACGAGCTTGCAGTAGGCGTTCATCAAGTCTTTGACCTTACCGTTATAGTCACTGTTCTCTTGGAGAGCGACATAGTCGATCTTACGAGCCATGGTGTTACGGATCTGGTAGATGTTCTGGGTGTAGAGGTACTGAGCGGTTAATTCGCTTCTGTAGATGTCTGGGAGGATGCTGAGCTCGATGAAGTTCTTATAGGTGGCGAAGAGATCTTTGTAGTAATCCTTGAGCTGATCGTCAGCGGTATAAGTGTCATCAAGACGGAATGCGCCATTGACTGGGACATAGTAGTTGGCCTCGTCAGTGGTGAAGTAGGCTGGTCCGAGATCATAGTAGTTCTTGACCTGAGCCTGGTAGAACTTCTCCTCGCAGAAACGGGATCTGTCCTGATAAGAGGTATCGAGGATGTAGCTGTAGAAGAGTTTGTAGATACGTCCGAGGATTTCGGCGTAGAGGTTCTTGACCTTGGTGAAGCTCTTGGCTTTGTCGAGGCTGCCATTCTCCATGACCTGCATGGATTTGTGGGCTTCGATGTAGGAAGCAAAGGCAGCGCCATCCTGGCCACCCTCGACAGCACTCTTGATGCCGTACTCGGCAACGTTGGTGCCATCCATCACATCATAGAAGGAACCGAAGACGGCCTCGCTATAAAGATAAAGGATGTTGTTGAGGACGCGCTGGGAGTTGGTGTCACCGGAAGTGACGAGAGCGTCATAGATCTTGGAAAGCTGGTTGTTGTAGACTTCGCCATTGTCGTTGAAGGTAAGGACTTCAGCGTCCTCTGGGAGCTTAGCTTCGATGAGGTCGCAGCTGGTGAGTCCAAGCGCTAAAGTAGCAGCGCTTAAGGTTAAGACCTTTTTAAATTTATTTGCCATAGTAGCAGGCTCCTCCTTCCTTCCAAAGTCCGGCTAAGTTGGTGGTGCCGGCGACGGTGACGTCAAGGTTCTGGACATCCTGGTTGGCTTGGCTATAGGAGATAGCGGCTAACTCAGTGATAAGCTCGCCTTTGATGGTTCCGAAGTTATCGAAACGGGCGGCTTGCTGGGCTTCAAGCATTTCGGCGTATTCAAGCCAGTTTCTCTTCCAGGTCTCGAAGTTGTCATCGACGGTGCTCTGACGTTTGGTGACAGAGTAGTTCTTGATGGAATCTTCAAGGTCTTTGTCGGCGAAGGTGATGGCACCGCTCTCGCAAAGCCTCTGGAAGTAGTAGGTGTTGAGGTTGCCGTTGAAACCGGTGATGGCGCTGGTGATGGTTTTGACACGGTCGGACCAATCGCTGGTTTCGGTCTTGTTGAAGTTGACGTAGGTGTTGACGGCTTTGGTGTCGTCATACTTTGGATAGTCGACTTCGTTTGGTGAATATGGGGTGTAGTAGTCGCTTAAGGAAGTGGCGGCTCCGGTGTAGGCGATCTTTTCGACGGCCTTGCCATTGACGGTGCCAAGGGCAGTGACGGTGCCAAGATCGGCAGCGGTGGCTTCGACATACTTATTGCCATCGAGCTTAAGGCCATACTTGTTGAGGGCGCTTCTCTCGACGGTCATGAAGTGGATGCCCTGGTAGCTAGAACCAGCACCGGCTCTCACGGCTAAGATGACCTGACCCTTTTCGTTGGTGAGAACGTTATGGGCGAAGTCAGCACCGGTGAGGACGTTGGTGGTATCGACGCTGAATCCTGGGAGGGCACCAAGCTGGGCGCTATAGGAACCCTTGAAGTCTTCGGCGGTAACACTCTTTCCATCACCACTTAACTGATATCCAGCTAAGATGCCGGTGGCTGCGTTTTTGCTCTCGTCGTTAAGAAGGGCGCTCTTGTAGTTGCTGCCGATGACGTTTGGAGTGATGACGCAGACGTTGTGTTTGTTGAAGTACTTGTTGTAGATGACGTTTCTTGGATAGAAGGAATCCTGATTGTCATTCCAGACTGGGTTACCAGCGGCATCAGTGACGACCTTCTTAGTATCATATAAGGCAATAGCGGCGCCGAACGGAATCTGACCTACACCGTCGGCAATGCCGTCGTTATCATCATCGAAGTTTGCAAAGTAGTCATGGACTGTGGTGTTGCTGTCGAGAAGTGTCTGCTTGTTATCGATGTCAGCAGCACTGGTGGCTTCTTCTTCAAGGCCTGGCATAAGCTTGTAGGCTTCGGAAGAGGCTTTTTCTCTCGCGCTATAAAGGGATTCAAAGGCATAGGTGCCAAGCTTGAATTCGTGGACAAGGTCCTGGGCCATGGTCTTTTCCATGATGCCGTATTCGCCGAAGTTCTTGGCGCTGCCTTCATCGTCAGAGAAGCTCTTGGCGATGGAACCAAAGGTCCAACGATCGGTGTCGGTGGTAAGTTTGCCATCAGCTCCGATGGTGGCGCCAGCTAAACGGAAGAGGGTAGAGGTGAGCTTGGTCGTCTCGCCACCTTCGTTAGCGGTTTCAGCGATTCTATCCTGGGCGTATTTCTTGTCGCCGCCTCCAGCGAGTTTGATGAGGATGTGGCGGATGTGGTATGGCATCTGGGTGCCAAGCCAGCCTTCGGAACCACGACCCCAAACGAATTCGCCGCCTTCTTTGGATTCTGGGAAGGCTTCCTTGAGTTCGTTGCCGGTCTTGTAGAAACCGTCTTTCATGGCGACGTAACCGTTGACGCTGTCGTCTCCGGTGCCGTAGGTGTTATAGATTTCGTTCTGGAAATCGGCCTTTTCTTCGTCGTAGAGATATTTCTGATAGAGCTCATCGACGTTGTCGGCTCCAGCCGCATCCAAATAGGTCTGGAATTCGGCTTCATAAGAGGTCTTGTTGTTAGCAGCGTTCTTTTCGGCTTTCTGCTTGTCGGACAAAACCTTATTGGTGGCTTCCGCTTTGAGGGAAGCTAATTTAGTGGACTGTGCGTCCTGGTCATAGTAATGACGGACAAGAACTTCATAGATCTTGTCAAATTCACTGCTCAAAGAACTGCTGTAAGACTGATAGTTCTTGAGCAAGTCCTCGGCCGTATAGCTGGTGCGGTTTCCGTTGGCGTCGGTGTAGGTCATGATGACGCCATCTTTGCTAGCGGTTGCTCCAGAACAGCCAGATAAGGCCATAATGGAGGTAGCAAACGCAACCAGGCCGAGAGCACATTTCGTTTTCTTCATAAGTGTGGACTCGTTCCTCCTTGCACAAACGATGCTAGAAAATTCTATTCTCTTAAGAGAATTGGTGCAACAGGAAAATTACTCATAA
This sequence comes from Caryophanales bacterium, assembly GCA_016287465.1. Lineage (GTDB taxonomy): Bacteria > Bacillota_I > Bacilli_A > RFN20 > CAG-826 > UBA4951. The sequence goes on along the minus strand of JAEEWP010000026.1, from coordinate 15,066 downwards.
TTGCGATGATGCCGAAGATTATCCCAAAAACTATGTTTTTTAGGGGTGTTTGTAACATTTTTTATAGCTTTGTTTGTTTCTTCTTGGAAAGGGTTTTAGAATAATCACGCCTTTTAGGAGGTTGCTATGGCAAAACTAATTATCAAAGACCTATACGTCTCAGTTAAAGGAACATCGATTCTCAGAGGTTTGAACCTCGAGCTTGATGAAGGTGAAACCGTTGCATTGCTCGGTCCTAATGGACATGGCAAGAGCACTCTCATCGCCGTCATCATGGGTGATCCAAAATACACTGTTGATGGAGGTTCTATTACATTCGACGGCCAGGATGTCTTGGCCTTATCCCCAGATAAACGCAGCCAGTTAGGATTATTCCTTGGCATGCAGTACCCAGCCGAAATCCCTGGGCTCAACAGCGCGGATTTCTATAAAGCGGCCATGAATTCGCACCGCGAGAAACCAATCGCCCTCTTTGAGTTCTACCGCGAACTCGAAAAAGCCTACAAAGAGGTCGGCATCCCATTCGAGATGAACAAGCGTAACCTCAACGAAGGTTTCTCCGGCGGCGAAAAGAAACGCAACGAGATCCTTCAGATGAGACTCCTCAAACCAAGGTTCGCCATGTTGGATGAAATCGACTCCGGTTTGGATGTCGATGCCATCAACACCGTCTCCGATGTCATCAACGAAGAGCACGAAAGGGGAGCGGGACTTCTTGTCATCTCCCACTATGCGAGACTTCTTGACCTCATCAAACCGACAAGAGCCGTCATCCTCATCAACGGTAAAATCGTCGTTGATGGTGGTCCAGAGATCATCAAACGCGTCGACACCGAAGGTTACGAGTGGATCAAGAATGAGCTCGGAATCGAAATCGCCAAAGAGATCAATGCCCCGATGAACGAGGTCTCGATCGGCGTATGCGCCACAAGAGAAGCAGTCAAAAATGAGAAGTGAGAAAGTTCTTTCCTACGTTGACAATCTTCCTGCATCGTTAACCATCGATGTGCCAGAAGACACTGTTTTGACCCTCAACATCGCGGCCTTTGAGAAACTTCAGAATTCGAAGATCGTCGTCAAAGTCCATCGCGATGCTGACTTTGAAGCCTACATGGCTGATTTCAGCGTCTTCCAAGGGAAGGTTGAGGTGTTGGTTGAGCTTCTCGAAGAGGGTGCCGAATGCAATTGGCGCCTTTCCTCAATGGGCATGAAGGATGCCAAGAAGGAGTTCATCACTTCCGTCATCCACAGTGCGCCACATACGACCGCGACGATGTCCAACTACGGCATCACCAAAGATGAGAGCCGCCTTATTTTCAAAGGCACCGGCACCATCGAGAAGGGTGCGGTCAAAACCAATACCAAACAAGTCGCGAAGATCATTGTCTTCGACCCGAAGAGCGATGGCGTCGCTTCCCCAGCCCTTGTTATCGATGACAATGACGTCAGTGCTTCGCACGCCGCCGTCGTTGGCCGTCTTAACGAGGAACACCTATATTATCTCCAGAGCCGCGGAGTCTCTTTAGAGGAGGCAAAACGACTCATCGCAGCCGGCTATCTCAAACCAATTGAGGCGGGATTTGCCGATGAAAATGTGAAAAATCGCATTGATTCCATCATCGAAGGAGGCTTCTAGGAATGATTGATTCCAAGCTTTTGAGAAACGATTTCCCGATGCTAACGAACGGCATCAAGATGCAGGGCAAACCACTCGTTTGGCTAGACAATGCATCAACCACTTTCAAGCCGCTTTGCGTCCTTGAGGCAGTCTCGAAGTACTACACCCATGAGACCTCTAACTCCCACCGTGGAGACTATGATCTTTGCTTCAATATGGATACCAAGATCATGGAAGCGAGAAAGACTCTCGCAAGCCTTTTGAATGCCGAGCCGAAAGAGATCGTTTTCACAGCTGGAACCACCATGTCCATCAACCAAGTAGCCTTTGGCTATGCGGCCAAATACCTCAAAGAAGGAGATGAGATTCTCCTTACCGAAGCGGAGCACGCCTCAAACGTCCTCCCTTGGTATAAGGTCTGCGAGATGACCGGCGCCGTTACAAGATTCATCCCTCTTACCAAAGAAGGAAGACTTACCGCCGAGAACCTCGAGAAGACCATCAGCTCAAAGACCAAGATCATTGCGGTGGCCCAGGTCACCAACGTCCTTGGTTACGTAACACCTATCAAAGAACTCGCTGCAATCGCCCACAAGCATGGCGCGATCATCGTCGTCGATGGCGCCCAGTCCGTTCCTCATATGAAGATCGACGTCAAAGATCTTGATTGCGATTTCCTCTCTATGAGCGGACACAAGATGTGCGGCCCAACCGGCGTCGGAGTCCTCTATGGCAAATTCGATCTTCTTGAGAAGACCGACCCATTCATGACCGGCGGCGGAATGAACGCGAAGTTCAATATGTGCGGCGAGGCTTCTTACTTAGAAGCTCCTGTCAAATTTGAAGCGGGCACCCTCAACCTCGAGGGAATCATCGGCCTCGATGCTGCTGTGAAATACATCATGAACATCGGCCTTGATAACATCAACGAGCACGAGAAAGCCCTCAAGAAATACGCGGTTGAACAGTTAGAGAAGACCGGAAACGTCATTATCTACAACGCCGATTCTGAAGCGGGCATCGTCACCTTCAACATCAAAGATGTTTTCGCTCAGGATGCGGCCACCTTCCTTAATAGCAAAGGAATCGCCTGCCGCTCTGGCAATCACTGCGCCAAGATCCTCAATGATTTCCTTGGCACGCCAGCGACCGTCCGCGCGAGTTTCTACTTCTACACGACTAAAGAGGACATCGACGCTCTCGTTGATGCCGTCAAACATGGAAAGGAGTTCTTAGATGCCTACTTTTGAGCTTAATCCCCAGATGATGCGTGAGATCATCATGGATCACTATTCAAACCCTCGCCACAAAGGAGTGCCTACTGGCGAAGGATATACCAAGACCCATTCCAGTGCGGTCAACTGCATCGATGACATCGATATCTATTTGAAGTCCTCGAACGGCAAAGTTGTCGACGCTATGTGGGAAGGCACCGCTTGCACGATTTCAACCGCTTCCACAGACATTGTCTGTGAGCAGTGCATCGGCAAGGACTATAAAGACTCTTTATACATGATCGAGCAATACCTCAAGATGATTGATGAGAAGGAATACGACGATTCAGTCCTCGATGAGGCCATCGTGTTCATGAATACAGGCAAGCAGGCCGCAAGAATCCACTGCGCAACCATGGGTTGGACAGCTCTCAAAGAGATGCTTGAGGCCGAAGAAAAGAAAGGCAACTGATATGTCAGAAGATACTAAGTTCCTCGACGAAGAATACAAATACAATTTCAAAACCGATGCGAAGGAAATCTTTTCGACCGGTGTTGGTCTTAACGAACAGGTCGTAAGAGAGATCTCGAAGATCAAAGGTGAGCCAGAGTGGATGCTTGAATATCGACTCAAAGCCCTCAAGACCTTCGAGAAGTTCCCTCTTCCGAATTTCGGACCAGACCTCTCCTTCCTCGATTTCGGTTCATACCATTACTACACCAGGGTCGCTGACAGCGAATCCACAAAGTGGGAAGATGTTCCAGAGGCTGTTAAGAACACCTTTGAGAAACTCGGAATCCCAGAAGCTGAGCAGAAGTACCTTAGCGGTGCGACCACCCAATTCGAATCTGAGGTCGTCTACCACAACATGCTCAAAGAAGCCGAAGAGAAAGGCGTCATCTTCCTCTCCGCTGACATGGGCTTAAAGCTTTACCCAGAACTCTTTAAGAAATATTTCGGCACCGTTGTCCCATTCAACGACAACAAGTTCGCCGCCCTTAATGGCGCAGTTTGGAGTGGTGGCTCTTTCATCTACGTTCCAAAAGGCGTCAAACTCGATAAGCCTCTTCAGTCCTACTTCCGTATCAACAACGAGAAGTCCGGACAATTCGAGAGAAGCCTTATCATCTGCGACGAAGGCAGCTCCATCAACTATGTTGAAGGCTGCACCGCCCCAATCTATAGCAAAGAATCTCTCCATGCCGCTGTCGTTGAGATCATCGTTCTCAAAGGCGCGAGATGCAGATACACGACCGTCCAGAACTGGTCCAACAACATCGTCAACATGGTCACTCAAAGAGCCCTTGTCATGGACGATGGCCTTATGGAATGGGTTGATGGCAACATCGGCTCCCTCCGTAACATGAAATACCCAGCCTGCATCCTTCAGGGTGATGGTGCCAAAGGCACAGTCATCTCGATCGCTGTCGGTGGCAGAAACCAATTCCAGGACAACGGTTCGAGAATGATCCATATCGGAAAGAACACTTCCTCGAACATCATCTCCAAGTCCGTTTGCTCTCATGGAGGTGTCTCCCATTACCGTGGCACCGTCCGTATGCATGAAGGCGCGGAGAACGCCCACTCGCACATTGAATGCGACACCCTCATCCTTGATGGTGAATCACGTTCGGATACCTATCCAAAGAACGAGATCATGAACGCATCCTCCTATATCGAACACGAGGCTACCGTCTCCAAGATCAACGAAGAACAGCTCTTCTATCTCATGAGCCGTGGCATCAGCGAAGAGGACGCGACGAACATGATCATCATGGGCTTCATTGAGCCATTCTCCAAAGAACTCCCAATGGAATACGCGATCGAGCTCAACCGTCTCATCAAGCTCGATATGTCCGATTCTGTCGGCTAGAGATAATAAAAACACCGAGGATTTGCAGTGGATTTTGATGTAATTGTTGTTGGTGGTGGACATGCTGGAGTGGAAGCTGCAGCAGCCAGTGCGCATCTTGGAATGCGTACCCTTTTGTGCACCCTCAACAAGAAGATGATTGCCAATACTCCATGCAATCCGCACATCGGTGGAAGCGCCAAAGGCATCGTCGTCCGTGAGATCGACGCCTTAGGCGGAATGATGGGTCAGTTCGCTGATTACCATCCTCTTCAGATCAAGATGCTCAACACCGGCAAAGGCCCAGGCGTTCAGTGCCTCCGTGCCCAAGTCGATAAGAAGGGCTATCCAGAACACGTTCAGGAATATCTTGATACAGTTCCAAATCTCTCAATCAAAGAGTGTCAGGTAACTGGTCTCATTCATGACGAGAACAAAGTCAGTGGTGTTATCACCAAAGACGGCGAAGAGATTACCGCTAAAGCGGTCATTCTCACGACTGGCACCTATATGGAGAGCACCATCATCTCCGGACAGATGGTCAAAGAAGAAGGACCTGACGGCGAAGAAGCCTCTCATGGTCTTTCGGGATATTTAAAGAGCATGGGCATCAGCCTGATACGTCTTAAAACCGGAACCCCTCCACGTATCAAAAAGAGCACGATCGATTTCTCCAATGCCTCCATCCAGCCAGGCATGGGAGGGGAACTCGCTTTCTCATATTTAACTGACAAGTTCACTCCGCTTGAGAACCAGCTTCCTTGTTATCTCATCTACACCTCTGAAGCGACCATCAAATTGATTCAGGAACATCTTTCTGAGTCGGCTGTCTTCAATGGCGTCATCAAAGGAGTGGGACCAAGATATTGCCCATCCATCGAATCGAAGGTTGTTCGCTTTGCTGACAAAGAGCGTCATCAGCTCTTCCTTGAGCCTGAATTCGAAAATGGAGAATCGATTTATCTCCAAGGTTTCAGCACCGGCTTCCCTCATGAACTTCAGGAGAAGCTTGTCCATACCCTTCCAGGTTTGGAGAATGCCGAGATTTTGAAATACGCTTATCAGATTGAGTACGACGCTATAGCGTCCTTCCAATTTGATTCTACTTTGAAGATCAAGAAATACGATGGCTTATACATCGCTGGTCAGATCTGCGGAACCTCGGGTGACGAAGAGGCTGCCGCTTTAGGTCTTATGGCGGGTATCAACGCTGTCAGAGCCATCAAAGGAGAAAGCCCATTCGTCCTCGGAAGAGATGAAGCCTATATCGGTGTCATGATCGATGACCTCACCACCAAAGGTGTGGATGAGCCATACCGTCTTCTTTCCTCTCGCGCGGAATACCGTCTCCTTCTCCGCCATGACAACGCTGACGAAAGACTCACTGAGAAAGGCTATGAGATTGGCCTTGCCTCAGAGGAAAGGGTCAACAAATATAGAACCAAAATGGACAGAATCGCTAAAGCGATTGAGATCCTTAAGAACACCGTGGTCTCTGACAAAGAAGGCCTCAAAGGATATCTCCTTGAGAATGGCTTCACCGATGTCGAGATCGGACATAGAGGCTATGAGCTTCTCAAGCGTCCAGGACTTCATCTCCGTGAGATCATGTCCTATATGCCAGAAATGGAAGAATATAGAGACTTCGATGATTCGACTGTCTTGTCTCTTGAGACAAAGGTCAAATATGAAGGCTATATCACCCAAGAACTCAAGGATGCGAAAGGAAACCGCAAACTCGAGAACATCAAGTTGCCTTTAGGGGAAGATTATTCCTCTTGGGAAGGCCTCCGTCTTGAAGCGAGGGAAAAGCTCAAGAAAGTCAATCCTGTCACAATCGGCCAAGCTTCCCGTATTCCAGGGGTGAACCCTGCTGATATTTCGATTATCATTTTGACGATGAAGAAAAGAGGCCTGTTATGACATACGAAGAGATGGTGAGCCTCCTCTCAGGCAAAATTGATCTCAACGAGAAAACCGTTGAGCGTTTTAAGAAATACGCCGCTCTCCTAAAGGAGTGGAACGAGAAGATGAATCTTACGGCCATCACCGATGAGCCAGAGATCGTCGAAAAGCATTTTTATGATTGCCTCCTTCCAACGAGCCATGACCTTCTTGATGATAGACTCATCTGCGATTTAGGTACTGGAGCGGGTTTCCCAGGTCTTGTCTGGGCCATCGCTTATCCAAAATGCGTCGTTACCCTTGTTGATGCGACTGCTAAGAAATGCACTTTCCTCAATGAGGTTATCAAAGAACTTAATCTTACGAACGCCTTTGTGGTCAATTCCCGTGGCGAGGATCTCAATATGAGAGAGCATTTCGACATCGTCACCGCTAGAGCAGTCGCTCCTCTCAATATCCTTCTTGAAGTCACTGTCCCTCTTGTCAAAGAGAAGGGCCTTATGATCGCCATGAAAGGCGCCAAAGGAAAAGAAGAACTCGCTGACGCCAAGAAAGCGATTCAGAAACTTTACCTAAAGGTAATCGAAATCAACGAACAGTCCCTCCCTAATGACGAAGGGATCAGATACAACATCATCCTCAAGAAAGAGAAGAAGACCGAAAAAAGGTATCCTCGCTCTTGGGCAGAAATCCAGAAGAAGCCTTTGTAAAATAACCTAGTTTTGCAAAGGTTTTTTAGATTTTTCCAATTATTTGGAATATCATAGTTTTATGACGAGAATCATAAGCATTGCCAATCAGAAAGGTGGAGTCGGAAAGACAACGACTGCCATTAACCTTTCTAGTGCTTTGGCCACCTATGGCAAAAAGGTGCTTTTGATCGATTTCGATTCGCAAGGCAACTCCACCCGTGGGCTTGGCTTTGATATTACTTCTTTGACCTACACCATCTATGATGCCTGCATCAAGGAAGCCGACATCAACGCCATCATCAGAAGAACGTCCTGCAAAGGCGTGGACATCGCTCCGAGCAACCTCCGCCTGGCTAATCTCGAAGCCTATATGCAATCCCATGGCGTTGGCACTCCATTCGCTGTTTTGGCGGATGCCCTTAGCCATCTTAAGCGCGATTACGATTTCATCATCATCGATTGCCCGCCATCACTTGGCATCCTTTCTCTCAATGCTCTTGTTGTTTCAACAAGCGTCATAATCCCGATACAGTGTGAGTTCTTCGCCATGGAAGCAGTGGCCTCGATGCTCAGCACCGTCAACCGTATCCAAAACAATTACAACCCGGCTTTGAAGATTGAGGGCTTCCTCATGACCATGTACGATTCGAAAGCCTCTCTCTGCAACGAGATCGTCGCTCAGGTCAGAAGCCTCTTCGATGAGAACACCTTCGTGACCATGGTCCCAAGGAACGTTTCTCTCCCTGAAGCGAGCGCGCATGGACAATCAGTCATCGACTATCGTCCATCCTCGACTGGCGCCAATGCCTATCTCGCTCTTGCCCGTGAGGTTTTGGAACATGAAAAAGAGTAACGTCTCCTCACTTAGCAAACTCGTTAAGAAGTTCTCGCAAGAAGATGTCATTCTCCAGATGGAGAAGGAATATCGCAGCGTAGCTTCTGTTAATATCCCACTCGAAAAAATCGACGACAATTCCTACGTCAATAAAGTCATATTTTCCAAAAAGACCGTCAATTTGCTGGGGAAATCCATCAAAGAGAAGGGCTTTTTCAATCCTCTTGTCGTCCGTCCTAAAGGCGACAGATACGAACTCATTCTTGGAAGGAAGAGGTATTTCGGCGCGAACAACATCAAACTCGCTGAGGTTCCTGCGATCATCAGGGAAGTAGGGGACGAAGAGGTTCTTCTCATGCTTCTCGCCGATGTCCGTGACGAGAGAGAAGGCAACATTGTTGAGATGGCCCTTATCTGTAACGCCTTGTCACAGAAATATAACTACTCCCAAGCCACCCTTGGTAAGCTTTCCCATCAATCGAGAAGCCAGGTCACCAATATCGTCCGTCTTCTTTCCCTACCTGAAAGGGTTCTTAAAGAAGTCATGCTTGGAGAACTTACGTATGGGCATGCGCGTGCTCTTTTAGGTCTAGACAAGTTTGAGATCGAAGAAGCGGTGAACACCATCCATCACAACAAACTCTCTGTAAGAGAGACCGAAGCGCTTGTTAAGAGATATCACTATGAAGATGGCGATTATGAAAAGAACATCGCCCTCATAACTAAGAGCAACGCCCGTGACGTGAAGATCAAACCGTCATCAGTTTCGTTCGAATTCGACACAAATGAAGAAAAAGAAGCCTTCATTGAAAAATACTTATCCGATTAATTGACTTGCTTCTAAGAAGTATTACTATTTATGTGCTTCAGGGCGACGAGAATTACGTCGACTGGCGGTAAAGCCCGCGAGTGGTAACTCCACATGAACTGGTGAGATTCCAGTGCCAACGGTACAGTCCGGATATGCAGAAGCTATTATTGCTTAGCCCCCTGATGTCAGCCATATAGGAGGTTTTTTTATTTTTATGGTTTTGACAGAAGTACAAGAAGGTCTCACGAGAGAACAAATCTCGTGGATCGTTCTAGGCGCGTCATTAGTCGCCACAATCGTCTTCGTAATCTTGTATTCGAAGTACATGAAGAAAAAGGAATTCTCTTGGGCGAGATTCGCCGCTAGGGTCGCCATCTTCGGCGCCTTATCCGCTATTCTCTACGTAGTCCCAGTATTCCAGCTCAAACTCCCTTTCCTTCCAGCTTTCATGGAACTCCACTTTGATGAGGTTCCAGCATTCATTGCCGGTTACGCCTATGGCCCTTTCACCGCATTTATCGTCATTTTCATCAAAACGCTTATCAAGCTTCCGTTCAGCGGCACCTTCTGTGTCGGTGAATTAGCCGATCTCATTTTCTCCTCGGCCTTTGTCCTTCCTGCTGCTTTCATCTATAAGAAAGTCAGGAACCTTAAGGGTGTCTTCATTGGATTTGGCGTTTCCTTCGTCCTTCAGATCATAGTCGCATCCCTCATGAACGTTTACGCCATCTTGCCTTTCTACATGCAAGTCATGAATTACCCATATGATGCGATCATGGATATGTGTTCAAAAGCGAACCCACTAGTCAAGAACCTTGGATTCGATTACGTCATCTTCATTGTCGTTCCAATGAACATCATTAAGAACACAATAGTCCTCGTTCTTACATACTTCGTCTACAAAGGAATTCACAAATCTCTCCGCTGGGAAAAACCTGTCGATTTACAAGATCCAGAAGCGGTCGACGTTGAAGCTGAATAACAAAAAAAGGATGGCAAATCGCCATCCTTTTCTTTTTTAGAAGTTATTCCTCGATAGCGCCGACTGGGCAGCTGGCGACGACTTCGTCAGCAGCGCTGTCTTCCATCTCAGCGATGGCTTCGCTCTTGCCTTCATCATTGAGGGCGAAGGCGTCTGGTGCCATGTTGACGCAGAGACCGCAGCCGATGCAGTTGTCAGCGTTGACTTTAAGTTTTTTCATGTTGGATAACTCTCCTTTGTTGGTATGACTTATTGTAAATTGACCATGCCGAAAGTCAATATTGACGCCCCTCTATTGCACCTAAAAATAGGTCGGGTGTTTCTTTCCCTCTCTTTTCAAGAGATAATATTTCTTGCTAGTTATGAAATCACGGACTAAGAAGTGGGCCCACTATAGGGAAAAGATCAAGAAACTTCCTCCTGAGAAGTTCTCCAAGAGGAAAGACTACACCGAGGTGGCCTCAGTGTCCGATTTAGCCGCGATGAATGGCAGCGCAAAAGCCGCCAACGCCATCTCTAACGGCAATCTTCATAACGTCAAAACGACCCCTTATTCGGTTTATCAAAGAAGAAGGCGCAACATGCTCATCTTCAAGCTTGCTACGACGGCTGTCGTCTTAGCAGGATTCATCTGCGCCTGGTTCTTATGGGTCATGAGGTAACAAACATGGAAAAATTCATCACCGTCGCCATCGATGGACCAGCCGCTGCTGGCAAAAGCACCATCGCCAAGAGAGTTGCTAAGCTTCTCAATTACACATACTTAGATACCGGTGCCATGTATCGTGCCGTCACCTATGCCGTCATCAAAGCCGGCCTCGACCCAGAGATCGAAGAGGAATCAGTCAAAGTCCTCCCAGGCCTTAAGATCGACCTCAAGGAAGATGGAACCGTCCTTTGCAATGATGAGGATGTCACCAAGGTCATCCGTGAACCAATCGTCTCAAGCAAAGTGAGCTACATCGCCGCGATGAAGCCAATCCGTCTTGCCCTCGTCGATATGCAGCGCGAAATGGCCAATAGCAAGAATGTTATTCTTGATGGCAGAGACATCGGCACTTACGTCCTTCCGAACGCAAATGTGAAGATTTTCCAAATCGCTTCTGTTGAATGTCGAGCCAAACGTAGATATATTGAGAACCTCGAGAAGGGAATTCCTTCCACTCTCGAAGAGATCACCGAGTCGGTGAAGAAGCGCGATTACATTGACTCTCATCGCGACTTCGCCCCATTAAGGAAAGCTGAGGATGCTGTCGAGATCGACACCTCAGACATGACCATCGAAGAGTCAGTCGACGCCGTCTTGGCCGTCATCAAAGAGAAAACAGGTATAGAGATTCCATGTCATTAGGCGTTTTAGCGTTAGTAGGCGCTCCATCCGCAGGGAAGAGCACCATCTTCAACCGTATCGTCGGAGAGCGTAAATCCATCGTTGAGCCAACCCCAGGCGTCACGAGAGACAGGATTTATGGCAAAGGCGTTTGGTTAACCAAGGAGTTCACCGTCATCGATACCGGCGGTCTCACTTCTTTTAACGTGCCTTTCCAGGATCTCATCAAAGCCCAAGCCGAAGTCGCTATTCAGGAAGCAGACATCATCGCCTTCATCGTCGATGGCAATAAAGGCCTCACGAGCGATGATAGATACATCGCCAAAATGCTCAGGATGAGCGGTAAGCCAGTCGTCCTTGTCGTCAACAAGATCGACAACATCATGGAATACGGCAACACCGGCGAATTCTATTCTCTTGGCCTAGGCGACCCAATCGCTGTTTCCGGTGCGCACGGTATCGGCATCGGCGACCTTCTCGACGAAGTCGTGAAGAAACTCCCAGAGAAAGAGGTGCCAGATTATGGCGATGCGATTACTTTCTGTTTGATCGGCCGTCCAAACGTTGGCAAATCATCCCTTTCGAATAGGCTTCTCGCCAGCGAAAGAACCTTAGTCTCCAATATCGCGGGAACCACCCGTGATTCAATCGATACCCCATTTACCAGAGATGGCAGAAACTACGTCGTCATTGATACGGCAGGTCTCGTCAAACGCGGAAAGATCTTCGAAGCGATTGATAAATATGCCGCGTTAAGAGCGCTCGCCTCCATTGAGAGAAGTGAGATCGTTCTTCTTCTTATCAATGCCGAGGAAGGCATCATCGAACAGGACAAGCACGTCGTCGGATATGCTTGCGATAACCACAAGGCCATCATCGTCGTGGTCAATAAGTGGGACGAAGGAAAGAAGAAGGGGCTCACCAAAGAAGAGTTCACCAAAGAGATCAGGAAGCAATTCAAGTTCTTGGAGTACGCTCCAATCCTTTTCACCTCAGCCAAATCAGGACTCGGCTGCCAGGATATCCTTCCAAAGATCCTTGAGGTCCATGAGGCGTATAACCGCCGCATCCCAACCAACGTCCTCAATGAGATCATTAGAGACGCCCAAGACCTTAATCCAGCTCCGGAATTTAACCACGCGAGACTCAAGATTTCCTTCGCCAATCAGAGTGCGGTCTGCCCACCGACTTTCATCATGTTCTGCAACGCTCCGAAGTCGGCTCACTTCTCTTATACAAGGTATTTAGAGAACCAAATCAGGGCCGCATACGACTTTGACGGAACCCCTGTGAATATCATTTACAGAGCCAAAAAATAAGTTTTTTAACGATTGCCATTGGCAAAAAGTAAATATAGCAACGATGCCACTTTTAGTCGTTTTTTAGGCAAAAACATTCGATAATTGCTACATTTTGTCGATTGTAAAGAATGAAAGCCCTTTCACCAAATATCTACTAATTTGCAAAAAATATCGATGTAATCGAACAAATAATGATTTTTTATTCTTGTCAAAGTTTTCAAAAGGTGTTACTTTTTTTATGACCATTTAGCAAAGGAGGATTGTCCCAATGAATAAAGCTGAATTAGTCGAAGCTGTTGCCGAAAAGGCTGAACTCTCGAAGAGAGACGCAGAAGCTGCTGTTGACGCCGTTCTCGAAGTCATCGAAGCCGCTGTTGTTAAAGGTGAAGAAGTCAAACTTTCTGGCTTCGGTATCTTCTCAAAGAAAGCCCGCGCTGCCCGCGAGGGAACCAACCCATCCAACCAGAAGAAGATCAAGATCCCAGCTTCCAACACCGTCGCTTTCAAGGTCTCCAAAGCCTTCAAAGAGAAACTCAACTAAGAATTTCTAAGGACATCTAAGGCGGCCTACGGGTCGCCTTTTTTATTGCCTTTAACACTTTCGGTGTTATAGGATAAAATTCCCCTATGAGAATTGAGGCCTTTGATTTCCTAAAAGATCTTTTTCGCAAAAACGGTTTCCGCCTATATGTCGTTGGAGGAACCGTCAGGGATTTTCTTTTGGGCAAAGAGATCACTGACCTCGACTTCGTCACTGATGCCACGCCGGAAGAGGAGATGAAGTTCATCCCGGAAGGGGACTTCACCTTCAAGAAGTTCGGCGCTGTCCGTTATCCCTTCAAGGGAAAGCACATCGATATCACGACTCTTAGGCAAGAAGGGGAATACAACGATTCCCGTCATCCATCGAACGTCATCTTCGTGAAAGATCCGAAACTCGACTATGTGAGAAGAGACTTCACGGTCAACGCGATGTATCTTGATGAGGATTACAACGTAATCGACTTCTCGACAGGCCAAGAAGATCTTAAGAAAAAGCTCATTCGCTTCATCGGTGATCCCTATAAGCGAATTGAGGAAGATCCTCTAAGAATCGCGAGGGCGGAAAGATTCGCCAAGACGCTAGGCTTCGAAATTGAAGAAAAAACCCAGCAAGCCATCAAAGATAAGCGCGATTTGCTAGGGAAATTGAACCCAGAGAAGTTAAAAGAAGAACAAAGGAAAGGTTGGGAAGGAACGTTATGAAGAATCCGTATTTGAATGCAGTCAGCTTCCATTACGTTCTTTTGGATTGCTACAAGAGACTTGGCATAACCGAGACCGGTCTTTCCGTCATCCTCATGATCGATCATCTTATTGAGCAGGGGAACACCTTCATCAACAGCGACATGCTTTCGCTCAAGATGAACCTCAAACCAGCCGATATCGATAAAGAGCTCACCGAGCTCGTCAAAAAGAACTATCTCACCTACGACATGGTCGAAGGCAAACTCACCGTTTCTTTGAATAACCTCAAAGACAAGGTGTACGCCCTCTTCAAAGAGACCATGGACCGTGAGGCTAGCAAACTCACCGATAAATCAAAGGAAAAAGCCCTCTCTGAAATCCATTCCTTCTATGAAGAGCATCTCAACCGCAGCCTTTCCCCATTAGAGCAAAGCACCATCAACGAATGGCTTGATGCCAGATACACTCTTGATGAAATCAAGAATGCCTTGTTAGACACCCTTAGATCCGGCAAAAAATCATTCAGAGCCATCGAGAAAACTCTTAAAAGTGCACGCAAAGCCGAGGACATTCTCAAAGAGGGAAGCAGTGCCGTAAGCGATACCTGGGACAAGGATATCGAAGCGACCATCGCTATCGCTAAAGACCTTTGGGGCAAATAAATATGAAAAGCGAAAAGGTAGCAGCCATACTTAACTACCTTCACGATAACTATGACGATGCCAAGACGGCTCTCGATTTTACTAATGACTATGAGTGTTTGGTCTCGATCGTTTTGAGTGCCCAAACCACCGATAAAAGCGTCAATAAAGTCACGCCAGCTCTTTTCAAGCATTTCCCTGATTTCGAATCTTTGGGAAACGCTAAGATCGAAGACATCGAAAAGGACATCAAGACCTTAGGTCTCTATCACAACAAAGCGAAGAACATCAACGAACTAGGAAAGGTGATGGCCAAAGACTATAACGGCATCGTTCCTAGTGACAAAAAGACCCTTACCTCGCTTCCAGGAGTCGGTATTAAAACCGCTGGAGTTTTCCTTTTAGAAAGAAGAGGAGAACAAGTCATTCCTGTCGATACCCACGTAAGAAGAATTGCGATTCGCCTAGGTTTTGCAGGGGAAAATGACGAATTTGTCGCGATTGAGAAGAAATTAGAAAAGGCGTTCCCTTATGAAGAGCACGCCTTCGTTCATCATTCTTTCATTAACTTTGGAAGAACTAAGTGTTCCGCCCAAAGACCTAGCTGTGAGGATTGCCCTCTCAAGTCTTATTGCAAATATAGCTTATCCACCAAAG
>JAEEWP010000025.1 GCA_016287465.1 Caryophanales bacterium | reverse complement strand
AATTGTTATAGCCATTGACCAAGGCTTTCTCTTCTTCGGTCAAAGCGTCGTAGGCGGCTCTGGCCTCGTCGATCTTGCCTTTGGATTCGCTGGTGTTCTCGACCTTGCCGATATTGTTGATGAGGGTAACGGTCTCATGAACGTTGTCATAGACTTCGCGGTCATGGGTCAAGGTCGTGTAATTGATGACAAGCTCTTTTTGATCGCTCGTTAAGGCGGCATAAGCTTCCTCGGCGGTTTCGATCTTGGCTTTAGAGTCGTTTTCTCCTCCGTCATAAGTGACGTCATCGATGATGTCGATAAGTTCGATGACCTCTCTGGCCGCGGCGTTGTCAATCATCTTCTTCTCGTAATTGAAGTCGGTCGCGCCTTGGAGGACGGCTAACTGTTCTGGGGTGAGGGCTTCATAGGAAGCCATCGCCGCATCGACGGCGTCGTAATAGGTGCTAGATTCCGCTGGGGCAGGGAGGTTGGCGATGGTCGTTGCCATCGAATCGACGGCGTCATAGAGGGCTTTGTCGCTATTAAGCAAGGCCTTGAGGTCGTCGTCGACCATGCCTCTTTCGAAATCATTTAAAGTATTGTGGAAGTAATCGTAGGCTTCCTGGATGGCTTCTTCGGAGTCTGGATAGACCACGTCTCCGATGGCATTGATGAGCTGCTCGGTAACAGCGGCTTTGGCCTCACTTAAGGCAAGCTTCATGTCCGCCACTTTCGAGGCGACATCCTCTGCGGTGATGTTGTCTTCGGTGATGGCTTCGGCTTCGAAGGTCGCTCTGACGTTCTCAAGATCCTCTTTGATTGAGGCGAATCTGTCATCGAGGGTCTCTAAATAATCCTCAACGGTTTCGTTTTCCGCGATGGCTTCGCTTCTATCGACTCTGCTGATGGTGATTGTAACGACATCCTCTAATGATGGGGCGTATGGGTTATGGTTGCTGTCTCCGCTTGATTTATAGAAGACGTAGTACGTTCCGACGACCTTTCCAGTAGGAATATCTTCACTCCAATCGCTGTCACCTGGGATAACGGTGTTATCCTGGCTGACGGCATAGAGCATGTTTCCGTAATCGACATCGGCTTCGACGACGAGTTCCTGGTCTTCGCCGGTGTATTCAAGGCCTTCGACGACGCTTGGGGTCGGATCTATGACGGAGTCGGCTTTTTCGATGGTGAAAGTCTTCGATCCATAAGTTGTGGTATAACCTTCTTTCACGACTTTGCAGTAGACGGTATATGTGCCAGCGGCATCATATTTGAAGTTGTTTAAGTCGGTATCCGTGCAGGAATCTTCGCTTAAGCCGTAATAGATGGTCGCATCGGTGATTTCTTCCTCTGTAACCGCGTCAAACGGGGTAACGACGACGTAATGCATATCGCCATCCCAGGTTCCACTGAAGAGAGGATCCATGGCGAGATCGATATTGATGTCGATGGTCCAGTGCGCGACATAAGACCTATCTCCAATTGAGTTAGGTGGCACGGAGACGGTTTTGCTCTTGCCTTCGATATCGGTTCCACTCCAACCGTCGAAGGTGTAATTCTCTTTGGTTGGGGTTGGCAAGGAGAAGGAGCTGTTCACGATATTGTAAGAGCTTCTGTAGCCAGACATTGTTCCGCCGTCAAGGTCATAGGAGACGGTGTAATTGATGATGTCCCATCTGGCGTAAAGGGTGATGTTCGAGGTGTATTGGGTCGCGCCGATGGTGGTAATAGGCTGGCCATCGCAATACATATCGGTGAACCAGCCGCCGAATTCGTATCCTCTCCTAGAGGCCGATTTCAAAGTGGTTGCTGTGCCGTAGGTGTGGGTTGTTGGATAACCGCTTGCGTGGGTTCCGGTGAAGTTTCCGCCACCTTGGTCTTTATAGGTGATGGTGTATTTGGCCGGCGACCAGTTGGCGGTATAGGTCCTATTGTTAATGGAGCCTTGGGCAATCGTAAGGGATTTGACTTTGGCGCTTCCTAAGCCGGTTCCGCTCCAACCATCGAACACATAACCTGTTTTTGTTGGGTTGGAGATGATGAAGGAGTTTGTGGTGACGTTAAAGGTGCCTGGGTGAGTCGACCCGTGTGTGCCTCCATTGAGGTTGTAAGTGATCGTGTAAGTGACCAAATTGGCGTTTTGGGTGCCAAAAGATGCGCCCGATTCCCCTACCGTTCTGCTTCCAACGCGATAAGCGCTCGTGCTTGAATCGACCAAAGTCCATCCGCTTGGGGCGCTATATCCTGGTTTGAGCTTGACGAATCCGTAGACCGTCTTGCCAAGGTCGAATGCAGTTCCGCTGGCGCTTCCGCTCGTGGCACTCGCATTTTCCGAAAGATAGACGCTATTGATGCCGGTTCCCGCCGTGATGGTAACAGGCTGAGCGGTTACGACCTTATAAAGCCTCATCTCAGAGAAATAAGAATCAAAGACGTATTGGGTGTTGCGCTTATTCGTGTAAGTTCCTTGGCTAAATTGGATTTTTCCAGTGAAAGTGGTGTAACTTGCGCCCGCTTTCGTAGTGAACGTATAAGTAGTTTTTGATCCGGATTGTGATGAAGTAGTAGCGCAATACTGTCTGTTGGGTATGTCATCATAGTTTCCTCTGACGGAAAAAGACTGAGCGCAGTCATTCGGGTTGGCGTCGACTTCGATTTTAGCGATCTCGACATCGCTTGGGACAACGTAATAGATATAAATATTGTTGCACCCGGTCGTCTCATTGACGGCTAAATGGAGGGCGCCGTTTTCGAAAGTTGTCACATTTCCATCGCCCTGTTTGTAATAGTTCCACCAGAAGCCGTTGATTTTATTCGATTCATCAACGTCAGCGGTCATGCTGGCAGAAGCCGTCAAGGTTGCATAGAGTGCTTGCCCTGCGTCGGCACCTCTTTTAGGTTCGACACGAACAAGTGGACTTTCGGTTGTTTTGCGGTTCTTCAAAGCGTTTTTTCCGCTTAAACCCAAAAGACCGCCGAGGCCTAAAACGGCGGCGAGCGCAAACGAGAGACCTTTGATCAGAGATTTCTTCATATTCAATCCTTTCTACCGGAAAAGCGCATACGTTTTCCAAATAAAAATTCAAAGTACCTCTATCTTAGAGACGTTCGTGCAATAAAAGTGCCACACATTTCTTCGCAAATTCATGCCTTATATCTTCGATATAAAAACACTATATTTTATCCAATTTACTTATAGATTCTTGTTTTGTACAACAAAACAGTTTTTTCTTAACAACTACGTTTTCGATAATTTGTGAAAGGCACAAAAAAACGGCAGGTACGCTGCCGTTAATTCTCATTCTGGGGCGGAATAGGAGATTTGAACTCCCGAATGACCGGTTCACAGCCGGTTGTGTTAGACCACTTCACCAATTCCGCCGTGCCGTATTAGTTTAGCCACATTGTCTATCCTTAGCAAGGAAGAAATCACTATCTTTTTCCTTTCTTTTAAAAAGGGCTTTTTCACTGCCCCTCTTGAAAAGAGAGGGAAAAAGAGGAAAATATAGCCCCATGGTTATTAGAGACAGACTCATCGCACTTATATACCGTATCGTTGCCCTCATCATCGGGATAGCGACCTTGGCCATCCAGCTGAACACCAACGTCCCAAACAATTTCTGGGCAGGCTTTGGCAACTACGCGACGATCGTCACTCTATTTTCAAGCATCATCATCCTTTCCGAGATCATCGCCAATGCGATAGGAATGAGGGAAAAGAGAAACACCATCGCCCCTGGCGTCGTTCCTTTCCTTTTCCATGGTGCGTTAGCCCTTTCTGTCTCGCTTGCGGTGACCCACCCGTTCTATTGCTATTTCGTCGGTGTCAATTACATGAAGCCGGACACTTTCGTCTATTCGCTTCTCTCTTTCATCGTCTTCCCTGCCTTCGTCCTTCTTGATTGGATCCTTTTCGGCGAAAAAGGAACCGTCAAATGGTCATACGGCATGTTCCCGTTATTCTTCCCGATTTTCTATTTCCTTTTCTCAGTGATGAGAAAGCTTCTTGTCAGCGGTTCCACTTATTCCACTCTTGTGTTCGATCCGAACACCTTCCTTATGTCCTCGCATCTGCCTGACGCGTTCTCAGCTGGAAACGGCTGGGCTGGCGTCTTCATCTCCATCCTTTCCCTCTTCGCCATCATCGTTCTTGTTGACTTCGCCCTTATCCTCATCAATAACCTCTTCGCGAAACGTTATGTCCGCGAAAGCAGCTATTAGGCTTTAGCCATAACGAATCTTGTGGTCCTCGAGATGAGGGCCATTTTCTTTTCGTCGAGAAGGATGATGTCCTCAAGGTTAAGCTGCTTTGCGAAAGAAAGGACAAGGCAGGCTTTCTTGAACGAGGAATTGTTCACGAGATATTCCTTTATGTAATAAAGCCTCTTGTTTTTCGTATCGATGCCGACATAAAGAGGATTCTTCATGATGTGGGCGGACTCCTCCACTTTCTTGAGGTAACCGCTTGGCCACCTTGAGGCGAACTCCCTTAGCTTTGCCTCGCTGATATAGCAAAAGATGTTCTCCCCGAAATCGTATCCGAGGGCTTTTTCGACTTTGATGTTGATGCGACCGATTCGTACTGGATCTTTATCCATATTCGTTCCTCCCACTTACATATAGAGAGGAAGAGGCTCATTTTCCGAAAAATCCCGCTATAATTTGAGGGATGGAAAAGTATAGCAAGAACAACGATACCTCTTACGCGTTAGGGACAACCCTCACGATTGAGATGCTGAAACGCAAAAAATCCGTGGCAAAACGCGTGTATATTAACCCAAAACAGAAAAGGGACGAGACTTTTGACAAGCTCGTTTCTTTAGCAAGGGAAGCGAAGATTCCCGTCATTTTGAATAACGAGAAGATCTTCACCGCCCTCTCTGGCAAGGACAATGTCATGGCCATTGGGGAATTCAGCAAATTCGAATCCAAGCTAGACGAGAATAAGAATCATCTTGTTTTGGTGAATCCTTCCAACATGGGAAACCTTGGAACCATCTTCAGGTCAGGTGCTGCGTTCGAGATAGGCGGACTTGCCATCATCAAACCGGCTGCCGATTGCTTCGACCCTAAGTGCGTCCGTTCCTCGATGGGCGCGATCTTCTCCCTTCCTTTCCGCTATTATTCCTCTTTTGAGGAATACGAGAAGGAATTCCCTAACCACCACCTCTATCCATTCATGCTTCAGGCGAAGAAAGAATTAAGGGAAGCCGAAAAGAAAGAACCTTATTCTTTGGTCTATGGCAACGAAGCCACCGGACTCCCTGCCGAGTTCTTAAAAAAGGGCGATCCTTTGATAATCGCCCAATCAAGTGAGATTGATTCTCTGAACCTCGATAACGCCGTATCGATCGGTCTATATTATTTCAAAAACAACTAGTCGATATTCTTTAGATTGAGATATCTATGCCAGAGGACGGCTAAGGAAGATGCCATGTTGACGTCTTCGATGACGACGTCTCCTGGGACATTGATATGAATAGGAGCAAAGTTCCAGATGGCTCTGGCTCCGGATTCCACTGCGTAATCGCAGACTTTTTGGGCGACGTTCGCCGGAACGGTGAGGATGACGATGTGCGCCTTATATTCCTTGATGTAGTTAGGAAGCTCCTTCATGTCGAGGATCTTTTTGCCGTTGGTCTCGGTTCCGATTTTGCTCGGATCGGCATCGAAACCGGCGGTGATGGTGATGCCCATCTCCTCGAAGGAAGGGAAATTCATGAGGGCGTTGCCAAGATGGCCTGCGCCGATAAGGAGAGCGTTCGCCAAGGAGCTATATCCAAGGAAGTTCTCAAGGGTCTCGATGAGTTTCTCGATGCTTCTGCCCTTCTTTGGGCGTCCCGCTTCATTGCTCACGAGCTGAAGGTCTTTTCTGATCTGCTCTTCGCTATAGCCAAGTTCTTTGGCGATAAGAGGCGAGGAAACGGAGGTATACCCCTGCTCCTTAAGCTGGCGTAAATACTTAAGGTAAATCGGGTATCTTTGGAGTTGGTTTTTGGAATATCTTTTCATAAGTGGTTTACCGATTTACCGATTATACTTTCCAAAATTCCCTTTGTAAATAAAAAGGCTCACCGATTTACCGATTTGGTGAGCCTGTCTTTATTTGCAGTATTCAGGAAGTTCTTCGATGACGCCTTTTTTGAGGAGTTTCTTGAAGATCTTTCTTGCCATCCGTTTGTCTTTGCCAACCGGATAAAGGGTTGGGAAGTCCTCCCCTTTCTCAAGGTCTTCTTTGGCGAGATTCAGCATCTCTTCCATGGAATCGACCATGCGAGGGAGAGCGAACTCTTTTGAGAACTCAAGATAGAGGTTAGAGAGCTTTCTCTTCTCCATGCGGTTCTCATACATGAATTCGATGCGATGGCAAAGGCTATCTGCATCGCCGGATTTGAAGACGCATTCCTTGTCGTTGAGGGAGAAGGATTTTGTCGCGGATTCGTCGGAATCGCTGACGACTGGGACAGCACCACAGGCAAAGGCCTCGATGCAGGAGATGCCTTCGATCTCATAGGTGCTGGCGTGCACGTAGAGGTCAGTGTAGTTAAGGACCTCACGAAGCTCTTCTGGCTTGCAGAACTTGATGATGAGAGGGTTTGCGAGCTTGACTTTTTTCGCGAGCCTCTCGTACTTTCTCTTATTCTGACCAGCTCCGCAGAGGATGATCTGGATGTATTCGTTGTAGCGGGATTTGGCGACCGCTTTGATGATGAGGTCCTGCCTCTTCTCGTTGGCGAGCCTTCCCACCATCGTGACGACGAATTTGCCCTGAAGCTCTTCAGGTTTTTTGATTTCGATTGGGTGGAAGAAATCAGAAACGCCGTTAGAGATAACGTGGTACTCGTTTTTGAGATAGCCATGGTTCTTTAAGGTCGTGGCGATCATCTCAGATGGGCAATGGATTCGCTTCGTCTTCTTATAGATGTAATTGTTGAAGCTCTTATAGAGAATGTTGTTTGGCCAGGCTTTGGTTCCGAATCCAAGCGCGCTCGTGATGTTCTGTGGCTGCATATGGAAAGCGCCTGTCACAGGTTTATGGAGGGCTTGGGCGATAAGCCTTGTTTTGTTGGCTAATTTGAATGGGAGGAAATAATGGACGATGTCGCACCACTCCACCGCTTTGTAGATGATTTCGTAATCAAGGTGAGCAAAGTTGAAGCCTTCTTTCTCAATGAGCCCTTGGAAAATAGGGAAATGGAAATTCTTAAGGCCGATATAGTTAGGGTCATCCTTGGTGTTTTCGTCACCGACCCCGATGATTTTTACTTCATGTCCACGCTTGCGGAGCTCATTCGCGAACCTAACGCACGTTGCGCTTGTGCCGTTAGTCATCTTGTTCGCGCACTCTAAAACAAAAAGGACTTTCATAAGGGGTATGGTACTACTTTTTGAACAAAAAAGATAGCCTTGTTCTAAGAGAACACAATACCTGTCCAAAATGCCTGCAAAAACAATAAAAAGCCCCTTTTTGCTGGGGCTTTTTAGTTTCTGAAATAACCTTAGAATTTCTCGTCGAACTCATCGTCCATGGCGACCGAACGGCCACATTTCGGACAACGCTCAACAGTGCCTTTGTAGTATGATGCACCACAGTGTTTACACTGCTTCATGACAATCGATTCAGGGTTCTCGATCTTCTGGGCTTTGGAGTAGTTCTTCGCGTTGACTTGGCCAACGATGGTGATGGCAAGCATCGCGCCGACGAAGAGTTCCCAAACGACGGTGAAGGCAACCATCTCAGGATCGATGTAGAAAGAGTCCTTGAGGAGAAGAGGGTTGATGGCGTTAAATGCCTTAATGAAGGAATCGGCAACGCTATCTTCGCCCATTAAGGAGTGATACAGGGTTTCGTTGAACTTGCCGGTGATGCTTCCGAAGAGAATCTGGTCGGTATCGTCGCCTTGGACGCCCTCGAAGCCCCAGTTTTCCTTTGGCGATCCGCTGTCTGTGGCATAGGCGATAACCCAGTGTTTCTCGTCATTGCAGACTTTGAAATAACTAGAGTAGGCATAATCCTCAAGATCATAGCTCGCGTAATAATCTTCCCCAAAGAACCATGTCGGTTTGTCATCGGTTAGGTGTCCATTGTTGACGGTATAGATAGCCGGAACGACATGGGAGATGCTCTTGAAATCATTAAGAACTTCCATAAGTCTTGTTTGATCTGAAGAAGTGAAGACTTTGGCTTTATCTTCGATAACGATGTTGTTGTTATAAGGAAGGGTGATTTTCTCTGGGTGTTTGGCGCCGGTCGCAAACATCATGACCAGAGGTGCGAGAGCGAAAACGCCTAAGAGGAAAAAGGAAAATACTCCAGCCCCTTTGGGCATGGTCGTGATATCGCTCGTGCTATAGACGATATGCGGGACTCCGCGGCTTGTGTAATAAAGCCAAGCTGTGGCTCCAGGGAAATGATGTCTGGAAATCGTGATTCCGCTATGGGCACCACCGCGTCCATAATGATGGCCGCTGAATCCGCCTCCGTGGAAACCTCCGCCGTGGAAGCCTCCTCCTGATGAATGTGGCATAAGTGTTCGATTGTTCCTTTGAGCCTCTTTGAAGGCTTCTAGAAGATTATAAATCTTAGGCTAGATTTTTGAACACATTATCGTGATTTTTCTAAGGAGGCCGGTTGAGCCGTTTTACTATTTTTTGTAGTTGTGCCTGCGCGTGCGAGAGGCTAAAATTGGTTATATGCTTTTAACCATTATTCATGGGCTAGTCTCACTAGGCATCAGCGCTTGGTTTGGCTATCTCTTCTATACGAACCTCGGTCCTTGGTACGCTTTGATCGCCATCCCTTTGACCGTACCGATCTTTTATATCCTCTATCTCCTTCTTTTGACCATCCTTTTCCTTTACGCGATGCTCATCAAAAACAAGAAGGCCCCGGAGAACCCAAGCAGGTTCTATCTCTGGCTCGTCCGTCAGAATGACTTCCTTCTCATGAGCGTCCTCCGCGTCAAGATCGTCATGCGCGGAAAAGAGCTTCTCCCAAAGGGACAGCGTTTCCTTATCGTCACTAACCACCGCTCCAACTTCGACCAGATGGTCATGATCAAGGCGCTCAAGGAAAAGCCGATGATCTATATCTCCAAACCTGACAACTTCAAGATGCCGATTGCCGGCCCATTCATCAAGGCCGCGGGATTCATCCCGATTGACAGAGAGAATGCCGCCGAAGGCATCAAGAGCATCTACAAAGCCATTGACCTCATCAAAGAGGACAAAGCCTCGATCGCCATTTCCCCAGAAGGAACTAGAAACAAAGGCGAAGACATCCTTCTCCCATTCCATCCAGGTTCTTTCCAGGCTGCCGTCCAAAGCGGTTGCCCAATCGTCATCGCCTCTCTTAACGGCACTGCCCAGATCCATAAGAGAGCCCCATGGAGAAAAACGAAGGTCTACTTCAACATCCTCCGCACTCTCTATCCAGAGGACTATGCGAATATGTCCACGGTCGATATCGCCAAATTGTCTATGAATCTTATCACAGAAAAGCTTAATGAGGAGGGTTTGATTCTATGAAAAACTATTTGCTTTTCAATCCTTACGCCGACGGCGGAAAGGGAAAAGAGAACGCTGAGGCGCTTCTTCCGGAAGTTGCCAAACGTTTCGAAAATCCTGAGACTCTTTCGATGGTCGAACTTAACATCGAGGAATTCTTCAAGGGTATTAGCAAGGACGACAACGTCGTCATGTTAGGCGGAGATGGCACTCTCAACCACTTCATCAACCGCGTTGATGTCGAGAATCTCCCATGCAACTTCTATCTCTACCCAAGCGGAACCGGAAACGACTTCCTTAATGACATCAAAGAAGGCGACAAGGCCAATGAGCCATATTACCTTCTCAACCCATATCTCAAGAAACTTCCTATCGTTGAGATCGAAGGCAAGAAATACCGCTTCATCAACGGCATCGGATACGGCATTGATGGTCAGTGCTGCGTCGTCGCCGAGGAAAAGAAGAAAAAAGGCGAGAAAGTCGACTATGGCAAAATCACCGTCGGTCTTCTCTTCAAAGGATTCACCCCAAGGAACGCCACCATCAAAGTCGACGATGGCGAAGAGATTCACCTTAAGAAAGTCTATATCTGCAGCACCATGCATGGCCGCTACTATGGCGGAGGCATGAACGTCGCCCCAGACCAGAAGCGTAACTCCGGTATGCTTACCCTTGCCACCATCTTCGGCAAAGGAAAGCTTGGAACCCTTCTCCTCTTCCCAACCCTCTTCAAGGGCACCCACGTCAAGAAGTATCCAAAGAACGTCAAGGTCATCCCTGGCAAACGCTTCGAGGTCTCTTATGATGTCCCATGCGCCCTTCAGATCGATGGTGAGGTCGTTGACGGCGTCAAGAAGTTCACCGCTTACATCCCTGAATAAGCGATAAAGAAAAAAACAAAAGCCCCTGCAAAACGGGGCTTTTTTCTTTTGGGTAGACTTTTTATGAGGCTTTGTTGAAATAATGCCCTCTTGCATTCTCGCACATGATGTCGAGCGCCGCATTCACCCTATTTATGTCAATGTTCTGGTATTCGCCGTTGACCTTAGGGAAGGAGACTCCATCGCCCACTGCTTTGACATTCCAGTCAAGCCAAACGGGGCCAGGGGCGATGCTCTCGTATTCTTCGTGATAGATGCTTGCTTCCTCGCTTGTGGCATCGACCGAATCTCCCGTTGGGTAAACGGCAACCAAAGCGTATCCGTTAATCGCATCAAGATTGTCTTTCGGATGCGAAATCAGGCGGATGAAGGCTTCGCCCGGGTTCCTGCACGCCTTTTCCGGGATGTAAGCATTCATAGTCCATTCGCCATCCACACCTGGAAACTTTCTCCCATCGAGAAGGATGTCGTTCGACCAATCATTGTAAGCGTGCCCAGCCATTCTCGATTCCGGTCCCTTTACGCCCACAGTGATGTCCTCTTGACCAACGACTTCGACGTCGACCCAGCTGTCTCCGAAACGAAGGCCTATGGATGGTCCCCAAAGCCCACTGTGTCCGTTTGGCTGCAATATGGTGACCCGGTAGTCGAATCGGTTAACGGTAATGAAATCGGCGCTTTCCCGTTGATATGTTGAGGTCGGGTCGGACCCAAAATCGAACGAGCTGCTGACAAGGGCCTCTGAGGACCCGGTGGACTCAAAAATTGATTTCTCAGGTTCTGTTCCGATGACGCAAGACGTCAAAAGCAACGGCAACAACAGCAGAGACAATTTGCTCTTCTTCATAAACCGGTCGCCTCCTTTCCGTCTTCTAGGAATCTAATGGGCTCAATACCAATTATCGACCCCCCCAAATAAATTCCAATATCTATTTTTCGGCGAGCCAAAATCAAGAGAGGCTGTGGTTGGATTCTCAAACCAATAGTCTCTTTCTTTGGCCATCAATAATTATCGACATAAAAAAGAGCCACCTTTCGGCAGCTCTTTATTGTTTGTTTGATTAAGCAGCGTGGTAGCCAGGGATGAAGATCTCACGGATGTGCTCGAGAGTCTCTTCTTCGATGCCTTTGCTCATAAGATGGTTCTTCATCTTTTCGGCTAAGGAATCGCCTTCTAAGGCTTTGGTGGCATTCATCCAGCCATCGAATTCGACGGTGTGGTCGACGTCTCTTTCGCCAGCGAATCTGGTGAAGGAGTAGTCACGGCCGCAGTCTTCTTCGCTAGCGCCAAGAAGGGCAAGAAGGAAGAAGCAAACGATGCCGGTTCTGTCGGCGCCGTTAGCGCAGTGGAGGGCGATTGGCTTCGTATCGGCTTCGGCTATCTTCTCGAAGATGCCTTTGTAGACATCAGCGAATCCGGAGAAACGGGTGCTCTCAGTGCCGGACGGGATGGAGCCTTTGTAGACTTCAAGCTCCCAATCGTCGCTGGAGGCTGGGGATTTGCCATTGAGTCTATCAACGGTGCCAGAGTCTCTCATATCGATATCGACTTTGATGCCGAGTTCTTTGATGAGCTCTTTGCCCTCGGCAGTGATGTTTTTGGCGTTGGCAGCACTGGGCTTGTTGAATTCGCCGCAGCGGTAGTAAAGACCCTGTTTGATGTAGCCGCCTTCGACTAAGGAAGTTTTCCAACCACCGATATCACGGAAGTTGACGACACCACCGACTTCGATGTTTCTTGGAGCGATCAAAGCAGAAGCTTTGGTCTTGATTTGAGCTTCGGCAAGAGCCTCGCTGCTGGTAGCAGCTCTGTAGTAATAATAGGTGCCGATCTCAGCGCTCTTGTAAGCGTAGCTCTTCTCGGTGGAAGTGTAGATCTTGGAACCTTCCATGTTCGCATTCTTGGAGATTTCGATGTAGTAGGTTTCGGCATCATCGAGTTCTTCAAGGTCGAAGATGAGTCCTCTTGGGGAGGAAAGATTGCCTGGGTTCTGTCCGCTGGCGTTGGTCTTTGGGACATAGGTCTTGATGGAGCCCCACTCGTCGCAGAGATACTGATACTGGAGTTCGGAGTGGATGTCGTTCTCTGGCTGATTGTCTTTGTCAAGTGAGTCAGGAGCGGTGATTGAAGAAAGGGCCGCGACGGACGATTCTTCTGGGGTGCTCTCACCGGCGGTGTTGGATTTGGCGACTGGCGTTACGCATGAGCCAAGGAGCAACGCGGAGAGCATTGAAAGTAAAAGAACGTGTTTTTTCATAAATACCTCGTTGTTTATTAATCATAAGTTTAGACATGGTGTATGTCTAGGCAAAAATGATTGGATCATTTCAGAGTTCATTACATTTTGAAAATAAATAATCAAAGATTATTTTTTTCATACTGAATGTATTATTCAGAATGCGTCAGTAAAACCCCCTATTTATCGATGAATGATGTAACCGCTATCAAGATAAAAAGGCGCAAATACTCGATGGTTTAAGTAAAAATTTAGCGATTTCACCCCTCTTTCGCAAAATTGCCTTGCAACCCGGTAAGCCTTTCAATAGTATAATCTTTATCCTAATAACGCGCGAAAAGACCAGTTTTTGGCTTTTTGAGGGGCTTTGCGTAGGGAAAGCATGCCAGCAATAGGCGTTATTAAATTCCCATAAAGAAAGGAAAGCAACCAATCGGTTGCAAAATGACATTTCTATGAAGAAAAAAGTCTTTACCCTCATGGGCGCATTAGTCGCTCTCGGTCTCGCTGCTTGCCAGACCCCAACTGCTGATGAGAGCTCCGCTGCCCCAGCAGCCTCAGCCTCCTCCACCACCTCTGTCGCTGCCTCTTCCAAGGCCACCTCTTCCTCCTCGAAGAAGGCTTCCAGCTCCACCGGTCCAAAGACCGATGCTACCGGCCACCTCTGGGCTGCCGACACCGATGTCGCCGCTGATGCCGAATCCGGCTCCGTCGCCTACAAGAAGGCTCTCACCACCACTCCAGAAACCGATAAGGCCATCCGTCTTAAAGTCAACCAGTCCGTCGTTACTTTGAACCAAGGATCCACCAGAAAGTCTGGCACCCCAGACGGCTACATCAAGGTCACCAGCGACGACATGGGCTGGTCCTTCAAGCTCAAGCTCGACAAAGCCTACACTGGCAAACTCTTCCTCTATGGCGTCATGGATGGCTGGTCCAGCAACACCGGATGCGGCTTCTTCAACAATGGCAGCACCCAGAACACCAAGGTCGAAGTCAATGATGTCGAGGTCGATATCTCCGCTCAGCAGAGCAAGACCTATTTGGATTACTTCGGTTCCGGCGAAGGCGCTGGTGAAGGTCTTTCCCCAGAAGGCTATGCCCCAATCGGTGACGTCAGCCTCAACGCTGGTGTCAACACCATCAAGTACACCCGTCTTAAGACCCTCAACATGCTCGTCAAGGACGTTGTCTTTGTCGTCACTGAGGCCACTGCCGCTGCCTAATCAGCAGATCGCTAGTTCTCTAAGGTCATCCGAAAGGATGGCCTTTTTTCATTTGGGATGTGCTATCATACTTAGCATGAAAAACCGCAGCACTCTCATATTTTTACCAATGCTCTCCGTCCTTCTTGTTGGATGCAAGGGAGCGGAGCCCCTCACCCTAGAAGAGAGACTCCACAATGCCTACCTTGATTCGATTGAGTCGAAAGAAGAGAATATCCGTCCTCTTGTAAACCTGACCAAAGAGGACAAGAACGTCTCCTGGAAGGATGACAAAGCCCTTCTATTCACACTCCACCGCTACCCATCCTCTTATCCAGAAGGGGAAGAGATAACGATCACCTGGTCGGAGTCATGGCTCTGCTCAGTTAAAGAGATGGAGAACTGGTATGTCACGAATAAAGAGAACATCAAAGAGCCTCTCTTAAGAGTCAAACAGGTTCTCGGAATGAGCCATGAAAGCAAGAACACCTATATCAGCTCAATGTGGATTGACCCATCATATGTGAAACGCCCTGCTTATGTCACAGACGTCACCAAGCCGATGGATATCAAGTTCGCAGAAGATGAGACTGAGGAATATAAGAGTTGGTTCTCTAGCCAATACTATTACTCATATGACGTGAGCAAACTCCCATGGACGAGACTTGGTTACACATATGATTGGAGCGAAGAAGCCAAGGACAGATATGGCTTAAGCGAATTCATTGCCTTCAAGGATTCGAAAGCGACGGTCGACAAGACTCTCCTCGTGGAAGATTTCCTCAAAACATTCGACAAATAAAATGAAAAGCCCCCGCAAAAAGGGGCTTTTTTTATTAGATAAACCAAGGAGAGGGTTTTGCAAACATTTGGAGGGGGTGCCTCTCCCTAGAATGATCTCTAGAGTTTGAACCCGATGGCCTCTTGCCTCTCGTTGACGAACTTGGCGTATAGGCCATTATGCTTCATAAGCTCGTCATGGGTTCCTTCATCAACGATCTTGCCATCATCGAGGACGAGGATGTCGTCAGCGTTCCTGACGGTCTTAAGACGATGGGCGATCATAAGGATCGTCTTGTCTTTGGTCAGTTCATTGAAGGCTTCGATGATGAGGTTCTCATTCTCAGGGTCGATGTTCGCGGTCGCCTCATCGAGGATGATGATTGGGGCGTCCTTGAGGATGGCTCTAGCAATCGAGAGCCTCTGTCTTTCTCCACCGGATAAGGAGGAACCACCTTCGGTGAGGACGGTATCGTAACCCTCAGGGAGAGACATGATGAAGTCGTGGCACTTAGCCTTCTTGCAAGCTTCGATCATTTCTTCGTCGGTCGCATCGGACTTACCGATCTTGATGTTGTTCCTGATCGTATCGCTGAAGAGATAGACGTTTTGGAAGACGAAGGAGAAATTGCGCATCAAGGAATCGATGTTGTAGTCCTTGATGTTCCTTCCGCCTAAGTAAATGGAACCTTTATTGACGTCGAAGAAACGGGAGATGAGCTTGGCCAAAGTGCTCTTTCCACTGCCAGAAGGGCCAACCAGAGCAACCTTCGTATTCTCTTTGATGTCGAAGGAGACATCTTTTATGATCTCTTTCTCTTCGTAGGAGAAGGAGATGTTTTTGACGGAGATATCGTGGTTACCAGGTCTGATGAAATCGCCTTTGGTGTTCATGATTGGCTCAGCGAGGATCTTGTTTCCTTTGTCGACGCAGACCTCAACGTTCTTTAGAAGCGAGGAATAGCCACAGGCTCTCGCTAAACCATTGAAGACGAGGAAGGAAGCGATGATGGTGACGATGACGACTGGTAAGGTCATCTGGCCATTGAGATATAAGAAGATGGAAAGGAGTCCCATTGCGACGGTACCAAGTTTCATGAAGATGCCTTCGTAGATGTCGAATTGGGAGAAATTGAGTTCCATCCTCGTATTGATCTTCCTATGTTTCTCGATGGAGTCATAGATTTTGGAAGAGGCTTGTTTCACAAGGTTATAGTTCTTGACCTCGGTGATGCCTTCGCAGTACTCAAGGACATCCTCAACGAGGTTTTCGTCGGCTTTGTCCTTGATTGGGGCGAGTTTTCTGCCGATAGCCTGGTGGGCCATCTGGACAAGGAGGAAGCAGATGAAGACGCCAAGGACGATAAGTCCCATCCTCCAGTCGAAGAAGAACATCAAAGCCATGATAAGAAGGCTATCGAGAACGCCGTCGGTCACCATCATGATGACACGGGTGGCGATGTCGTTAAGATTCTCCATCGTGTTTGTGGCCACGCTCGTGATAAAACCAAGGGAGTTCTTGTTGTAATAACCCATCGGCATGTATCTAAGATGCTCTGCTATCTCTAGGCGTTTGTTCGCGCCTGTCGTGTAGCCGGCGATGCACTGAAGCATCGTCATCGCGTATTTGCATATGATCATCACGACGATGCCACCGGCAAGGAGGCCAAAGGCAAGCCAGATGCGAGCTGCATCTAAAGCATTGTTGAAGAAGCCATCGAGAATTAGATAGACCGAGGCGATCTTCATGACGTCGCTTAAGGCATAGATGATGCCTAGGAAGATTGCGATATAAAGGTATTTACGATTCTTTTCGCTCGTAAATTTGATGAATTTTCTGATTGCGCGGATCATGCTGCCACCTCATCTCTGTATGAAATGTGGCTTTCCCACATCTTCTTGTATAAGCCGTTTTTCTTTAATAGGTCTTTGTGTGTGCCCTCTTCCTCGATCTTGCCATCATTCACAACGACGATCTTGTCGGCGTTGGTGATGGTCGAAAGGCGATGCGCGATGACGATGAGGGTTTTGTCTTTCGTCAAAGCGGAGATGGCCTTTTCGATGACGACCTCATTCTCAGGGTCGGTGTAGGCGGTCGCTTCGTCGAGGATGACGATTGGGGCGTTCTTGAGCATCGCTCTAGCGATGGTGATTCTTTGTCTTTCGCCGCCAGAGAGGTGTCCTCCCTTGCTTCCCACCACCGTGTCATAACCATGTTCGAGATTCATGATGAAGTCGTGACATCCGCATTTCTTGCAGATATCCATGACCTCTTCATCGGTCGCATTTGGTTTAGCGAGGCGGATGTTTTCCATAATGGAAAGGTTGAACAGGTAGTTGCTTTGTCCAACGTAGGAAATGTAGCTGTTGTATTGAGTGAGAGGGATATCTTTGATGTTGACGCCTCCGATGCTAACTTCGCCGGAATTAACGTCGTAATAAGAGGCGATGAGTTTGGCGATGGTTGATTTGCCAGCGCCAGAAGGGCCAACGAGAGCGACGAATTCGTTCTCTTTGACATCGAGGTTGACGCCTTCGAGGACGTTTTTGTCGGTATAACCAAAGGTTGCGTTCTTTAAACTGATCGAATAGCCATACATCGGTTTGGTGATTTTCTCTGGCCTCACAAGCTCTTTGTTGTTGAGGATGATTTGGCATTCACCGACGATCTGGCCAATCTTGGCGAGGTCATCCGAATAGCTCATCGAGGTGATGAGAGGTGAAAGGATAGCGATCGAGACAACGACCGAAACGATGAAGGTAGTGACATCCACTGCCCCGTTCATGAGCATGTAGCCTCCGATCGGGACGATGCCAAGAAGGACCGATGGGGCGATGACAATGCCTAGGACGAACCAGATGTTGCATCTTTTTTGCCAGTCGATGAAGCAATAAGCCCCATCGTGAGCGGCAACTTTGAACTTCTCATAGGAGTCTTTCTCTTTGCCGAAGATCTTGATGACCTCGATGCCGTTGATGTAATCGACGGCGGTATCGTTGAGGATTTTGGTCTTATTGATGACGTTGGCGAAGGACTCCTTGCCTCCGATGAACATAAAGCTCACGAAGAAGAAACCGATAGCCACGCTGATGAGAGCGGCAAACCCTAAGCGGTAATCATTAACAAAGAGATAGACCGCAAGGGCGATGGCGCCGACAAGGCTTGAGGAAACCTCTGGGATGACGTGGGCCATTGTCGTCTCAACTGAGTCGACACGCTCAACGATGATGTTCTTAAGAGAACCTAAAGCGATGTTCTCGATATCGCCTAAGCTCATCTTGGAGAGTTTTGTGAGCATGTCTTTGCGGATATTCGCTAAGGAAGCGAACGTCGCCGCATGGGACAAAGAAGTCGAGATCATCTTGAGGACAAGCGATGCAGCGAGGAATCCGAAGATGATGGCGAACTGCATGAAATAGAAATTCATGTCGCTGTTGCCTCCGATTATCGCGTTGATGATGCCTGGCAACAGGAAGAAAGGCACCAACTCGCAAGCCACCTTCAATAGCGCAATAAGGACGGAGAAGAGGAAGAACCACTTCTTCCCTTTCGCATACTTGAAGATGAAGCTCCAGTAATGTGTATTAGTTTTATTCATTTGTGCTAAAACCTCATTGTTAGTGGTAACTAACTTTTAGGACTATAGCACTCAGGAGTTAGTCATGGCAAACAATATTGTAAGAAAAAAGCGCTATTCAGCGATTTACCGATTAGCGCTTTGTTTTTAGTTCGAATTATTAGGCACCACTCCTTATAGAAGGGTTGTTTACTTTGTTAACGAATAATGGGAATCCATCCTTCAAACAGATTGCGTAGAATGGGCGATTAACGTTGATTAGGATTGGGTTTTTGCTAGGCATGGATCCAGAACCGCTGCCAGCAACGGTCACGCTTTGTCCATAGACGCCTTTGTCGCATAACTCAAAATCCGTAGACTGAAAGGCTCGGAAATATGGGCCAACTCCGAGATAGCTATTCCTCAACAACTTGGAATAAAGCTTTTCGTTCCCAGTCATATGATCCAAGAAAGCACTTCTGACATCGAAGGAATAATTGCTGAGATGGAAATATGGAATATAGCCGTAAGCCCTCCCGGAGGCGATTCTTCTATTCAGGGCTATTTCGTTATAAGCCTCGAGGAGAGGAACCGATTCGAGTGAGACGCCTTCGTTAGGAAGAACGACCATGAGGTCGGTGCAATAAATCCTGAAAGAGAAAGCCAAGTATGTCTCTCCCTCAAAATATTTGACGCCGACCGGTTTCTCTTCGGTTCCATAATAGCCTGTATCGACGCTGATCGCTCTTCCATCGACGACGAATGGGTTTTTACTGGTCTCATAGGTTTGCATGGCTAGATCCATCATCGTGAGAGCACCATAGGTGAGCACACCATCACCTGGCATATCCACATCAGGGATAGGGATGGTGAGGTCCACTGCGTCTTTGAAATATTGCTGAGCCTGCTGGCAGTGTTCTCCAAGACGGGCTACGCTCGTGGCGATATAGGCATCCTCGACTTGTTGCCGTTTCGCATCATCGAAGGCGTATGTGCCGCCAACTTGCTGATGGAGGACACCGCTCTTGAAAGAGCACCAGTTATACTCCGCTCCCGTTGTTTGATTCTTCGTGCCATAAGAGGAGTTCCAATTCTCTAAGAGAGCTTTTGTGTCGTCTTTGGCATCGACCAAACCATAAGCATTCAGATCAAAGCCATCGGATACGGCCGCCAAAGCGGAAGCGCAAAGAAGGTAGGAGGCAGGCGAGATGGTGAAATTCTTGTTTTTAGAATCAGTCAGATAAGGACAAAGGTTCTCAAGGGCTTTTGGGCCGGTTCTGCTGACGATTTTGCTGTCCATTTCTGGAACATAGTTGAGTTTTGGGGCGCCAACAAGAGTGACATTTGGGGTGACGTTTGGGTCGGTTGGGTATGAAGTCTGAGGGGTGGCTGAGGAAAGCTCCACCGGAATCTCTTCATTGCCTCTATTAAGGGCGACAGGGATGACGATGGCACCAACCACGGAGGCGGCAAGCAAGAGCGAGCCTAAAGGAGCGGCGATCTTCGCCCAGGATGGGAAAAATCTCTGAGGTTCGGCTACAGGATATGGGTTCGGCACGATGGAATTGAGGTTCTCCATGCCGTGTTTCTTCATGCGTTTTTCGAAATTCATAGGAGTCCTTTCTGCAGCTTCTCTTTGGCGGAGGCATAGATTCTCCTCGCAGTGGATTCGGCGATACCCGTCTCTTCCACTATTTCTGGCCAAGTATATGAGAAGACCGCTTTAAGATAGACAACGATGGTCTCCTTGTTGGTTAGGAGAGGCTCAATCAAAGTGAGGACGCCGTTGCAACGGTCTTCTTCTCCATACATCCTGTCGATGATTTCGGATGATGGAACGTCGCTCTTCTTTTTGAGGAAATTGAGGGCACTATTCCTAGCGATCGTGGAAAGAAACGCCTTGATCTTGCTAGGATCCTTCATCTCGGAGCGGTGTTCGATCGCCTTCATGAAGGACTCACTCAAAAGA
>JAEEWP010000074.1 GCA_016287465.1 Caryophanales bacterium | reverse complement strand
GTCGTCTGCGATGGCATGGGCGGCGCCAAGAAAGGTGACCTTGCTTCGCAAATAGCCATCGAAACCCTCGTCGACGCCTTCCGTCATAAGAGAAAACACCACTTCGTCGCCACCAACAGAAGCTGGTTCACCAAAGTGGCCAAGAAAGCCAATTCGCTCATCTACGAATACGCGGAGAACAATCCTGATGCCAAAGGCATGGGAACCACGCTTGTCTGCGCTCTCATCAGCGACAACACCCTTTATACCTGCTGCATCGGTGACAGCCGTTGCTACATGCTCTTAAAGAGAAATAAACTCAAACAGCTTACCGAAGACCAGACATACGTGAACTTCCTCGTCTCGACTGGGAAGATCTCCGAAGAGGAAGCCTTGTCGCATCCTGACAGGCACGTCCTCATGAATGCCTTAGGCATCTTCCCTTCGCTCAGCCTTGCCTTCAATGAGTTCGAGTATCAAGGGGAAACGATCCTTTGCTGCTCGGATGGCTTATACAACCAGGTACCGCTTGATGAGATGGCGAACATCCTTAGCACCGATGAAAGGTGCGATCAGAAAGCCGATTCGCTTATAGCGATCGCAAATAGCAATGGGGGAAGCGACAATATCGCCGTCGCCCTCTGGGAGTGCATTTCAAATGATTGAGATTGGTGAAAAGATAGATAACCGTTACAGAGTGACGGGGAGAATCGCCCATGGCGGCATGGCCGATGTCTATGAGGCTTTTGATGTTGTTCTCCATAAGACAGTCGCCCTCAAAATCATGCGCGAAGACATGATGGATAATCCGAAAAATGTCGAGCGTTTTGAGCATGAATGCATCGCTAGCGCATCACTTAACAACCCTAACATCGTCAAGGTCTTCGGACATGGCGTTGTCGATGGCAGACCATATATGGCCAACGAGTATGTCGATGGCAGAACCCTTCGCGACAAGCTTAACCTCGTAAGTGGTCATAACCTCTCACCACAAGAAGCCTGCCAAGTCATGCTTCAGTTAACTGAAGGCGTCTCCTACATCCATGAGCACGGACTCCTTCATAGAGACTTAAAACCAGATAACCTTTTCTACCTTCCAGATGGCAGCGTCAAGATCACTGACTTCGGAATCTCCAGCAAAATAGGGGAGAAAGCGACCGGAGACGCGATCACCGGAACCGTCTATTACTGCGCCCCAGAGATTCTCATGGGTGAGCCTGCCAATGTCGCAAGCGACATCTACTCCATGGGCATCATCTTCTTCGAAATCCTTACTGGCACCATCCCGTTTGATGGAGCCACCCCAGAAGACGTCGCAATCGCTCAGATCAAAAAGCACTTCCCGGAGCCAAGCAAGTGTCTTGCCAGTATCCCGAAGTCGCTCGATAAAATCATCGTCAAAGCCTGCCGAAAGAGGCCTGAAGAGAGATACGCCAACGCGTTCCTAATGCGTGAGGATATCCTCAAGGCCTTCGCAGACAAAGACAATTTCAAGGAGAAGAAGGGACTCTTATCAAGACTCTTCGGTTTTAAGTAGTATGGCACTCGTAGTCAAAACCCCATGCCTCTCGCCATCATTATTGGCTTGCACGCCTTTCCACATCAGGGAAGGTATGAAAGGAGCCGAATCGATCGGCGCGCCACTCATCCACATCGATGTCATGGATGGCAAGTTCGTCAAGAACGAATCCTTTGGGGTTGACTTTGTCAAAGACGTCCACGATAAGCACAACATGCTTAACGATACCCACATCATGATCGAGAAACCTTGGGAGATGGTCGATGACTTCATCAAGGCCGGTTCCGACATCATCACTTTCCATATTGAGGCTTGCCCAAGCGAGAAAGAGGTGAGGGAGACCATCAGAAAGATCCGCGAAGGCGGTGCCTATGTCGGTCTTTCCATCAAACCACACACTTCAACGAACGCTCTCCTTCCATACATCAACGATGTAGATATGGTCCTCGTCATGTGCGTCGAGCCAGGTTGGGGAGGACAGAAATTCATCCCTGATACCTATGAGAGAATCCGCGACGTCAAAGCGATGATCAAAGCCCATGGCTCAAAAGCCCTCCTCCAAGTCGATGGAGGCATCAACGACATCACCGGACCGGAGTCCATCAGAGCCGGTGCGGACATCCTTGTCACCGGAACGTATTTATTCGGCGCTGAGACACCAGAGATCAGAGCCGCCAAAATCCTTAATAAATGATTATTGAGTTAGCTCAGATAGCTCTTTTCGCGCCTCCTGTCATTTTTCTGCTGTATTTTCTATTAGGATCAGGTCAGTTCGAAGTTAGCCTTAAGGATGACAAAAAGAGGATGTTAAGCATCCTCACTGATTTTCCTTATGAGATGATGCCGAAGAAGGGCACTAATAACGACGCTCTCATATTCCTCGTTGGTTATTTCTTTTTGTCTCTTCTTACGAACGTCTCGATGTTCATCAATTTCTACGACTATGCTCCAACGATAACCGGTCTTCTCATCGTTTCCGCTTTCCTCGCTTTGTCATACGATTTCTTCAACTTGAGGATTCATAAGCTCACAGCCTCGTTAGAGAAATCCCATCTCGGACGTTTCTTCGTCATGGGACTAACCCTTATCCTTCTTACTTCAATTAACGGCATCATCTTCATCAACGTGAGTAGGGGAGTTAAATTCGAAACACTTGTCTTCGTTCTCTCAATCATCATGTTCGTGATCGCCTTGGCGGTCGCCATCATCCTCGTTAACCCTCGCCTCAAGACTTGGGCGAAGCTCGAGAAAGTGGTGGACGAGGATGGAGCCTCATCCTTAAAGAGACCAAAGCCATTCGTCCTGGCTTTCAGTGAGTGGATCGTCATCTTCCTCGGGGTGCTTTCTTACATCCTCACCGCCCTTTGCAATTACCTAATAATTGGATATTAAAACAACAAAAAAAGGCCCGTTTTGCAGGGCCTTTTTGATAATCAATAATCGGTAAAAACTATTCAGCCTTTTCTTCTTTGGCCTTGATCGACTTGTTGAGAGTGCGATAAGCGCGAGCGGACATCTTAACCTCGACCATCTTGCCATTGATGTTGACTTTGTAGGTCTGGATATTGACATTCCAACGACGACGGGTCGCTCTGACGGAATGGGATCTGTTGTTGCCGCTCATTGGGCCTTTACCGGTAATTGGGCATTTTCTTGACATAGTTTTCACCTCTGCTGCGAGAAATCGCGGATTAAAATATACCACCTATACTAACGTATGGCAAACTTTTTCTCAGTTTGAGAATTTTTATCGCATTTGCCCCTCATGAAGCGGCCAATATATGTTAATATATTCCTAACAACATAACATTGTTC
The DNA here is from genome assembly GCA_016287465.1 of Caryophanales bacterium. Lineage (GTDB taxonomy): Bacteria > Bacillota_I > Bacilli_A > RFN20 > CAG-826 > UBA4951. The sequence goes on along the minus strand of JAEEWP010000074.1, from coordinate 607 downwards.
GGAGGGAACATATGAGCACCACATTAGCTGCGATGATTCTCGCTGGCGGAAAAGGCACCCGTCTTCAGGCGTTGACCAAGAAGGTGGCGAAACCTGCTGTCAGCTACGGCGGAAAATACAGAATCATCGACTTTCCGCTTTCAAATTGCGCCCATAGCGGCATCAATGCCGTGAGCGTACTCACCCAGTACGAGTCAAGCGAACTCAACACTTACGTCGGCAACGGCGAGAAGTGGGGCCTTAACGGCGTCAGAAGCGTCACATCAGTCCTCACTCCAAAGCAGACCGAGGAAGGATCAAGCTGGTACGCTGGCACCGCAGACGCCCTCTACGAGAACCTCGACTGGCTTGAAAGAGTTAATCCAAAGTACGTCCTCATCCTTTCAGGCGACCATATTTACAGCTGCACCTATAACGAGATGCTTCAGAAGCACATTGAGAACGGCGCCGATTGCACCATCAGCGTCTACCCAGTCCCAATGGAAGAGGCTTCCCGCTTTGGCATCCTCGTCACCGACGAGAAGGACAACATCGTCCAGTTCGTCGAGAAACCGAAGAAACCTATCAGCAACCTTGCTTCGATGGGTATCTATATCTTCACCTACAG
>JAEEWP010000024.1 GCA_016287465.1 Caryophanales bacterium | reverse complement strand
GAAGGTATCAAAGACATACTCATCCTCGAGAAAGGCGAATTCCTCGGAGGCATCCTCAATCAGTGCATCCATAATGGATTCGGCCTTACCGAGTTCAAAGAAGAGCTCACCGGCCCAGAGTTCGCTTCACGTTTCATCGAGCAGGTGAAGGAGAAAGGAATCGAATTCAAACTCCATTCCTTCGTCACCGACATCAGCAAAGACAAAGTCATCACCTATACCTCAAAAGAGGAAGGCGTCGTTAACGTCAAAGCCAAAGCCATCGTCATGGCAGCTGGTTGCTATGAGAGAAACGCAGGCGCCATCGGCATCCCAGGCGATCGTCCAGCCGGCGTCTTGACCGCAGGTCAAGCTCAGCTTTTCCTCAATGAATACGGCTACATGACCGGCAAGAAGGTCTTCATCCTTGGATCAGGCGATATCGGTCTCATCATGGCAAGACGTCTTACTTTAGAAGGCGCCAAAGTCCTTGGCGTTGCCGAGATCTGCGCTTGGTCGAATGGCCTCAACCGTAACATGGTTCAGTGCCTAGAGGACTATGGCATCCCTCTTTATCTCAGCCACACCGTCAGCAAAGTTGTCGGTAAAGGCCGACTCGAGAAAATCGTCCTTTCGAAAGTGGACGAGAAAATGCAGCCAATCCCGGGAACCGAGAAGGAATTTGATGTCGATACCCTCATCCTTTCCATCGGTCTTCTCCCAAATAACGACCTCTTAAATCACATCGGAATCCCAACTTCCAGAAGCCGCGGATCTTTAGTCAACGATAAACTTGAAACCTGTGTCCCAGGAATCTTCTCTTGCGGCAACGTCCTCCACGTCCATGACCTTGTCGACAACGTCGTCGAAGAGGCTAGGGAAGCCGGCAAGAACGCAGCCATCTACCTCAAAGGCGAAGAGAAGAAAGCCACCTCTGAAATCGAGGTCATCGCCGGGGACGGAATCGGCTATGTCGTCCCTGGAAAAGTCTCTCTCGATGAGAGTCTTGAAAATATCACTTTTAAGTTCCGTGTCCGTAAGCCTTCGAAGAACGTCTACATTCAGTACGAGCAAAACGGAAACGTCATCAAGAAAGTGCTTAAAACCGCGATTATCCCTAGTGAAATGGAAATCCAGAAACTCGCTAGGAAACAGTTAGCTGACGAAAGCTCACCAATCACGATCAAGATGGTGGCGAAGGAGATGTAATATGGAAGAGAGAGATTTGATTTGCATCGTCTGTCCACGTGGTTGCCATCTCCACGTCGACAAAGACCTTAACGTCACTGGGAACTTCTGTCCTAGGGGCGCAGCCTATGGCAAACAAGAGGTTACCAACCCAACCCGCGTCGTGACCTCAACCGTCCGCATCTTGGATGCTGAATTGCCGCTTTGCCCAGTCAAGACGAAAGACCCAATCCCAAAGGGGAAAATCTTCGAGATTATGTCGTCAATCAACAAGGTCGAGATCAAGGCGCCTGTACACATCGGAGATGTCATCATCAAGGATGTCGCGGGAACCGGAATCGACGTCGTTGCCTGCCGCAACATGGAGAAGATCTAATAACCCAAAACCATTAAGGCGCTAAATAAAGCGCCTTTTTTGATACATTTTGCGTAAATTGCCTGTGCCACTCGTCGCGCGCTTAGGTATAATATGCGTAGGAGATTTTCGAGCATGAACGATAGAATCAGAATTGTCGCTTTAGGCGGCCTCGATGAAAGAGGCAAATCTTGTTACACCATCGATATCAATGGTGACATTTTCGTTATCAGCAGTGGACTTCGTTTCCCTGACAGAACCACACCTGGCATCGACTATATCATTCCAAATTTCTCCTATCTTGTTGAGAACAAGGAAAGGGTGAAAGCCTATTTCCTCCCGCACGGACACGACGATGAGATCGGCGGACTCGCCTATCTTTATAAAGACGTCCCAGCCCCAATCTACGGCTCTAAGGTCACCATCGCCATGATGCGTAACTTCCTTAGACACGTCGGCGTCGATCCAAGCGGCTACGAATTCCATGAGGTCGAGCCTAGCTCCACCTTCAAAGTGGCTGGCAGAGAGATCAGCTTTTTCCAGACCTCCCATAACATCGCTCAATCTAGCGGCATCGCCATCAACACGAGCTATGGCAACATCGTCTTCACTAGCGACTATGTCGTCGAGAACAACGCAACCCAGAACTACTTAGGCGATATGGCCTCGCTTTCAGCGATTGCCGAGAAGCACCCAACCTTAGCGCTTCTCACCCCGTCGATCTATGCCGAAAGACCTGGATATACCGCTCCGAAATACAAACTCAAGCCGCTTATCGAAAGACAGGTCACCAATGCCCTTGGCCGCGTCTTCATTGCTTTATATTCCCTTAACTTCTATAACATTGACGAAGTCATCAGCCTCGCCATCCAGACCAAAAAGAAGATCATCCCTTACGATGACGATACAACCGAGACCATCCGCGCCATGCAGGAATGTGGTCAGCTTCTTATCCCAAGGGAGAATTATGGTTCAGTCGATGACATCAACCGTTATCGTGACCAAGACATTATTGTCTTGATGCTTGGCTATCATCCGAAAATATACCACAAGATCGCCCTTTTGGCCTCTGGCCAGACCGAAGGCGGTAGACCTATCCATTTAAAAGACAGCGACCTCTTCATCAGCGCCGTCCCAGCCGACGACAACGAAGAGCTTGAGGCGACCGACGCTCTCGATGAGCTCTATCGCTCCGGCTGTCAGGTCTATAACATCACCAAGAAGGAATTCCGCAAGATGCACGCTTCTGAGGAAGACCTTAAGATGATGATCTCCCTTTTCCGTCCTCAGTACTATGTACCAGTCAAAGGCTTCTTCAAAGATCTTCTCAACAACGCGAAGGTCGCGATGAACACCGGAACCGGCTTAACCCATAGGAACATCTTCCTCCTCGAGAATGGCATCTCTCTTCTCTTCGACGAGACCGGAGGCCATCTTCTCCAGGAGAATATCACACATGGCGACATCATGATCGATGGCATCGGCGTCGGCGATGTCAGCCGCGCCGTCATCGAAGACCGTGAGAAACTCTCTCAGGGCGTCGTCGTCATCTCCGTCACCGTCTCCAAAGACACGAGACGAGTGGTGGCAGGACCTGACGTTCAGGCCAGAGGCATCGTCTTCGCCCGCGATGGCGAAGTTCTTCTACGCGATGTCACCAAAGTCTTCATGGCCACATTGGAAGAAGGCGTCTCAAACGGCGACTCTTTCGATGAGATCCGTGAACTTGCCCATGAGCGTTGCGCCCGCACAATCAAGAGAATGTCCGGCAAAGAGCCGCTACTCAACCCAGTAATCGTCGAAATCTGATCCCTTCATGAAAGAAAAACCGAGCTTCACCAAAAAGAACATCCTTCAAGCCATCGGTGTGATGGTTTTCCTGCTTAGCCTCGTGTTCTTTTTGGCGCCTTTCACCCATCTCTTCCCTATAACCTTTGGTTTGGTGTACCTTTTCGGCTACGCCTTCTATTATTTCTCGCTCGTAATATTCGCAACCATCGGCATGACCCTTGCCATCAAAGGCAAGTTAGGTGAAGTCCTTGGCTGGGTTTTCTATGTCGGAGCGTTCGTCTTCTGGGCCGGTTTTGGCTACCTTATGGGATACATCGCCTCAACCACGGGTGTCTTGGATGACCTCAACCCCGTTTTCGAAGAAGCTTGGAACAACGGCATAAACGGTGAAGGGTTGCTCCTTATCATCAACGGAAAATATAGCAGTGGCATTGTCTTTGGAAGCCTTGCGAACATCTTCAAAGGCGACCTTGCCTTCATGCCTCTTCTTATTGGCATCATCCTCCTTGTCGGAGGCGCTGTCCTCATGTTCTTTAGGCCTTTGTCCACTTTAGTGAGATTCATCTCAAGGAAGATCGGACAGGCTATCGCCAAGAAGAGAAGCCAGAAAGAGATCGAGAGGCAAAGGGAAGAAGCCCTTGCCCGCTTCGAAGAAGAGAAAGCCAAACGCCCTCTCGACCCATCAATGCAATATATCCCTGGCGGAAACTCCGATTCATCGGGCCTTTCCTTAGGCGCTCCGCAGCTTACTTTCACGGAACAGCCAGCCGAGCCAGAGGTTAAGAAAGAACCAGAACCACGCGCACCTCTCCCATCGAGATCCGCGGATTACCATAGCCGCCCAACGAGCCCTTACGCCGCTCCACAAGAGGTCGAAACCCCACACGAAAGACCAAGCTCATTCTCTCCTAACAACATGATGAGAAGTGGGCTTAGAGCCGCCGTTTTCTCGTTTGATGACGGAACCCCGAAAGCCCAGAGCATCAAACCGGCTGCCATTATGCCAGAACCGGAAAAAGAGCCTGCAAAACCCGCTCCTTTTATTGCTCCTAACGTAATTCAAGAGCCGATTAAAGAAGAGGAAATTGCCCCATCCTTCGAAGAAGAGGTTATGCCAGAGCCAGCCCCTGTATACGAGGAGCCAGTGGAAGAGCCAAAAGAAGAAGAGGTTCCTGTTTTCGAAGCGCCTAACCTCAATCCAGAGGAGAACGAATCCTATGAGGCTGAGCCAGTTGAAGAACCTGTTCCTGCCTATGAGCCAGAGCCAGCCCCGGTCTTCGAGGCTGAGCCTGTCTATGAAGAGCCGATTCCAGCACCGGCTCCTGTCGTTAAACCTGCACCGGTCAAAGAACCAAAACCTGAGCCAGAGCCTGCTCCAGCGCCAGAGCCAGAAGAACAACTTAGCCCTGTTGAGAGAAAGCTCCGTGAGCTCCATGCTGAGAAAGCGACGCCTCTCCCAGATTACGTTTTCCCGAGTCTCGATCTCCTCAAAACCTATTCTAACGATCAAAATGCCGAGCAAATCGCCGCTGATTGCCAGCAAACCGTCAATATCATCAATCAGACTTTCGCCAACCTTGGCGTAGGCGCGCAAGCCGTCGGATACACCGTTGGCCCAAGCGTAACGCGTTACGACATCCAGCCAGACACAGGCGTCTCCGTCTCGACCATCGGCCGATACATGAGAGACATCTCCATGAAACTCAATGGCGTAGCCGTCCGTTTTGAGGAAGTCGTCAGAGGCAAGATTACCTCTGGTTTGGAGATTGCCAACCTTAAGACCACAATCGTCTCTCTTAGAGAGATGATTGAAGCGATGCCGACCGATCCATCCTGCAATATGTTCATCCCGTTTGGCAAGAACATCTCTGGCGAATGCATCTGCTCTGACTTAAGCAAATTCCCTCACCTCTTGGTCGCAGGTACCACAGGTTCAGGTAAATCCATCTTCATGCACGGCCTTATCATGTCGCTTGTCATGAGGAACAGACCTGAGGATTGCAAGATCGTCCTCGTCGATCCTAAGCGTGTTGAGATGTCCAAATATAAAGATCTTCCGCACCTCCTTTGCCCAATCATCAAAGAACCTAGCGAGGCTAAGGTCTGCATGGACAAGCTCATTGAGGAAATGGAACGCCGCTACAGGCTCTTCGAGACCGCTGAGGTCCGTGATATCCGTGCCTTCAACTCCTCATACGCTCCAAAGAATGGCTTAAAGAAGCTCCCATTCATCTCCGTATTCATTGATGAGTACGCTGACCTTTCAGATACCTGCAAGAACATCGGCGAAGCCGTTGTCCGTTTGGCCCAGAAAGCCCGTGCCGCCGGCATTCACCTTGTCATTGCCACCCAACGTCCAAGCGTCCAGGTCATCACTGGTGTTATTAAAGCGAACATCCCAGTCCGTGTCGCTCTTTCTATGTCTAGTGCCATCGACTCCCAGACCATCATCGGTCAGGGCGGTGCCGAAGATCTCGTCGGACATGGCGACATGCTTATCGATTGCTCGCTTATTGCGAGAAACGGCCTTACCCGTGCGCAAGGCTGCCTTGTCGACGATAGCGAAATCGAGAAAGTCGTCGACTTCATCAACAGCCAAGGCTTAGGAACGATGTATGACGAAAACTTCCTTGACCTCGTTGACCATGAGGCGGAAGCCAAAGCCGCGGAAGCCGCTATGCCAACCCTCTCTAGAGCCGAGATCAAAGCCCAATCCGATGAGGAATTCTATGAGATGGTCAAAGAGCAGGTTATGGCCACCGAATACACCTCAATTTCCAAAATTCAGCGACAATTCGGCGTCGGATTCCCTCGCGCAGGCAAATTATTCGCCCAGTTACAGAATGATGGAATCGTCGCTCTCGCACCGGATAGCCCAAGCTCTTCCAAGGGCTGCAGGGTCCTTGTCCATGCTCCGAATGAGCTTGATGACATCAAATTAGGATCAGACAACGGATGAGAATCGGAACGGATATGGTTGAGATAGCCCGAATCAAAGATCCGGACCGTCTCGCAAACAAAATACTATCTCCAAAGGAGAAGGAATATTATGAGGCCCGCTCGAACAAAGCGGAGGCCATCGCCGGTTTCTTCGCGGCCAAAGAGGCCTTCATGAAAGCGACAGGCAAAGGCCTTGCTTTAGCCCCGATGAATGAAGTGGAGGTCCTCCATGAAGAAGAAGGCGCCCCATATATCCTTTTCAGAAACAAAACCTACAGCGTCTCCATCAGTGATGATGGAGGTTTCGCGATTGCGACCGCTTTATACGAATGAAAGAGCTATTCATAACCGCAAAACTCGTTGAGGAAGACGTTATACGTCTATCCCCAGCCATTGAGGATCCTCACGTTTCTCTCCTTGTCGACCATAAACACACCTATAAAATCGAAGGGACGAAGGGGAAGTCTTACACCGAATTCCATCTCCATAAGCATCTTGAACTAGGCCATAGTTACTTTTTGCTCGTGCCATCAGTCGGAAGAATCCCTCTCGATGTCAAGGATGCGACCACTTTCAAAAACTTCGACAAAACATACTTCTTTGATGGCGAATTAGGCGCTATCTATAGCAAAGAAGAAACGACTTTCAGGCTTTGGGCTCCTTTAGCTTCCAAAGTCACACTAAAACTCAAAAAGAAAGGTGAAAAAGCCTTCTCTTGTTTTGAGGCGACCCGCAAAGAGAAAGGCGTTTACGAAATCACTCTCAAAGGCGACCTCAATGAGGCCGAATACCTTTATGAGGTGACCAATAACGAAATTGCTCTCGAGAGCATTGACCCATACGCAAAAGGCTCTATGGCGGACGCCAGGTCAAGCGTCGTCCTCGACCTCGAATCCCTTAAGGTCAAAAAGGAAAGAAAGAACCTTCCTACGCTCAACAATTACACTGATGCGATCATTTACGAAGGCCATGTTAGAGACATGACGAGCGACGTTCACTCAACCATCGTCAATAAAGGCAAGTTCCTAGGCCTCATCGAAGAAAACAGAAAGACCGAAAAAGGCCATCGCGCTGGTTTCGACTATTTCACGAGCCTCGGTTTCACCCATCTCCAGCTCCTTCCGATCAATGACTTTGCGACCATTGACGAAGAGAATCCTGAAGCCTCCTATAACTGGGGTTATGACCCTGCCCAATACTTCGTCCCAGAGGGCTCTTATTCCTCTGATCCCAATGACCCGAAAGCAAGAGTCATCGAAGCCCAGATGATGATTGAGGCCTTCCATAAGAAGGGAATCAGAATCAACCTCGATGTGGTTTATAACCATGTCTACGATTACCTTAATTCCTCATTTGAGAAGATCGTTCCTGGATATTATTTCAGAAAACACAAAAACGGCAGGATGCAGAACACTTCTTACTGCGGAAATGACCTTGCTAGCGAGAAGAAGATGGTCCATAAGCTCATTCTTGATTCCGCGAAGTGGTGGATCGATTATTACGACGTCGATGGCTTCCGTTTCGACCTTATGGGCATAATCGACGTGGAAACTGTCAAGGAAATCGCGAAATACGGCAAAGCCAAAGACCCGTCTTTCATGGTCTATGGTGAAGGCTGGAACATGGGTTGCGACACGACCCATAAACTCGCGAACATGGATAACGCCAATCTCCTCCCTGAATTCGCTTTCTTCAACGACTCATTCAGAGAGTGCACGAAGAACTACATAGCAGGGGACCTTCATGCGAAGGATAGCTTCCTCTATAGCATGTTTGGCTCGTCCCAGGAGTGGAGTGGCCGCCTCCCGAAATTCAAATACCCAACCCAAAGCATCAACTATGTTGAATGCCATGATAACCGCACTTTCTATGACTACCTTGAAACCAGAGGAATCGCCTCTAGAAAAGAGAAAGACGCCAGGTGCAAATTAGCCCTTGCCGCAGTCGCTTTCTCCTTCGGCATCCCGTTCTTCCACATGGGTGAGGAAATCGGCCAAAGCAAGTTCGGAAATGAGAACTCATACAAGGCCGGAGATACCGTAAATAAGTTTTCCTATGCACTTCTTGACCTCAAAATCATGGAGGCCAATTTCTTCCGAGATTTACTAGCTTTCCGTCAGGATCTTCTACCTCTCAAATCGTCAGATTTTACAAAAATCGCACCTAAAGTCGATGTAAAGGAAATCGGTGGTGGCGCTATGCTCGTAGTACTCCACGACGAGAAGTCCTTCCCTAAGTTCAAGGAAATCTCGCTATTCATCAATCCGAGCAAAGAGCCGATCAATTATTCGTTCGAAAAGGAAGTCACCTTGCTTTTCACTAACGGTGGCAAAGCCTTAGCGACGAATACCAAGCTCAATAACGTCCTAATTCCTAGGGAATCCCTTCTTGTCGTGGCAAATTGATCGAAAGAATCATTTTCACGAAAAGGAGGAAACACCAATGATTTCGACAACCGTTCTCGCCGGGGAACTCGGCGACATCATGACGCTAAGGACTGGCGAGCTTTATCGCTACGTCCATCTTGAAGCCGTTGCAGAACTATACGCTGAAAGACCTTATGGGATGATTTTCAAAGTCCCTGTGCATGCTTTTGGCAATCTCAAGACCGCTTTCTATGCCCTTCCTAAAGGAACACGCGTGATTCTCCGTGGCTGGATTGAGACGCGTGACGAGATCGGCGTGGTTGTCATGTCTGAGCTTGAGGAGCTTTTCCCTCTCCCGAAAGAGAAGAAGTCTTCGCTATCTAGCAGAGCTCAAAAAGAACTTCAAATGCTTTCCTAGTCATACGCGCCTCAGGTGTTATAATTTGAGGCATGTGCAACAAGTATCTTAGAATCGTACCAACCTTGGGGGTCCGCATCCTCCATGATTACTTACATAAATTCAAGAAAAGGGCCAAACACCCTGAGAGGTATCCTTGGGAAGAGAGGTGGGGAGTAGCCCAGAAAACTCTTCGCGCTCTCAATAAGTCCTTCCACATGGACATCCGCGTTGAGGGTTTCGAGAATTACGAAAACCTCGTCAAAGATGGCGAAAGAGCCCTTATCGTCGCTAACCATACATCTTTCCTTGACCCTCTCATCCTCATGACTTTCATCAATGAGCCTCTCCTTTTGGTCGGCAAGAAGGAAGTCGAGGAGATGCCTTTCGTCGGCGTCGCTTTCAAATCCATCGACGGCGTCTTCATGGATAGAGAAGACCTCAAACAATCGCTTAAGATCATCCTTCAGTGCTCCTCTTATCTCAAAGAGAAAAAGAGCTCCGTCCTCATCTTCCCAGAAGGAACGAGGAACAAGGATCCTGAGAATACCCTTCCAGCCGATTATCACGCTGGGACTTTCAAAGCGGCAACCCGCGTAGGCGCTCCGGTCCTTCCGATCGCGATGTGGGGCAATTTCCGCGGCTTAAAGACCAAACCGGACTATAAGTCCCTCCCAATCCACATTGTTTTCGGCAAGCCAATCACCCAGGACGAATATAAAGACCTCTCTAGCGAAGAACTCGCGGAGAAAGTTCGCGCCTGGACCATCTCTCAGATCGAGCGCTTAAAAGAAGCCGACAAGAAGTACTTTGAAATGGGCGAACATAAAATCCCTCTCCGCAAAAGGAAGAGGGATGTGTTTGTCCGTTATGATTTCAATGAGATGAAGGAAATCGGCTAGTCACCGAATATTTTCCTTTGTTTCGCCATAACAATGCAGCTCTTTGGGTAGTGGTTTTTCGCAATACCCTGAGTGACTTTGACGAAGCCAAGGTTAACGTTGTCGTAGCTGACGATATAGAAGCCGTCTTCTTTATCCATCGGGAAGGTGTTTCCGTAGATATAGGCCTTGGCCTCTTCTTCGGTGATTTTGACCGAGTAAGAGACATTAAGGTAAGCGGCTAAGTGGTGGTCAGGGATGAAGATTCCGCTGTCACGCATCTCGAAGAGCTTGACGCCGTATCTCAAGATGTTGAGGTGGCTGACGTCGAAGTGCTGGTATAAGGAATAGAATTTGTCTCTACGAAGCTCGTTGCTTCTCTCCTCAATGCCATAGTCTTGGCAGAAGAGCTTATATCTGTCGTTGGAGATGACGGTTTTCTTGGTTTTGAGGGAACTGCCTGGCTTTCTGAGGAGACAGATGAACTGTCCTTCGCCTTCGAAGTGGTTTGGATGGAGTCTGACCGCTTCCTTAAGGGCGTCGGTTCTATAGAAAGAAGGATGCTCTGGGAGAGGGACGATCTCGATTTCCTTATGCTTCTCTTTGAAAGCGAGGACAACGGCCTCATCTTCCTCGTAAGAGAAGGAGCAGGTGCTGTATGCAATGGTTCCGCCTGGCTTAAGCATGCTGTAAGCAAGTTCAAGGAGCTCGCTTTGACGCTTGGCATTGGCTTTGACTTTGGAATACTTCCAATCAGCCTCGGCGGCCTCGTTCTTTCTCATCATCGCGGAGCCGCTGCACGGGGCGTCGAGGATGATCTTATCGAAGGTGTCGCCGAAGTGGACGTAGGAGAAAACGAAGTCGGTGGAGGAAACGACGATGTTTCCGCGGCCCATTCTCTCGACGTTCTGGGACATTTCTTTGGCTCTTGGGTAAGAGATATCGTTAGAGATGATGCAGCCTTTTCCGTTCATGGCGATTGAAGCGCCGATGCTCTTTCCGCCAGGGGCTGCGCACATATCAAGGATGACGTCGTCCTCTTCCGGTTTGAGGAAGTAGTTGACCATCATCGCGCTGGCATCCTGAATGCTATAGACGCCGGCAAGATAGTAGAGGCTCGATCCGAAATCGTATTCCTCTTTCTCGTAGTAGTAGGCATGCTCAACGAATGGGTGCTTCCTCACGTTTGGATAACGTTTGACAAATACCTCGTCGGTAATCTTGTCAGTGTTAATCAAAAGACAGTGGGTGACTTTGCCCTCTTTGATAGCCTTGAGTAAGTCCTGAATCTCTTCTTCAGGAAGGTATGGTGCTAGTGAATTCTGAAAATCCATCTTTTCTATTATAATAGAATCAGCCGAAAAAAATAAATAGGGTTGAAAACGTTTTCATAAATTTCCATTCTTTTGCTTAGAAAGCCGGCAATCCCTGCTATATATCCTTAATATTAAAGAAAAGGATCATGAAAAATATCGTCAATCTTTGCTCGGCAACGCTTCACCGTGAAGCGTGGAATTTGCTTCGTTAAGGTTGAAGAAAAGGGCCTAAGGGGTTATGCTCAAGCGTCAGGGAGAATGTCATAGACGTTCTCCGTTCCTGATTTAGCGAAAAAACAAACATGAGAGTTCTTGTCCAAGAGGTGCTTAAGGCCTCAGTCACAATCGAAGAGAAAGAAGTGGCCCGAATCGGGCGTGGCTTCCTGCTTTTCGTTGCCTTCACCGAAGGTGATGACAGGAGCGTCGCTGAGCGGATGGCCGATAAAGTCGCTAAGCTCAGGATCTTCCCAGACGAGAACGGCAAGACCAATAAGTCTATTTCTGACATCGGTGGCAATATCCTCTCCGTCAGTCAGTTCACCCTTTATGCTTCGGCAAAAGAAGGAAACCGCCCATCATTCGTAAAGGCCATGGCCCCAGATAAGGCCAAAACCCTTTTCGGATACTGGAACGGACTTCTTAGAGAACGTTTCCCAGAACTCGGCGAAGGCGTTTTCGGAGCGGACATGAAAGTCGAATTAATCAATGATGGCCCCTTCACTTTATGGCTCGATAGCGACGAAATCTTCGGAGGCAAGCAATGAAGAAGAAAGTCTTGTTAGGCCTTAGTGGTGGCGTCGATAGCGCAATCGCGGCGCATAAGCTTCTCGAAGAGGGCTACGAGGTTACGGGCGCTTTCATGCGCAACTGGGACGCTTTTACCAATGGTGACATCCTCGGAAACCCAACCATCAAGAACGATCAGTGCCCACAGGAAAAAGACTATGACGACGCTGTCGCAGTGGCGAAGAAACTTGGCATCCCTCTTATCCGCATTGACTATGTCAAAGAATACTGGGACAACGTTTTCTCATACTTCCTCGACGAATATAAGAAAGGCCGTACCCCAAATCCGGATATCCTTTGCAATTCCATGATCAAATTCGGGCCGTTCCTCGATTACGCAATGGAGAACGGTTTCGACTATATCTCCATGGGCCATTACGCCAAAAAAGTCCTCAAGGACGGGGTTTATTACCTTGCTAAGCCAACCGACCTCAAGAAAGACCAGACCTATTTCCTTTGCGATCTTGATGAGAAGCAAATCGAGAAGTGCCTTTGGCCAATGGAAGACATCACCAAGGTCGAAGCGAGGGAAATCGCCGACAAATTAGGCCTCAATGAGGTTGCCGAGAAGCATGGCTCTACCGGCGTTTGCTTCATCGGAGAAAGACATTTCAGGGAATTCCTTCAGAATTATTTCCCTGCCCATAGTGGCAAAATCGTCGATATCGAGAACGGCAAAGTCCTCGGTGAGCATATCGGCGTCCTTTATTACACGATCGGCCAGAGGAAAGGCCTTGGTATCGGTGGTGTGAAAGGGGAACCTGACACCGCTTGGTTCGTCGCGAAGAAAGACGTGAAGAACAACATCCTCTATGTCGGACGCGGAGAAGGCGATGAGCATCTTAATAGCGACGCCTGCACCCTTAGTCGCCTCAACTGGGTTGGACCTCGTCCAGAAGGCCCTCTTCATTGCGTCGCCAAATTCAGATACCGCCAGGTCGATAATCCAATAACCATCGAGCTTTCGGGCGATGAAGCCACTTTGACATTCGATTCAATCGTCAAGGCCGTCACCCCAGGTCAATGGGCCGCCATCTATGCCGATGATGGCAGACTTCTTGGCGGTGGAATCATTGAGAAGACTTTCTATAAAGGAAAGAGGCAAGACATTTAGCCTTTTTCTTTATAGAAAAATTCAAACGTCGTTTGTATAATTCTTTCGTAGGATAAGCAAAGCTTCCTTATAGAGAGGGCCTCATGGTGGAAAAGCCCAGGAAACACGCCACTTATCTGAAACCGTGAGTAATGTCACCGCGCTTCGCGTTAAGAAGAAATCGAGTGCACCCTGTGTGAAGAAGGATGGTACCGCGCGACACCGCGTTCCTTCAGAGGGTGTTTTATTTTGTTTAGGGGGTTATTTCATGAAACCACTTACCGGTCAGGAAATCCGTAACCGCTGGATTAAATTCTTTGAATCAAAAGGACATAAGATGGTCCCTAGCGTCTCACTAGTCCCTCATGGCGACAAGTCGCTTCTTTGGGTCAACGCAGGCGTCACCGGACTTAAGAAATATTTCGATGGCAGCGAGATCCCATCTTGCAGACGTTTGACCAACGTCCAGAAGTGCATCCGCACCAACGACATCGAGAACGTCGGACATACCGCCCGTCACCACACTTTCTTTGAGATGCTCGGAAACTTCTCCATCGGAGACTATTTCCGCGATGAGGTCATTCCATGGGCCTTTGAGCTTCTCACAAACGAAGAAGTGGGTTTCGGCTTCCCAAAAGAAAAACTCTACATCACTTATAACCCAATGGATAAAGCCTCCCTTGAGCTTTGGATCAAGCAAGGCATGATCCCAGACCATATGATCCCTCTCGAAGGCAATTTCTGGCAGATCGGCGAAGGCCCATGCGGACCAGACACCGAGATGTTCTTCGACCGTGGTGAGAAATACGACCCAGAACACCGCGGCGTCGAGATGCTTAAGAACGATGAGGAGAATGACCGTTATATCGAAATCTGGAACATCGTCTTCAGCCAGTTCAACGCCGTCAATGGTGTCAAGAGAGAAGACTACAAAGAACTTCCATCCAAAAATATCGATACCGGCGCAGGTTTAGAGAGATTCGCCTGCATTTGCCAAGAGACTCCAACCAACTTCGAGACCGACCTTTTCCTTCCTATCATCAAGGCGGTCGAGAAACTCTCTGGCAAAGAATACGCTGAGCCAAATCTCATGAGCTTCCGCGTCATCGCCGACCATATCAGATGCCTTAGCTTCGCCCTCAGCGATGGTGCCATCTTCTCCAACGAAGGCCGTGGCTACGTCTTAAGAAGAATTGCCCGCCGTGCCATGCGTTATGGCCAGAAACTTGGCATCAATGGCCCATTCCTTTCCAATCTTGTCGATATCGTCGTCGAGAAGTATGGTGAATTCTACCCAAATCTCATCGAGAAAAAAGGCCTCGTCAAGAAGATGATCCTCGGCGAAGAGAACAAATTCAGCCAGACCCTTCAGATCGGCGAGAAGAAGCTCAAGAAGATTGTCGAAGAAAAAGGCTCTATTTCCAGTGAAGACGCCTTCCTTCTTTATGACACCTATGGCTTCCCGAAAGACCTCACCTCAGAAATGGGGCTTGAGCTCGGAGCCAAAGTCGATCTCGACAACTTCGACGCTCTCATGGAAGAGCAGAGGAAGAGAGCCAAAGAGGCCCGTGGCCAAATCGACTCCTTCAAGAAACAATCAAAAGACCTCATGGCCTTCAAAGAAAGAAGCGAATTCCGCTACGACGTAGAGGAATCCAAAACCAAGGCCTTGGGCTTATTCAAAGACGGCGTCCGCGTTTCATCTTTAGATGAAGAAGGCGAAGTCATCTTCGGTGAGACCCCATTCTATGCTGAAATGGGCGGCCAGGTCAGCGACAAAGGCTTTGTCTATGGCGAAGGCTTCGAAGGCGAGATCGTCAGCGTCAGCAAAGCTCCAAACGGCCAGCATCTCCACGAGATCGTCATGAAATACGGCACCATCAAAGAAGGGGATGAAGTGAAAATCGTCCTCGACAAAGATAGGCGTCATTTAATCGAACGCAACCACAGTGCGACCCACCTTCTCCACAGTGCCTTAGGCAATGTCCTTGGTGAACACGTCGATCAACGTGGTAGCTTCGTCAATGAAGAATACCTCCGTTTCGACTATAGCGCCCCAAAGAAGATGAGCGACGAAGATTTGCTCGCTCTTCAAAGAGAAGTTAATGCCAAAATCGAAGAGGGCATCGAAGAAGTCACCGAAGTCCTCCCGATCGAAGAAGCCAAAAAGAAAGGCGCTGAGATGGAATTCGCCGAGAAGTATGGCGATACCGTCCGCGTCGTTGAATTCGGTGAGTATTCCAAAGAATTCTGCGGTGGAACCCACGTCAAAAACACCAGCGAAATCGGCTTATTCTTAATCAAATCTGATGAAGCTATCTCAAGTGGCGTCCGCCGTATCGAGGCTATCACCAGCCTTGGCGCATATTCCTACTTAAATAACCGTCTCATGCTCTTAGATGAGAATGAGAAGAGACTCGGTGCCAATGATGCGGACTTCAGCCGTCACATCAAGACGCTTATAGCCGACAAAGAAACCCTCCGCAAGCAAAACGATCAGCTCAAAGCCAAGATCGCCGCGCTTGAAGCCAAAGAGATGGAGAAAAACGTCGACAGCGTCAATGGCGTCGCATTCATCAAAGAAGTCAAAGAAGGAGCCTCCAGAGACGACCTTCTTACCTTAGCCGATACCCTCAAAGCCAACAAGAAAGACTATGTCTTAGTCCTTCTTGGCGGCAAAGAAGGTGCCAGACCTCTCGTCGCCATGGTCGGTGGCGAGGCCTTAAAGAAAACCAAAGCCGGCGACATCGTCAAAACGATGGCCAAATGTCTTGGCGGCGGCGGTGGCGGAAGACCAGAAATGGCAACCGGCCAGGTCAAAACCTCCGATGGTTTCATTAAAGCCGTCGAAAGCCTTAAGGAGGGCTTCTAATGAAGAAGGTCCTTGGGCTTGATCTTGGCAGCCGCACCTGTGGCATCGCTATAAGCGATGTTTTGGGCATTGCCCATGGCCGTGAGAACTATCGTTTCACCGAAGGCGCCTATCGTCAGGTCCTTGCCTACATTCTTGAGTATCTCAAGAAAGAGAATGTCGGAGTCGTCGCTCTTGGCTATCCTCTTAACATGGATGGTTCCAAAGGCGATAGCGCAATTCGTTCCGAGCGCTTCAAAGAATCGCTTCTTGAAGCGGACCCAAACCTCAAAGTCTTCCTTGTTGATGAAAGACTCACGACCGTCATGGCCAACCGCTCGATGCTCGAAGCCGATATCTCCCGTGGAAAACGCCATAAGGTCATCGACCAGCAAAGCGCGGTCATCATCCTCGAATCATTCCTCAATTCGCCAGACGCGAAAACCCTATGAAAGGAGCATCCAATGCTAGAAATCAACGACAACACCGTCATTATCACCAGAGATGATGGCACCGAAGACACCTGGAAGATCTATTTCTATTACCGCAACCCAGACAGGAATAAGGATTTCTTTTTCCTCTTCAAAGAAGAAGATCCAGACAGCCTTATCGTCATGGCCAGCGAGGATCATGAGACCCTCATGGACGTTTCCGAGGACGAAATGAAGGAAGCCCAGGAGATGCTCAACACCTACGAGGAAGATCCTGACATTCAGGAGATTAAATAAAGAAACTTGTTTCTTAGCCCCATAGTCCATATAATCTAGGGGCGAAATTGGAGAACTAAAATGGCAGAAGAAAAAATTGAAATGACCCAAGCGGGTCTTGATGAAGTCGAAAAGAAATACCGCTACCTTCTTGACGTTGAACGTAAAGAAGTCCTCGAAGCTCTCGTCGCCGCTCGTGAACAGGGTGACCTTTCCGAGAACGCCGACTATACCGCCGCTAAGCACAAATTAGGCGAAATCGACGGCCAGATCGAGCAGTTACAGCACATTAAAGACGTTGCCGTCATCATCAATTCCAAAGATGGCAAGAGCAAGAAGATCAACATTGGGCACACCGTTGAATACCGTGAGGTCAAGAGCGGCGAGGTCAACACCGTCAAAGTCGTTGGCACCGTCGAGGTCGATCCACTTGCCAGCAAGAGTCCAATTCCATATATCAGCGGCAGATCCGCATTAGGCGCTGCCCTTATCGGTAAGGAAGTCGGCGACAAAGTCACCGTCGAGTGCAATATCCCATACGAAATCGAGATCCTCTCTGTTTCCTATCAATCTTCCGACAAATAAAAACTAGAGGCGACACCGCCTCTTTTTTTGTGCCTTCAAAAAATATTTTTGACGATTTTGTGAAAAATCGGACCGAAGCCTTCTATCTATTAAGTGAGGAGGCTTTTTATGTTCAAAACAATACTCATCGTTTTGGCTGTGACGATCGTCACCTTGATCGTTATGGCCTGTGTCGACAAAATCACGACCGAAATCGCCAAAGAAGGCGATGGTGAAGTTCTCGTCGCTTCCGATCCTGAGGGAATCGAGGTCACCTTATCAGGGGAAGTGGAGCTTGCGGGCACCTATTTATTACCTATTAATAGTACGCTCTTGGACGCGATCAAAGCGGCTGGCGGAGTCACGAGCAACGCAGACACGAAATGCTATGACACATCCTTCGTCTTAGATGGGGATATCGCTTTTTATATCGCGCCTATTTACGACAACACGGACACTTGCAACTCAAGCCCAATTGACAAAGCGTGCATCAATAGTGCCGATAAGGCCACGCTTTTAGCAAAGACCTCATTCAGCGAGAGCCAATCCCAGTCTCTCGTTAATTACCGTAATGAACACGGTTCGTTCCGTCGTCTTGAAGAAATTCAGAACGTGAGTGGCATCGGAGCCGCTACATGGGAAAAGAACAAGAAGTACATAAGTCTGACGGTCTGATTCTGAAACCTTATCTGACGCTTTTCGCTTTAAGCGGTCTGATCATCGGTTTCAACATTGGTTTTCACCTTTTCAGCCTTGCCGTAATCCTCCCTCTTTTGGTGTTGATTCTTTTCGTTTGTCCTCTAAGAAAAAGAGGGAAGATCGGAATGATCACTATGGGTGTTGCCCTTTTGATTGGGTTTGTTTTAGGCATACCTAAGACCAAAGCACGCACAGACTACGGGATCTACGAAGGCATCGTTATAGAGAACAGGGAGAACTACTTCCTGTTCGATAGCGGTTTTCATCGCTATTACGTATACGAAAGAGATTGCGAGAGGGAAGAAGGGGACTTCTTGGCCATAACCGGGAAGGCAACCCCTTTGAAGATGACTTCTTATGAGGGTTATTTTTCCTTTGAAAGCTATCTCAACAAAAAAGGAGTCGATTATGAACTACATGCTTATGAAACGGAAGTTAAGTTCGCTAGGCCCTTAAGGCTTGCGTCCAAAGAGAATAAGTTCCTTAAAAGCTTTGAAGAGCCGACGAGGGGGCTACTCTCGTCGGTCCTCTTTGGGGCTAAAGACTATTCGAATGATACGGTGGCCCTCGCTGCCAGTATGAACGCACTGGCGTTCCTAAGTGTTTCCGGTATGATTCTGTCCTTCTTCCTAAGGTTCCTCGATTGGTTCTTTAGACTAGGATTCAGTGATAAAACATCAGATATCATCGTATTGATTATCGCAACATTGCTCTTCCCTTTTGGCATCCACAAGATAGGCTTTTGGCGGGTATACCTAGGAAGGGCTAGCGCCCTGGCTTCAACAATAAGTGGGAAGACAACGACGCCTTTAACAAAGACATCCGTTATCGGAATCGCTCTTTTTCTTCTTAACCCATGGAACGCTTTGCAAAGCGGTTATCTCATAGGGTTTGGGCTATCGATATTCATGATGCTGACCGCTAGTCATAGGGTCAGGTACAAAAGAAGAGACCGAAAGGCGATAGACACGATTTATCTTCTTGTGTTCTTGGCGCCGTTATTTATCAAAGGGAATGCATTCCACGTAATGGGGCCTTTGTATAGCGCGATGCTCATCCCTCTTGTTGGGCCGTTTGCAGCGCTAGGTTACCTGAGTTTCTTCAGTCTCCCATTCGTCACCGTCCTGAATCTATATTCGTCGTTTTTAAACGGCACTCTTCAGTTCCTTGAAAACTTCGATTTAGTAGTAACGGTCGGACAATTCAATGATTTGACTATATTCATTTATTACTACGCGCTGGCTATATTCTTCATCATCATGGATCAGGGTAAAACCATCCTGGCGCAGCTCGTTCCATTGGCCGGAGTGGTGGCATTCATTATTAATGTTTGCCCGCTTGTGAACTATGCGAGCAACCAAGTGACTTTTCTCAATGTTGGCCAAGGGGATTGCATCTTCATCCGAAACCAAAACAAGACGGTTCTTATCGATACGGGAGGAAACACCTCGTTCGATATGGCGAAAGAGGTTGATATTCCTTTCCTAAGAGGGCAAAGAGTCTCAAAACTCGATTATGTCATCATCACTCATGGTGACGCGGATCATTCGGGCGCTCTTGAGTCTTTAAACAAGAACTATAACATCAAACATATCATTCGTGATAAGAGCAGTTTCCCACTAACCATCGGAGATTTGCGGTTCATCAACTATAACGAAAACGATAGGGATACGAAGGAAGAAAACAACAATTCATTGGTCTTATCGCTAGAGTTTATGAACAAGAAATGGCTCTTTATGGGCGATGCTCCGGAATCTCTTGAGCGACAGATAATCAAAGAACACCCTAATCTTGATTGCGACATCCTTAAAGCAGGGCATCACGGAAGCGATACCTCATCATGTGAGGAGTTCCTAAAGTGTGTTACGCCTGAAGTGGCTATCTTATCAGTCGGCAAAAAGAATTCTTATGGGCATCCTAGCGACAAGGTTTTGGCTAGGTTCGATCGTCTTGGTATCAAGGTCAGGAGGACTGATGTCGAAGGATCGATTACTTATCGCCAGAATTTGTTGTTCTCAGGCAACTAAAGCGGACTTTAATGCGTTATAATGAATCAAATGATTCAAGTTATCTACAATCCTCAGAGCAGCATGTGCAAAACCGCTCTAAGGAAAGTCCTCAAAAACGATCTTCCAGAACGCGATGAGATGAACTATGTCGAGCTCGACATGGGCAAAGAACGTCTCATCGATTTGGCCAACGAATGTGAATCATTGCCTCTTGGTTACGACAAGAAAGCGGTCGTTGCCGAGAACTTCTTCTATTTAGAGAAAACAAAGACGAAACAGAAACCTCAAAAGGGTGATGTTGCTGATGACCTTCTTACCTTCTTCAAAAAACCTGACCCAAATATCAGTCTTTACATTTTGGTTTATTCCGAAGCGCTGGACGAGAATGGCGACTTCTTTAAAGCCTTGAAAGAAGGAGGGGCGAAGTTCACTGTCGTTAATTCCTTCGGTCCAGATCAGTGGCCGGTTGTCGTTAACAACTTTTTCGAAAAACGTAATACCAAAATCAATGCGGATGCAGTCAAAGAACTCATTTTGAGAGTGAACAATGACTACTCGGCTTTCCTTAACGAAGCCATGAAGCTTGTGACTTACGCCAATGGTGAGACCATCACAAAGCAAACTGTTGAGACGCTTGTCAGCAAGCCTCTCGAAGAGAATATGTTCGAACTTAGCAATGCCTTGACTAGAGGAGATAAGAAGAAAGCCCTAAATGTTTAC
>JAEEWP010000073.1 GCA_016287465.1 Caryophanales bacterium | reverse complement strand
GGTTGAGGTTGAGAGTAAGTTGACGGCAGGAAGTGGTTTTCTCCATTCAGTTTCTTTGGTTTGCTTAATGAATTTGATTTGTTGCAGGATTTGCGATGTTGCTACGGAGAAAAATGCTTCGTAGCTTCCCATCATAGCTTGTTCGCCGTTCATGAGATGCCCAGTCATAACAGAAAAGAGTACATTCTCAGAAAGCATTTCGATAATGCGGCCGTTCTTGCTTTCAGGAAGGTCCCAGGACTCTTTTGGTAAGTTCCAGGCGCGTTTCTCGACATCGAATACTGCATCGAAACGATTCGAAGTGGTTTCGTCTGGTGAGAAGAAATAAAAATGTCGGTCCTCTTTTAGCTTTTTCATGAGAAGCTCGCCAAATTTTTCGGCAGGAGAATAAACCTGAGCCTTACGACGTTTCTCGAGATACTTGGTGATTATATTTCCAGACATAGGTGTTTTATTATCTCCTTAATATTGTATGAGTTCAGCCATTTTTCGAGGATTCTCAATTCTTTTTCGTCGGTTTTCACATTCTTCAATGGGATTTGATGCGAGAATTGGTAACGGTTCGGGCCGGTAGCTCCCTTCTCAGTTTTTAGGATGAAGAATGGATTCTTCGATTCATTTTCGAGTGCGATTTGGAATCTTTCTGGCTCATCACCATCAATTAGGATTGGGTCGAAGCCGAAGCCGCGAATGAGCTCGTTTAGTTCCCTCTCGGATTTTCTGGCATAAATTGATGGGGCAGAGATTTTGTAGCCATTGAGGTGCAAAATAGGAATGACTTTGCCGTTCTGTGATCCTGAAAGAAGGTTTTTAAGATTGAGTGATGCGAGTGCTGTGGCGGTTTCGAGTTCGCCATCGCCAATTAAAACGGCAATGGTCTTTTCTGGATGTCCGAGAGCTACACCATAGGCGTTTGCGAGTGCATAGCCGAGTTCACCACCTTCCGTAATGATGCCTGGGGTGAATGGGCTAGCGTGGGATGGAAAGCCATCCGGCCAAGAGAAGTTTTTGCAGAGATATTTGAGGCCTGAGTAGTTTTTGGTAGCATTTTTATCAACTTTTTCGAGATCACCATCAATATATAGGTTGGCTTGGAGGGCTGGGAAGCCGTGGCCAGGGCCAAGGACGAAGGAAAAGTTTGGATCGTTTTTGAAATAGGCCTTGAGATTGGCGTAGGCAACATTGATGCCATGACAAGTTCCCCAGTGTCCAAGTAATCTTGGTTTAATATCGGAGAATTCTAGCTCACGCTCGAGGAGAAAGTTATCTTTTAAAAATAGTTGCGCAACGACAAGATAGTCGCAGGCGCGAATGCGGCGGTTGATTTTTTCGATCACTTCAATACTAGAGTTGCCCAACCCGTTCATGCTTATTATTATAGCATACTATTTGGTGAATTCTTTGATTCTCTCAATTTCATCACGGATGGCGGCGGCTTTTTCGAATTCAAGGTTGGCAGCGGCGAGCTTCATTTCGCCAGTTAGGCTCTTGATTAGGCCTGGTAGCTCTTCTTTTGGCACCTTGCGGATGTCTAGTTTATTTTCCTTCATCTTTTCAGGAATGATGGCGCGAAGTCCGGCACTGATTTCCTTCTTGATTGAGTGCGGAGTGATGTGGTTTTTGGCGTTGTATTCTTTTTGGATTTCGCGGCGACGGTTGGTTTCTTCAATGGCCTTAGCCATGGATTCAGTGATTTGATCGGCATACATAATGACTTTCCCCTCTTCGTGGCGAGCCGCACGACCAATGGTCTGAATGAGGGCGGATTCGGAACGGAGGAAGCCTTCCTTGTCGGCATCAAGAATGGCGACGAGCGAAACTTCTGGTAGATCAAGGCCTTCGCGAAGAAGATTGATACCAACGAGCACGTCATATACGCCAGCGCGGAGATCCCTCAAAATGTCGCCACGCTCCAATGTGTCGATGTCGGAATGAATATAGGCGGTCTTGATGCCTTGATCCTTCAAATGGTCGGTTAAATCTTCCGCCATGCGCTTGGTTAATGTGGTTACGAGTGTGCGCTGACCTTTTTTGATACGGTTATGAATTTCGCTGAGCAAGTCGTCGATTTGTCCGTCGGAGCCACGTACTTCGATTTCTGGGTCAAGAAGACCAGTTGGACGGATGATCTGCTCAGCGACATCGTGGTCACAAAGGTTAAGTTCGTAGTCGCCTGGGGTCGCGGAGGTACACACCACCGCATCAGGCATGAGTCCTTCAAACTCTTCGAAGTTGAGAGGACGGTTATCGAGGGCGCTTGGCAAACGGAAGCCATATTCCACGAGGGTTTCCTTACGGGATCTGTCTCCGTTGAACATGCCTTTGACCTGCGGAAAGCTGACGTGGGACTCATCAACCAAAAGGAGATAGTCTTTCGGGAAATAGTCCATTAAGCAGAATGGCCTTTGGCCAGGCTTACGTTTATCGATATGCCTGGAATAGTTTTCAATGCCAGGGCAACGGCCGAATTCCTTAAGGGATTCCATGTCTTGCCTTGTTCTCATCTCAAGGCGTTCCGCTTCAAGGGGCTTTCCTTCGGAACGGAAGTATTTGAGACGATCTTCAAGCTCTTCAGAGATGGTGACGCAGGCTTCTTCGATTCTCTTTCTCGTCGAAGCGTGGTCATAGGCTGGGTAGATAGGGAATGTGAGATAGCTCTTATGGACTTCTCCGCTTAGCTTATCGACTTCGCAGATCTTCTCAACGTCGTCACCAAAGCAGTCGATGCGGATATAGTAGTCGGATGTATACATCGGGCAGATGTCGATGATGTCGCCATGGACTCTGAAGTTGCCTGGGGCAAGATCGAAGTTGTTTCTGCTGTATTGGGCCTCAACGAGTTTGTCAAAGAAGCGTTTTCTGTCGAGGGTTTCGCCAACGCGGACTTCGAAAACGAGGCCACGATATTCCTCTGGGTCGGTTAAGCCATAGATGGCGGCAACCGAAGCGACGACGATCGTGTCACGACGTTCGATGATGGAGTTGACCGCACTCGTTCTCATCATCTCAATTTCGTCGTTCATCATCGCGTCTTTGGCGATATATGTGTCGGTCTTTGGGATATAGGCCTCAGGCTGATAGAAGTCGAAGTTCGAAACAAAATACTCAACTCTGTTATGAGGGAAGAGTTCTTTGAACTCTCCATAGAGCTGAGAGGCTAATGTTTTGTTATGGACAAGAACCAATGTCGGTCTATTTAAAGCAGCGATGATGTTCGCGTCGGTGAAGGTCTTGCCTGTTCCGGTCGCGCCTAAAATGACCTGGACTTTTTTGCCTTCCTCAACGCCTTTGAGAACTTTGGCTATGGCAGCAGGCTGATCGCCCGTAGGTTTGAAAGGAGAAACTAATTCGAAGCGATGGGTGTCATCAATCACCATCGTTGTTTACCTCATTTTCAGCTTGGTTTTGCTGGGAATTTTGCATTTTTGACTGCTTTTTCTTATGTCTAACATAGAAAGGCTCGAAGCCCTCGCCATTAATGGTCTTAGCTTTTGTGAATGAGACAAAGGCTTTTGGATCTATTGTCGCAATGAATTCCCTAAGCTCGGTTGTCTCATCGGTATAGATGACCGCTCTAACCATCTTGCGGTCTTCGCCAGTATATCCACCAACGGTGTCAAAGAGGGTGGTTGAATGATCCATCTCATCGATGACGAATCTATTAACCTCTTCGTATTTCTCGGTGATGATGTCACAGATGACGAAGTGAGTGGCATCGACATAAAGGAAGCGAATAGAAAGGGAGCAGACAATTGCGCAAAGGATGCCGAGGCAAGAGAGAGTGAAGTTGTTTGGAACACGGAGCCTGACAAGAGCGCCAAGCACAATCAAGATAACGTCAATGATGAGGCTTGATGTGCTTTCTTTGATTTCGCTATATCTGGCAACGATTGCAGACACGACATTGAAGCCGCCAGTAGAACCGTTGCCACGATAGGCAAGCGCGATACCAGCGCCACAAAGGAATCCACCAAAAACGGCCGCGAAGAGGAGAGAACCGATAGCGTCTGGTCCCCCTGCTAAAGCGGCTTCATAAATCTGGGTCATTCCGAAAACCTCACCGAGGTTCAAACGGTAGATAAGGGAGAAGGTCACTGGATAGGCGATCATCGCGATGAGGGTGTGGATTGAGAATTTCTTTCCAAGGACGACCAAACCAAGGG